>NZ_CP127385.1:1892659-2198988 GCF_030378205.1 Bradyrhizobium sp. NP1
ACCAGCTCACGGTCTGGGCCGGCGCGCAGACGCCGGCGGCGGTGCAGAAGACGCTGTCGCGCCTGTTCGGGTTGCCGCTGGCGCGCGTTCGCGTCATCGTGCCGTTCGTCGGTGGCGGCTTCGGCGGCAAGGCCTCGGTCAAGATCGAGCCGCTCGTGGCGGCGGCGTCGTGGAAGCTGCGCCGCCCGGTGCGGCTGGCGCAATCGCTGTCGGAATCGATGCTGACCTGCCGAAGGCTCAGCGCTGACATCTGCATCCGCACCGCGGTCAATACGGAAGGCCGGATTCTCGCCAAGAGCGCGAGGATCGTGCTCGACGGCGGCGCCTATGCCGACACCGGTCCTGCGATCGCGACCAAGGCCGCCAACCGCATCATCGGCCCCTATGTGATTCCGAACCTCAAGCTGGAGTCGATGGCGGTCTACACCAACAAGGTGCCCGGTGCGGCCTTCCGCTCGATCGGCGGGCCGCAGGCGGTCTGGGCGGCCGAATCCCACATGGACAATATCGCAGCCCGGATCGGGCTCAGCCCGACCGAATTCCGACTGCGCAACCTTGCCTCGCGCGGCGAGCGGATCCGCCCCGATTTGCGTCCGCTCGACATCGACATGGGTGAGCTGATGGGCGCTGTCGGCCAGGCCGTCGTCACCAACGTCGTCGACGGCGAACGGGTCGGCCGTGGGCTTGCGGTCGGTGCGTCCGATCCCGGCATCGTCCCGATGTCGAATGCGCTGGTCCGGTTGAAGATCGACGGTTCGATCCTGATTGCGGTCGCAAGTGTCGAGATCGGGCAGGGCGTGCAGGCCACCATGGCCAACATCGCCGCGAAGGCGCTCAACCAGCCGGTCGAGGCGGTCACCGTGCTCGCCACCGACACCGCGATCGCGCCGTTCGACTGGGGTACCGGCGCCAGCCGCTCGACGGTCATCGTCGGCCTCTCGGTTGAAGCCGCCGCGCGCGATGCGGCCGAGCAGATCATCGCGATGGCGGCCGACGTGCTCGGTGTCGAGGGCGGGAAGCTCGTGCTGGTTCCCGGCGGGCTGTCCGACGGCGCCACGACGATTCCGTTCGAGACCGTGTTCCACAAGACGTTCGGCGTCGATTCCGGCGAGGTCATCGGCCGCGGCGCCATCACGCCGCGCTCGAAGAATGGCGCGTTTGCCCAGGCGCCGTTGTTCTGGGAGACCGCGGCCGGCATTGCCGAAGTCGTGGTCGACGAGGACACCGGAGAGATCACGCTGCGGCAATATGGCACCGCGGCCGACGTCGGCCGCGTCATCAACCGCGTTGCCGCCGAGGGGCAGGACGAGGGCGCTACCATCCAGGGGCTCGGCCACGCGCTGTTCGAGGAGCTCGTGTTCGAAGACGGCCAGCCCGTCAATGCGACGCCGATCGACTACGCGATCCCGACCATCGAGGACATCCCGAGGACGCTGCACACCATCCTGATCGAGCATGGCGACGGGCCTGGCCCGCAAGGTGCCCGCGGCATGGGCGAGGGCGCCATCCTGCCGATCGCGCCCGCGATCGCGAATGCGATCTTTGCCGCGCACGGGGTCCGCGTAACCGATTTGCCGCTGACACCGGAAAAGGTGTGGCGCGCCCTGAAGCAGAGGAGCTGAGGCGTGCAGTTTGCGATGTCGATGGATTTGCCGGCGGCGCCGGAGCGGATGTGGGGCGTGCTTACGGACGTCAAGCGCATCTCCGAATGCATTCCCGGCTGCGAGAATGTCGAGGAGATCGTGCGGCTCGCCACCTACAAGGCGACGGTGAAGCAGAAGATCGGCCCGTTCAAGCTCGAAGTGCCGGCCGACATCGTGGTCGACGAAGTGGTCGAGCCCTCGCGGGTCGGCATGCACGCGACCGGCCGCGACAAGTTCACCGGCACGCGGCTGTCGGTTGCGCTCGAGGTCACGCTGGTCCGCGAAGGGCACGGCGCGAAGCTCAATGTCAGCGCACAGCTCGACGTGCAGGGCCGGCTTGCGACGCTCGGCATGTCCGTGATCAAGCGGCGCGCCGAGCAGAACTTCCAGGAATTCGAGACCCGGCTCCGTGCCGTGCTGGAGACGGTCTGATGCGGCCGGCGGCATTCGACTATCTGCGTCCGACCGCCGTCGCCGAGGCGGTCCGCGGCATCAGCGGGTCCGACGGCGCCTTCTTCTATGCCGGCGGCACCGAGCTGCTGCTCGCCCTGAAGATGCGGGTGCTGCGCGCCGACCGCCTGATCGACCTCAAGCGCATCCCGCAGCTCGACCGCATCGCTCTTTCCGAGCGCGGCGAGCTCACCATCGGCGCGCGCGCCACCCATCGCCAGATCGAGGAAAGCGCGCTGGTTCAGCAGGTGCTGCCGGCGCTGGGCCGGCTCTGCTCGCAGGTCGCCAATATCCGGGTGCGCAGCGTCGGCACGATCGGCGGCAATCTCTGCTTTGCCGAGCCGCATGCCGATCCCGGCACCTTCCTCGCCGCGCTCGGCGCGCGTCTTCATCTCGTCGGCGCGCAGGGCGAGCGGATGGTCGCTGCCGACGAGTTCGTGCTCGGCGAATTCGAGACCGCGCGCCGCGACGACGAGTTGCTCTCCCACATCGTGATTCCCGCGCAGGCCGGACCTTCGGCCTACCGGCGCTTCCGTCATGGTGAGCGACCCTCGGTCGGCGTCGGCGTGAGCTGGCGGCTCGCGAAAGGCGGCCGCACGATCGAAACCGCCCGCATCCGCTTCGGCGCGCTGGGACCCAGGCCCCAGGCGGTCGAGGCGCTGGAGCAGGCTCTGGGCGGCGTCGAGACCGCCAAGGCGTCCGGCCGGATCGCCGAGCTGCTGCCGCATGCGCTCGACGCTCTCGAAGTGATCTCGGACCGCCATGGCGGCGCCGACTACAAGCGGCATCTGGCGGCAACGCTCCTGCAGCGCTGCATCGCCGACGCCCACCAGGCCGCGCTCGGGGGGCGCCCATGACGACGGCGACGATGGCGATCAGCTTTACGCTGAACGAACGCGAGGTCGCGGCGGAATTTCCGCCGAACCGGCTTCTGATCGACCTGCTTCGCGATCACTTCAAGCTGAAGGGCACCAAGCGCTCCTGTGACATGGAGGTGTGCGGCGCCTGCACCGTGCTGTTGAACGGGCAGCCGGTGTCGAGCTGCACGACGCTCGCGGCCGATGCCGATCAGGGCAGCATCGTCACGATCGAAGGTCTCAGCCCGGAGGCCGGCCTGTCCCGCATCCAGCAGGCCTTTGTCGATCACGGCGCGGCGCAGTGCGGCTTCTGCACGCCGGGCTTCATCGTCGCCGTGACGGACCTGCTCAGCCGCAATCCATCGCCGAGCGACGATGAAATCCGCCATCACCTGCGCGGCAATCTCTGCCGCTGCACCGGTTACGTGAAAATCCTCGAGGCTGTGAAGAGCCTCGTCCCGCCGGGGCGCGAAGGCGTCAAGGCGCAAGTCAAGGCTTAGTCAAGGCATAACAGCAGAACAGGTGAAGTCTCGTGAAACCGACCAGGCCAACCTCCTCGTCCCATCGCATCCTGATCGCCGGCGCCGGCATCGGTGGGCTGGTGACCGCGCTCTCGCTCCTGCACCGGGGCATCGATTGCGACGTCTATGAGCAGGCTCCGGAGCTGCGCGAGGTCGGCGCCGGCTTGTGGATCTCCGCCAACGGCGCGCGCGTGCTGTTCGACCTCGGCCTGAAGGACGAGCTCGAGCGCGCCGCGATCGCCGCCTCCGAGCGCGCGATCCGGCTCTGGAACAGCGGCGAGAAATGGCCGCTCTACGAGGCGGGAGCCTCGGCCGCGTCGCACAAGCCCTATGTGCTGCTGCGCGCGCATCTGCTGCGCATGCTGCAGGACGCGGTGCAGCGGCTGAAGCCCGGCGCGATCCACCTCAACGCGCGCTGCGCTGGTTTCACCGAGGCCGACGGCAAGGTCACGCTCAAGCTCGAAGACGGCTCCGAGGCGGTCGGCACCGCGCTGATCGGCGCGGACGGCATTCATTCCAGAATCCGCGAGCAGGCGTTCGGACAGGTCGAGAGCCGCTACACCAACGCGCTGGCGTGGCGCGGCCTGGTGCCGGTCGATCGCCTCGCGCCGCATCAGGCGAGGCACGCGGTCTACACCTGGGTCGGCCCGTCGGCCCATGTCACCGTCTATCCCGTGCGCTGGCAGGACACCGCGCTGCTCACCTTCTCCGCGCAGGTCGAGCATAGCGAATGGCAGCTGGAGTCCTGGTCGGTGAAGGGCGACCCGGCGGACTGCCTGAGGGATTTCGCGGGCTGGCATCCCGACATCATCGAGATGATCACCCACGTCGACACCCTGCACAAATGGGGCATCTTCGTGCGCGAGCCGCTGCCGCGATGGAGCAAGGGACGCGTCACGCTGCTCGGTGATGCCTGCCACTCCATGGTTCCCTATCTCGGGCAGGGCGTGAACATGGCGATCGAGGATGCCTGCGTGCTCAGCCGCTACCTCGAAGCCAATGCCGATCCGGTGCGCGCCTTCGAATTGTATCAGAACGAGCGCAAGGAGCGCGCCGAGACCACCGCGCGCCGCGCCGCCGATATGCAGGGCATCTTCCACAATGCGGCGCTGGCCTCGCGCGAGACAGCGGGCGATTACATCCTGTCGCAATGGGGGCCGGCGCAGAATGCGGCGCGCTACAACTGGATCTACGATTACGACGCGACGTCGGTGAAGCTGCGATCGGGCGGCGGCCTGGTCGGCGCGGAGGCGTAGATGTCCCCGCGCAGGCGTCCCTGGGACGGCATCATCCCCGAGAGCGAGTGCGAGACCTATCGCATCGCCGGCCTTGGGGCGCCGGGCGGCTTCGGCACGCGGCCCGCGCTGCTCGTGATCGATGTGCAGTACCGCTCGGTCGGCGACCGGCCGCAGCCGATCCGCGAGGCCATCAAGCAGTATTCGGTGAGCTGCGGCGAGGCCGGCTGGCACGCCGTCGTGCACATCCGCTCGCTGGTCGAGGTGTTCCGAGCGCGGGGCTGGCCGATCCTTTATCCGTTCGTCGCGCCCAAGACCGAGCACGACCGCGATTCCTTCGCGGCCAAGGTGCCCGGCGTGATGGCGATCCCGGCGAAAGGCTACGACTTCGTCGCGGAGATCGCGCCACGGGCTTCCGACATCCGCATTCCCAAGAAGCAGGCGAGCGCGTTCTTCGGCACGTCGCTGTCGAGCTACCTGATCGGGCTCAAGGTCGACACGCTCGTCATCACGGGCTGCACGACCAGCGGCTGCGTTCGCGCCAGCGCGGTCGATGGCTGCGCGCTCAACTTCAAGATCGTTGTTCCCGAGGACGCGGTGTTCGACCGCTCGCCGACCTCGCATGCGGTGAACCTGTTCGACATGGCGAGCAAGTATGCCGATGTGATGCCGACGGCCGACGTGCTCACCCGCCTCGACAGCCTCCCCGGCGGCGCCTGACATGGCATCCGTCGCGCCCCATTCGCCCGGCCTGCTCTATGGCGCTCACGTCCGCGCCAACGGCATCCGCCAGCACTATCTGCGCTTCGGCGGCAGGGGACCGGCACTGCTGCTGGTGCCGGGGATCGCGAGCCCGGCGGCGATGTGGGCCTTCGTGGCGGCGCGGCTCTGCGAGCATTTCGACGTATATGTGCTCGACGTGCGCGGCCGCGGCCTTTCGGAAGCCGGTGAGCATCTCGATTACGGGCTCGACGCCTGCGCGCAGGACGTCGTCGCGTTCGCCGACCGTCTTCGCCTGTCGTCCTACACCATCCTCGGTCATTCGATGGGGGCGCGGATCGCGATCCGCGCGGCGCGCGCACGGCCAGCGGGGCTTGCGCGAATCGTGCTGGCCGATCCGCCGGTCTCGGGTCCGGGGCGGCGACCCTATCCGTCGCCGCTTCCGGCGCTGCTCGAATTGATCGCGGCGGCCAGGCGCGGCGAGGTCGAGGACCTGTTGCGAGCGACGCCGTCGGTCTGGCCCGAACCGCAGCTTCTCACCCGCGCCGAGTGGCTTTCGACCTGCGACGAGCGCGCAGTGACCGTGACGCATCGCGGCTTCCACGAGGACGACATCCATGCCGACCTGCCCGGGGTTGCGGTGCCTGCGGCACTGATCGTCGCGGGCAAAGGCGGGGTGATCCGTCCCGAGGACGAGCAGGAAATCCGCGCGCTGCTGCCGTCGATTGCGATCCGCCGCGTCGAGAATGCGGGGCACCAGATGCAGATCGACGACCTCGAAGGGCTGCTTGCCGCGCTCGGCGACGTGCTGGGCGTGCGGTTCTCGCGGCCGTCAACGAACACATAAGGAGGAGCCTATGTCGGGCACATCTGTCGATGTCGAGATGCTTGATGTCTTCAAGGAAGAGCTGCGGCTGTGCAAGGTGACGAGCGGCGAGGTCGTCGCGGTGCTCAGCGGCGGCAACGACCACCCCGACTACGCGCAGACCTTCATGCTGGCGGCGCAGAGCTTTGGCGCCACCACCTTTCACGTCAACGTCCTCAAATACGGGCAGGTGAAGGTCGCCGGCGTGCAGGGGCGTCATGCGCTCACGGGAAATCGGCCGGCGATCGAGATGCTGAAGCAGGCCGACATGGTGATCGACCTGCTCGGACTTTTGTTCTCCGCCGAGCAGGCCGAGATCCAGGCCGCCGGCGCCCGCATCCTGCGCGTGATGGAGCCGTTCCATATCCTCAAGCAGATGTTTCCGACCGAGGATCTGCGGCGGCGGGTCGAGCTGTCGCGCGAGCTGCTGATCGCGGCGAAGGCGATGCGGATCACCTCGCCCGCAGGCACCGACATCCGCTACGGCCTCACGCAATATCCCGTCATCTCCGAATATGGCTACACCGACGAGCCCGGGCGCTGGGACCACTGGCCGTCGGGCTTTGCCTTCACGCAAGGCACCGACGGCGACATCGAGGGCACGGTCGTGCTGTCGCCGGGCGATATCCTGTGCGCGTTCAAGCGCTATATCCAGTCGCCGGTGAAGCTGACGGTCAGGCGCGGCATGATCACGGCGATCGAAGGCGAGGGCACCGACGCGCTGCTGATCAGGAATTACATCGACAGCTTCAACGATCCGCGCGGCTACGCGATCTCGCATATCGGCTGGGGCTCCAATGAGCGCGCGGCATGGCATCACTTCGCGTCGACCGGCAGGCTCGCCAGCGAGCACGTGATGAACGCGCTGTCGTTCTACGGCAACGTGCTGTTCTCGACCGGTCCGAACACCGAACTGGGCGGCAGCAACGACACGCCCTGCCATCTCGACATCCCGATGCGCGGCTGCAGCCTGTGGCTCGACGACATGCACATCCTCGATCGGGGCAATTTCGTGCGGCAGGACCTGCGCGCGCCGGGGAGATGAGCGCCGTCCGATCACGAAACGGCGCTTGAAACGTGGCTGGACAAAAGGGGGAAACACAATGGCAACTGCCGCGACTGACGCGAACGTCACGGATTATACGACCAAGCAGCGGTACTCGATCCTGATATCCGCGATGCTCGGCTACATCCTCGATTTCTATGACGTTCTGATCTTTCCCTTCCTGCTGCCGGCGATCCAGAAATCGATGTCGATCTCGCTGACGCAGGCCGGCACGCTGCAGGCGCTGACGCTGTTCGGCTCGGCGATCGGCGGCGCGCTGTTCGGCACCATCGGCGACCGTTTCGGCCGCAAGACCTCGCTGCAGTTCACGATCGCGCTGTTCTCGATTGCGGCCGTCCTGTCGGCCTTTGCCTGGGACTTCTGGTCGCTCGCGGTGCTGCGCTTCATCACCGGCATCGGGCTCGGCGGCGAATACGGTGCCGGCATGGTGCTGTTCAACGAGGCCTGGCCGAAGCGCAACCGTGGCCTCGGCACCTCGGTGCTGCAGGGCTGTGCGGTGATCGCGTCGTCGGCCGCGTCGATCGTCGGCATCTGGCTGATCGCGACGTTCAGCGTCGAATGGAGCTGGCGCATCGGCCTTTTGACCGGCGGCACGCCGATCCTCCTGATCATCTTCATCCGCTTCTTCATGCCGGAATCGAAAATCTGGCAGCAATATAACGAGCTGCGCAAGTCCGGCGCCGTCAAGGCGGTGGAGCAGTCGCAGACCACGCCGCTGGTCGACATTTTCCGCCACGGGCTGGCGCGGCAGACCATCACCGCGCTGATCTGGATGATGAGCTACATGCTGTGCTACTACAGCATCCTCTCCTTCATCCCGTCGCTCTTGCTGCGCGACATGCAGACGCCGGGCGATGTGGTGCGCACCACCGCGATCCTGCTCTCGGTCTGCAGCGGCATCGCCTATATCAGCAACGGCTTCTTCAACGACCGCGCCGGACGGCGGATGGGCGCGATCGTGCCCGCGATGTTCTGGATCGGCTCGCTGATCGGCATGGCGATCTGGGGTCACACGCTGTATGCCGGCTCGAAGCTGGAATGGCCGATGTTCTGGCTCTACATCATGTTTGGCATCGGCAACGTGTCGCTCGCGGTCAACGGCGTGTGGATCTCCGAGCTCTATCCGGTGGGCCTGCGCGCCACCGCGGTGTCGACCTTCTACATGGCCGGACGCGGGCTCGGCAGCATCGCGCCGATCGCGGTGCCGATCGCCGCGAGCCACCTGGAAGGCGGGCTCTTGTCGGGCATGATCGCGGTCGCGCTGCCTTGCGCCTTCGTGTTCGTGCTGGCTTCGCTGCTGCTACCGGAGACGCTCGGCCGCGATCTCTCGCTGCAGCAATTCGGCAAGGACCAGCAGCCGGGATTCGAGCCGTCGCTGATGGAGAGCGCCAAGCAGCCGGGCTGATGCGGGGAAAGATGCCAGCCATGACGGCGGCTGACCGCCCGTCATGGCTGCGCGGCTTCGGCGCTGCGATTCAACCTGCCGCGGTGTGGCCGAAATCGCCATGGCGACCGGCGCCCGCGGCAAAGCGCGCCACGCCGGCGGCGCCTTCCGCGTTGAACGTTCCCGTGCAATTGTACCATTCGCGTTCCAGCGCGGCGCCTTCGGGCAGGCCATATTGCAGATAGACCGAGCGGCGGTCGGCGCGCAGCGAGCTTTGAGGAAACTGCGCGATCTGCCGCGCCATCTGTTCGGCGGCGGCACGCGCCTGTCCGTTCGCGACGACCTTCTCGCAGAGCCCGATGCGCAGGCATTCCTCGGCCTCGACCTTGCGGCCGGTCATGATCAGCTCGAGCGCGCGGCCTTCGCCGACGAGCCGCGGCAGCCGCACGGTGCCGCCATCGGTCAACGGTACGCCCCAGCGGCGGTTGTAGACGCCGATATAGGCGCTCTCCGCCATCACGCGGCAGTCCGCCCACAGCGCAAGCTCGAGGCCGCCGGCGACCGCCGGGCCTTCGATCGCCGCGATCACGGGCTTGCCGAGCTTCAGCCGCGTCGGGCCCATCGGTCCGCGCGGCAAGGGCATGCCGAAGCCCGAGAACTCCAGCGATTTGTGCGTGGCCCGGTTCTCGGCGGTGGCGATGCCGCGTTTCGCGAGGCTCTTCAGGTCGGCGCCGGCGCAGAACGCCTCGCCCTCGCCGCAGAACACCGCGACATCGACCGCATCGTCCCGGTCGAAGTTCAGGAAAGCCTCGTACAGCGCCTCGGCATGATCGGGGTCGACCGCGTTGCGCGCTTCGGGGCGCGACAGGATCACGGTCGCGACGCGCTCCTTCTTCTCGATACGGACGGGCATGGAATGTGTCTCCTTCAGGGTGATTTGGCGTGAGTTGCTTGCAGTGCGCTCGCATGGGCCAGCGCATCGTCGAGCCGGTCGTCGCCCCAGAACATCTCGCCGGCGACGAAGAAGGTGGGGGCGCCGAAGATGCCGCGCTCACGCGCTGCCTCGGTCTGCGCGCGCAAGCGCGCCTTGATCGGCTCGGATTGCGCCTGCGCGACGATGTCGTCTCCGGGAAGCCCGAGCGCATCGAGGATCTTCGTCATCGGCGCCGCGTCGTTGATGTCCTGGTCGAGGACAAAATTGAGCTTCATCACCTCGCGGCAGAACGCGCCGGTCCAGGAAGCGCCATTGCCGACCAGCACGATGCGCAGCGGCAGCACGCCGAGCCGCGGAAACACCGTCGGCGGCGCCCATGGCGGCAGGCCGTATTTGCGGCATTGCCGCGCCATGTCCTTCTGCACATAGGCGAGCTTCTCCTTCTGAAGCAGGAACGGCGCGTTGGCGAAGCCGAGCGCGCGGAAGATCGCACCCAGCAGCATCGGTTGCCACGCGACGCGCACGCTGGCCAGTGCGGCCGCCTGCTCGATCCGCATCACGCTGAGATAGCTGTAGTTGCTTCCGAACTCGAACCAGATTTCGATCTCGGTGCCGGGCGCGGCGGCTTTGTCTGGCTGGGACATGGTTCCGGTCTCCTTGCCGCGCGCATCGTGGCCGTAACCCGCGCGGCGTCGGCGATGCTTCGAGCGATAGAGGCAGCGCCGCACCGCGGCAATGCACCAGGCGGTATAGCGCGGGGCAGCCTGTCCGGTGTGAGCGGAATTCATCAGCGGGCGTAATTTTTTGCGCTTGTTGCGCCGCCATGGCTGAGATCGACTTTCGCCGGCAAGACAATGGCTTGTTGCCGGATAAGGAGGCTCGAGGTGAACAAGGTTGAGGACAGGGCTCCGACACGGCGCCGGATCCTGGATGCGGCGGTGCTGCTGTTCGATACGGAGGGCGTGCGCGGCGCGACGGTGGATCGGATCGCGGCAACCGCAGGGATCACCAAGCGCACCCTCTATTATCACTTCCGCAGCAAGGATGACCTGATCGCCGCGGCGCTGGAGGACCGCGAATCCTTGCGCGACGGCGTGTTCGACACGATCCTCGACAGGGTCGAGCTCGACGCGGCCCAGTTCGTCGCGGCGGCTTTCGAGGAGATCGCGGCGCGCGCCCGCGACATCCGCTGGAAGGGCTGCGCCTTCACGCGCGCGGCGGCGGAGCTGGCGGGCCTGCCCGGGCATCCCGGCGTGGCAGCCGCGCGCCGCTACAAGAAGGAGATCGAGCGCGGCCTGTTCGAGCGGCTGACGCGGGATGGTATGAAGCAGGCGGATACGCTGGCGCGGCGCCTGGTGATCCTGCTGGAAGGCGCGATCATGCACGGCATCGTCCATCACGAGCCGGACTATGCGCTCGAAGCGGGCCGGGCGGCGCAGGAGCTGATCGAGCGCGCGCAGGTCGGGTCGATCGCGCTGACGACGTTGCTTGCACCCGCGCTGGCTCAACCGGCGCGGCGCCGCCTTTGCCCGTTGTCGGACGAGAAGGATGCGACCTGCACGCTGCGGCGCTAGGCGCGCTTAGCCGCCGAGCAGCTTGCGCGCGCCGTCCCAGAGGCTGGTGAGCAGCTCGCCCGCCGGCATCGCTTTCGCAAGCCCTGCGGATTGTCCGGCCCACGCCTGCATGCATTCGATATTGCCGGCCTTGGCCGCCTCGTTGCGCATCGCGGCGGTGAGGCCGCGCTGCACCGGATAGGGGGCGGGCTCCGGTGCGGACGCCGCCGTTGCGGCCTTCACGTAATCGGTGGCGAGGCTGCGTCCCGCCCGCCCGGAGAACGCGCGGCTCACCATCGTGTCCTCCGGCGCGGCGCGGCCGAGCGCGTCCGCCCACGCCGGATGAATCTTCGCCTCGGGGCAGCGCAGGAAACCGGTTCCGATCTGCGCGGCGCTCGCCCCCATGATCAGGGCGGCGGCAACCCCGCGAGCGTCCGCAATGCCGCCGGTCGCAACCACAGGCACTTTCACCGCGTCGACCACCGCCGGCAGCAGCGCGAACAGCCCGACCTGCTTTGCGATCGCGTCATCTGCGGCAAAGCTGCCGCGATGTCCGCCGGCCTCGCTGCCTTGCGCCACGATCACGTCGGCGCCCGCGGCCTCCGCCTGCCTTGCTTCTGCGACGGTCGAGATGTTGGCAAACCAGATGATGCCGCGCTTCTTCATCTCCTTGACGAAGACCGGCGGATAAAGACCCATCACGGAGGAGAGGATCGGCGGACCCGCCTCCAGCATCGCCGCCAACTGCGCGTCGAAATCGGGCGGCGCCGCATCGCCGGCTTCCTTCGCCACCGCGGGCCCCCACTGGCCGAGGAATGTGCACAGCTCGGCCTCGCGCGCCGCGTGGCGCAGCGGCGGCGGATCGGGAATCCAGACATTGAGCTGGAATGCGCCGTTGCTATTGGCGCGAACCTCGCGCGACCAGCCGAGGATCTCGTCGGGCTTCATCAGCAGGACGCCGCAGGAGCCGAGCCCGCCGGCATTGGCGACCGCAATCGAGAGCGAGGCCGCCGACGCGCCCGCCATCGGCGCCAGCAGGATCGGGGTACGGATACCAAGGCGCTTGCAGAACTCCTCGGCGCGTCTCACGGGATGCATGACTTAACTCCTCAGCGAATCCGGATGTTATTGTGCCCGGCTGCATCTGCAAGTGATCAGTTCTGATCGGAGCTATCGCTTGAGCAGATGGCATCGCCGCGATCCGCGCCGGAACGCGATGAAAGCCTGGCGGCCTACCGATCGCGCCGCCGCGACGGTTTGGCCGATCCTGTCTTGGCGCGCAGGCCGGCGGTTTCCTCGATCAGCCAGGCCTTGAGCGCTTCGACGGGCGCGCGATGGCCACTGTTTTCGGATTGCACGATCCAGTAGCCGTCGTCGAGCGAAACGCGGCGATCGGCCACTTCCACGATCGCGTCGCACGCCAGAAGCGCGAGCGGAAGCCGCGCGATCGCGACGCCAAGCCCGGCCGCCGCGGCCCTGACCGCCATCTCCGCGGTGTCGAAGGTCAGGTGCCGGCCGATCGTGATCGGCCGTTTGGCATGCGCGTTCCAGTTGCTCCAGTCGGACGGGAAGTTCGATGTGTGGATGAAGGAGACGTCCTGCCACTCGATCGCGCCGCGCGCCGACGCGACGCGGGCGAGATAGGCGGGGGAAGCAACCGGCACCAGGGTTTCCGTAAACAGCAGGGTCGATTGGGTGCGGGGCCAGTCGCCCCAACCGTGGCGGATCGCGAGGTCAACGCCATCCATGGTGAAGGATGCTGGCTCGAACGACGTGTCGACCGCAAGCTCGAGTTGCGGGAAGCGCGCATGGAAGCGGTGCAGGCGCGGCAGCAGGAAGCCGCTCGCGAAGCTCGGCGCTGCGCTGATGTGCAGGCGGGCGGTGCGCTGCACGTAGGGGATGCGCGATAGCCCGGCGGAGATCAGGGAAAGCGCTTCCGAGACATAAGGCAGATAGTCGCTGCCGGCCGCGGTCAGGCTGACGCCGCGCGCGCCGCGAACGAACAGCGGCACGCCGACGGATTTTTCCAGCGCGTCGATCGCGTGGCTGATGGCGCTGCCGGTCAATCCGAGCTCGGCCGCGGCCTGGCGGAAGCTGCGGTGTCGGGCGGCGGCCTCGAAGATGCGCAGCGACGGCAGCGGCGGCATCTTGGCCGCGGAAACTTGCGAGGCGCGTCGTCCCGGCTTGCGGCCTTTGCCGCGCGCGCGCCCGGCGGTCGGTAGAGGCTGGCGGCTCATCGCGCGGCCTCGCGCCCTCGGCGGTGGCTGACCGGCGGCGGCGTGGACGGCTCTTGACCATTATCCGCCTGGCGTGCCTGTGCCGCGATCCAGTCGCGGAACCGTCGCACCGCCGTGCTGCCCTCGTTTCGTTTCGGGCAAAGCAGCCAGTAGCCGGTTTCGCTGCGCACGGGGGCCGCGCAGACTTCGACCAGCCGGCCGGCGCGAAGCTCCGGCTCGACCAGCGGCTTGCGCCCGAGCGCGATGCCGAGGCCCTGGCATGCCGCTTCGAACGCCATCTCCAGCGTGTCGAATTTGAGACCCTTGGTTGCGTCGATCGCGGGCCGTCCCGTGATGCGGGCCCAGGCGTCCCAGTCGACGCTCGCACTGTTGACATGGATCAGCGGCGCGTCGTCGATCCGGTCGGGCGCGCTCAAGCGCCTGGCGAGACGCGGCGCACACACCGGCACGAGCTGCTCTTCCATCAAGAGTTCGGCCGCAAGATCGGGCCAGTCGCCGCGGCCGAGCCGGATCGCGATATCGGCCTGTCCGCTCGCCAGGTCCGACTGACCGCGCGCGGTATCGAGCATCACCTTGATATCGGGGTGGCGGTCGCGGAAGTCCTGCAGCCGCGGCAACAGCCAGCGCGCGGCGAAGGTCGGTGCGGCGCTGATCGCAAGCTCATGCTTCTTGCGGTGGCCGCCGAGCTCCTCGCTTCCTTTCGAGAGCAGGTCGAGCGCCTGGCACACGATCGGATAGTAGCGTTGTCCGGCGCGCGAGAGCGCGAGCCCCTTCGGCGTGCGGCGGAACAGGGTCGTGCCGAGCCATTGTTCGAGGCCAAGCACGCCGTGGCCGACGGCGCTCGGTGTCAGGCCGAGCTCGTCCGCCGCGCTCCTGAAGCTGTGCAGGCGCGCGGCGGCTTCGAACAGCCGCAGGGCATTCAGCGGTGGCAGGCGGTACTTCATGGCGCTGCCATCAGTGTAGCGCGCAGGTTGCCGGCGGCCAAGCCGCGTGCCAGCGCCCGTGCGACATGATTGATCCGCTGCTCGTGGAACCGATCAGGCGCCAGGAGAGCGGACGCGCGATACAGCGTCCCCAAGGCGAAGCCATCGCGCGCCGCATTTGTTTCGCGAACGTCGGGGTAGCTGGCGTCGAACGCGGCTATGAGGAGGGTCAGCCAACCGATGATGAACGCGACGTGCTTTCCGCTCGCTTCAGTCCACAACGTGCTTCATGGCTTGCCCGGCCATCCAGCTGAGGCTGGTCACGATCATGCACAGGAGGACAGCCAAGACGCAATCGGTCAGGTTTGCCAGGCGTCCAAAACAGGCGACGGTGACGAATGCGGCCGGAAATCCAAGCCGCAAAATGACTGAGGTTGCGCTGACCGTTTGATAAAGAGCCCGCCTTGCGGGTTGCAAAGATATTTTCATCGAACGACCTTCAAAAAAGGCACGGAAAAAAGATGCGGCAGGTGCAATGAAAAGGACTTCATCGGCGTCCAAAAATCTCGCCGAACGGCCTGACGTGGTTCGCAAAAAATCCCGGCGAACGATGCGGATGATAGGTTCGATTCGGGAAAGGCAAAACTAACGTGCGGGTGCGTCGCGTGTTCGGCTCAATCAGTGGGGCGCACGTGATCCGCTCGCATCCGTAATTCTACGGTTTCTCAGGACGCGAGGTGAGCATGACGGCGGCTGTTGCGGAACAGCAGCCGGGCAAAGGCGCTGCGGCCAGGCCCTAGACCTCCCCCGCCGCCGCGATGTCCTTGAGATGCTGGCGGAAGCCGTAGGCCGGATCGCTGACGCGCCGCGCGAGATAGTCGGCGAAGCGGGTCTGGCTGCGATAGGCCTTGCCCTCCCGCATGGCCTTGAGCTGTCGCGCCTCGGTCTCGCGATAGGCATTCGCAGCGCTCACGATCTCGGCGAGGTTCTGCCGCGGCAGGAAGATGACACCGTTATCGTCGGCGACCACGAAATCGTCGGCCGTGATCATGTGCTGGCCGAAGCTGGCGCGGCCGAAGGTGTCGGGCGCGCGGGCGTGCAGGCGCTGCGGCCCCGTCGGCAGCGCGCCCATGCTGAACACCGGAAAGCCGATCCCGGACAATTCGCTGTCGTCACGATGCAGGCCCCAGATCACGAAGCCGCCGAGGCCTGCGGCCTTGCCTTCGAGCAGGATGATGTCGCCGATGCAGGCTTCGTCGGTGCGCCCGCCATTGTCGATGACCAGCACCTCGCCGGGCTGCACCTTCTCGAACACTTCCAGGAACACGTCGATGCTGCCGACATGGCGCACCGGCCGCGCCACGCCGCTGCACCGCATGCCGCGCACGAGCGGCCGCACGCCGGCCGGCGCGACACGGATTGGAACGCCAAGGCGAAGGCAGCCGTCGGCAAGATGCGGGGTCGTCAGCCCAGCGAGCTGCGCGGCAAGGGCTTCGGTCAAGGCCGTCTCCTCTCCATTCAATCGGCGCGCACGATAGGGGAGAGGCCGGGCGAGACCATTCACCGCGCGGTATACAATGTCCTCGCAATGCGACAATTTCTCGCGCTCGACCATCTCGATAATGGCGTAGCCAGAACCATCTTGGGTGGTCGTTCGTTTGACCAAGCGGCCCTTCGGCATCCGCCGAAACGCGAAAGAGGAGAATATGCCCAGCGCAGATGGCAGTACAACTGAGTTGCTCGGCATCGTGGCAATCCTTGTCTTGGTCGCAGCCAACGGATTTTTTGTTGCCTCTGAATTCTCCCTGGTCGCCGTTCGGCGAAGCCGGGTCACGGAACTGGTCACATTGGGGCGCGCCAATGCTGCAGCATTGCAAAGAGCCCTCGACAATCTCGACGCCAATCTCGCGGCCACGCAGTTGGGGATCACCATGTCGTCGCTTGCCCTCGGCTGGATCGGAGAGCCGGCGCTCGCGCGCTTTATCGAACCGCTGCTCAGCGGGCTTCCTGGATCAATCGTCTCGGCTGGTTCTCACACCGTCGCGATCACAATCACGTTCGGCATCATCACAGCCTTGCACATCGTGTTAGGCGAGCTCGCTCCCAAAAGTCTTGCCCTGCAGCGCAGCGAGGAGACGGCGCTGTGGATAGTCCAACCGCTTGGATTTTTTCGTTTCTTGCTGTGGCCCGTGATCAGGCTGCTGAATGGCCTCGGCAATCTGGTATTGCGGGCTTGCGGTCTGCATCCGGGCGGGACCGAGCAATCCCTGCATTCGCCGGAAGAGTTGAAACTCCTGGTGTCCGCGAGCGCGCAAGCCGGACTTTTGCGGCAGGTTCAGCAGGAAGTTGTCGAACGAGTGATCAGTATGGGTGGGCGTCTGATCGGTGACATCATGACGCCACGACCGGAAGTTGATTGGGTAGATGCGAACGACAGCCGCGAGGAAATGCTGCGAGTCATTCGGAAATCCAGACACGAGCAAATCCTTGTTTGCAGCGGTGCGATCGACAACACGCTCGGCATGGTAGTCAAGAGGGACCTGCTGGATCAGGCCGTTGACGGCCTTCCTATCGATCCGATGACATGTATCCGACAGCCGCTCGTGGTTCCCGAGAGGATGCAGATCGTTCGGCTGCTTGAGCTATTCAAAGACCAACCCGTTCGTCTGGCGCTGGTAGTCAACGAATACGGCGGTCTCGAAGGCATCGTGACCCAGACCGATCTTTTGGAAGTGGTGGCCGGCGATCTTTCCGGGGTGGCGAATGAAGATCCCGATGTCATCGAGCAGGCCGACGGATCGCTGCTTGTGGATGGCATGATGCCGGCTTACGATGCACTCGATCGGCTCGAGATTTCAGCGGTGGCCGAGCGTACGAGCTTCAACACGATGGCCGGGTTCGTTCTCCATCGCATGGGACGCATCCCTGCAGCCGGGGACCATTTTGAATGGAGGGGGTGGCGATTCGAGATCGTCAGGATGGAAGGCCGCCGAATTGACAAAGTGCGGGTCTCGCGAAGCCCGCCCAGTGGCGGCGAGCCGGAGCATCCTGTTGTCGCTCAGTAATGGAAAAAGCGGCCGCCTCGTCGTCCCATCTCGCGTCCGTGAGCATCGGCGGCGTTGGGCCGCATGAATGGTGTGCGCCTGCTGCCAACCGGTTGGAACCGGCCCTTTCCGGAGGCTGCGTGATGCCTTAAGTTGGAGGTGAAGGATAGTTGACCACCATCCTCGGATGACATTGGACGGAAAAGGGAAACGCCAATGAACTCCACACCCGCCCCGAAAGCGACCGAACCCGGCACCTCAATCGCGCACGCCGATGAACCATTCGCGCGCGCCCACGAGCAGATCGTGCGGGCGGATGAACAGCTCGCGCGTTTGACTGAACAGGTTGCAAGAATGGAGCGCGATGCCACGCGGCCTCCGTCGCCCGAACCTGGCCCTCAATCACCGCCTGGAAGGGCGCGGCTCCGGGCCCTCGTCGGCTTGCCGCTGGCGGCGTGCATCGCTGTCGCTGCCCTGGCTTTGCAGTCGTCCTATGGCGGCGGGGCCAAGCTGATCGTCGCCCGCTGGGCGCCGCAGCTCGTTTCAACTCCGTCATTGCCGCCGGAAAATCCACCGCTTCCCGCGCAGCCCGCTCCATCTGCGGTTCAAGTGGCCGCAGCGGACGCCACACCACCGCAAGCAACGCTCTTGGCGCAGACCGCACCCGACGCCGCCGCGCCGGCAGCTGCCGCAGCGCTTCCCGACCAAACACAGCTGCTGCAAACGATAGCGCGCGATCTCGCGAACATGCAGCGAGACATCGAACAGCTCAAGGCCAACCAGCAACAAACGGCGAGCGACACTTCAAAGGCGATTGAACAGCTCAAGGCGAACCAGGAAGAGATGAAGCGCATGTTCGCGAGGGTTCCCGAGCAGAACCCGCCCAAGGCGTCGCCGCCTCCGACGCAGCCGGATATCACCTTGCGCAAGCCCGAGCGACCGCCTCAGCTGCCGCACGCGAGAGCGCGGCCGCGAATGCCAAGGGAGTGGATCTACGACGATTGGTGGTAGCCCTGGATGCGGTGGCCTTTCGTCGGGCGCATTTGGCGTCCGGTATGCCCTCAACAGCGGCGCAAAGGCGTACATCGCTGGAGGTCCGGGTCGGGCCATTTGCCGACATGCGAGTAACGACCGGCATTGGTGTAAAGGCGTATTCTGCTTGCTGCGCTACACCCGCTCTTCAGGTTCGTCCTTGCTCTCTAGTTTCTTCCGTAGTGCCGCGACGACACGGTGAACAGTTTGCAGGTCCTTGACGGAGAGCCCTTCCGAGAGGCCGTTGACCCAAGGCGCCTGCAATTCCATCGCGGTGTCGAAGGTACGCTTACCCTTGTCAGTCAAGACGACGAGTTGGGCCCGCCGGTGATGCGGATTTGCCTCGAATGCCACAAGCCCTTCGCCGTGCAGGTCATTGACGATCCGCTGCACGTTTTGGCGATTAGCTCCCAGATCGCGGGCGAGCCACGCGACGGGCTGGGGGCGCTCTGCCTCCACAATGGCGCCAAGGATCTGCCAGCGGGCGCTCGTCAGCCCAAGACCCGCCGCCAACCGATCGCCGACCGTTAAAAGTCGGCTGCTGAGCCTGAACAGGTCGAGCATGAGGTTGGTCAGGGCCTCGCCGGCTGGAGTTCGCTTGGTCTTTTTCATCTGTCACCATAAATCACTATTGACACCATGATGTCAAATTATTATGCTATCATACCACATTGGCATCATACAACCAATTGAAGGGAGCCATCCATGTCGCTGCTACGCCCGCTAGACCCTGCCTTTCCGATCGAACGTCAGCTCGGTATCGATACCGGGCCCGTCGTGCTGGTGAATGTCGTCACGCTCGACAAGGCCGACGAGCAAAGCTTCCTCGAGGTCTGGCAAGACGATGCTGTCTTCATGAAGCGCCAGCCTGGCTTCATCTCCACTCAGCTCCACCGCGCCATCGGCGAAAGCCCGACCTATCTGAACTATGCCGTTTGGGAAACGACCGCTGACTTCCGAGCAGCGTTCGCGCACCCTGAGTTCAGATCGAAGATCTCCGCCTGTCCGTCTTCCGTCGTCTCTTCCCCGCACCTGTTCCAGAAGGTTGCCGTCTCGGGTGTCTGCGTCGCCTAGGTCGCCGGGTATTACTCACGGCTCCGCAGTCAACAAACTTTCGGAAAAGGACAGGGAGACCATGACCAAGCTCCTCCATCCAGTAGCCGGCGCGGTCGCGCTTGTGACCATTGCGACCTTCTGGCTATCGACGGCGCTTAGTGAGTTGTTTGCATCAGACGCGAGCGTAACCGTGATCAAGACGGCCATACCGTGGGGCTTCCTGTTGCTGGTTCCGGCGCTGGCGGCGACAGGAGGCTCGGGCTTCTCGCTGGCAAAGGGGCGGCGGGCCGGACTCATCGGTGCGAAGATCAAGCGTATGCCGTTTATAGCCGGCAACGGCATCGTGGTTCTCATCCCGTCCGCACTGTTTCTTGCGTCCAAGGCGAAGGCCGCCGAGTTCGACACAGCCTTCTACACGGTGCAGACGCTCGAGCTGGTTGCCGGCGCGACGAACATCATTCTTCTCGGACTGAATATGCGGGACGGCCTCAAGATGAAGGGCCGATTCCGACCCTGTCAACGTGATCGCTCGAACAGCGCGTTGGGTGTGAAGCCAATGCTCTGAGGATCGCCCGGTGGCGGCATTAGCCAGAATTACAATTCCAAGCTCGATCCGCAGCGTCCCGGTTTATGAGTACACGCAGCGCGCCAGCCTGTGTCGTTATGGTGTACAGAGGCATCGAGCAGGCTCCCGTGATGCTGCCGATCGTCTGAGTCGGGCCGGCATCGGTCTAGAACGTTCCTGCTCAAAACTGTCAGCTGGAGAGTTCGGCTCCAAGGACATGCGTTGCGATCGCGGACTGAGGCGCATATTCAGCCCCGGGGGTGGCGACGCCGCTCCTGTATGAGGTCGATGAAGGCGCGCAGGCCTGCCGGCACATGGCGGCGGCCCGGGTAGTAGAGGCAAATCCCCGGGAATGGTGGAGTCCATTCTGCCAGCAGATGAACCAGGCGTCCTTCGTGCAAGTCGTCGGCGACCTCCCACTCGGACACGTACGCAAGCCCGCAGCCTGCGAGGGCCGCATCGCGGATCAGGCCGACATCGTCGAGCGTGAGCCGGCCGGAAACGTCCACCAGCACCTGCTCGCCGTCCTTCTCGAATTCCCAACGATAGACCGCGCCGCCGGGCAAACGCATGCGGATGCAGGCGTGCTCGGCGAGGTCGGCCGGTGCGATCGGAAGCGCCCGCCCGGCCAGGTAGGCGGGGGAGCCTACGATGACAAGGCGCTCGTCGCGCCCGAGCGCAACGGAAATCATGTCGGCGGGCACCTGCTCGGCGAGGCGGAAGCCGGCGTCGAATCCCTCGCGCACGATGTCGATCAGCTTCCCTTCGGTGACGATGTCGACTGACATCTCGGGGTAGCGCTTCAGATACTCGAAGACGATCGGCCGCAGGATCCGCCGCGCCGCTCCCGCCGAGGTGTTCAGTCGCAGCACGCCGCTCGGGGTGGAGCGGTGTTGATTGACCGTGTCGGCGGCGTCCCTGATCGCGGTCAGTGCTGGCGCGACCTGGGCCAAAAACTGCTCCCCGGCCGGCGTCGGCGAGACACTGCGCGTCGTCCGGTTGAACAGGCGCACACCCAGGCGTGCCTCGAGTTCGGCGATGGCCTGACTCAAGGCTGTGCTGGACAGTCCGAGTTCGGCGGCCGCGGCGCGAAAACTCCGGCGCCGTGCGACCGCCACCGCCGCCTCCAGCTCGATCAGTCGTCCTCGGCTCATTATCCCGATTTTCGGATCAATCCATCCAGCTTAATGCCACTAATCCAGGTCAATCGCCAGATCTATCTCCTCGGTACAAAACGCGGAGACATCAATGCGCACTATCGAGCACATCTACATCGACGGCCGCTTCGTCGAGCCCCACGGTCGCGAGCTGTTCGACCTGCATAATCCTGCGACCGGCAAGGTGATCGGCCGGGTGCGTCTCGGCGACGTCGAAGACGTCAACGCCGCAGTCGCGGCGGCCAAGCGCGCCCTGCCGGGGATGGCGCGTACCACGAAGGCGGAACGACTGCGGATGCTGGAGGCGCTGCACGTCGCGATGCGCTCCCGCGTCAAAGAGCTGCACGAAGCGGTGCTCGACGAATACGGCGCCCCCACCTCGCGCTCGGTCTGGATGGGCGACTACGCCGCCGACTCGTTCCTGGTCGCCGCGCGCACGCTCGCCGACTATCCGCTGCAGCGCGAGATCGGCGCGGCCCGCGTGGCGATGGAGCCGGTCGGGGTCGTGGGGCTGATCACGCCCTGGAACTCGAACGCCGGCTTCATCTGCAACAAGCTCGCTTACGCCATAGCCGCGGGCTGCACAGCGGTGATCAAGCCGAGCGAGATGAGCGCGAGCCAGACCGACGTGGTGCTGCGCGCCCTGCACGAGGCGGGCCTGCCCGCGGGCGTCTACAACGTGGTCAACGGACGCGGCGCCGACGTTGGCGCCGCGATCGCCGTCCACCCCGACGTTGCCAAGATCTCCTTCACCGGCTCGACCGCCGTGGGCAAGGCGATCGTGCGTGCGAGCGCGGACAGCCTGAAGCGGGTGACGCTCGAGCTCGGCGGCAAGTCGCCGACCATCATCCTTGATGACGCCGACCTGGACGCGGTGATCCCAGGCGTCATCGAGGCCGGCTTCATGAATTCGGGCCAGGCCTGCATCGCCGGGACGCGCGTGCTGGTGTCCGAGAGCCGCCGCGCCGGGTTCGAGGCGCGCCTGAAGGCGGCGATCGAGACGGGCGTGAAGGTAGGCGATCCACGCGATCCTTCGACCACCGTCGGGCCCATGGTGAGCCTTACCCAATGGGAGCGGGTCCAGCGCTACATCCACCTCGGCCTCGAAGAAGGCGCGCGACTGCTGACGGGCGGCGAAGGCCGGCCCGAGGGTCTTGGTAGCTATCTTGGCGGCTATTTCGTCCGACCGACGGTGTTCACGGATGTCAGGAACGACATGCGGATCGCGCGCGAGGAGATCTTCGGGCCAGTGCTTTCGATTCTCACCTATCGCGACGAGGACGACGCCGTGGCCATCGCCAACGACACCACCTATGGCCTCTCGGCCTACGTCTTCGGCGGTCAGGCGCGAGCGGAGCGCGTCGCCGACCGTCTCGAAAGCGGCCGCGTCGTGATCAACGGCGCCGCCCACGAACCGCTGGCGCCATTCGGTGGAATGAAGCAGTCCGGCCTGGGCCGCGAGAACGGCGTCTTCGGGCTGGACGCCTATCTGGAGCCGAAGACGTTGCTCGGTGCGAGACCTGCCTGACGAATACGCGCGTCTGCCCGACGGGCAGGCCTGCGCATTTTGCGGCTGCCTGCTGGCTTCGGAGGTCCTGGCGGTGACTGAATCGGCGTGCGCGCAAAAGCCGAATTGATCCGAGGATTCAACGTGATTTGGGTCGTCCAGTCCTGCGCGCAAAAATATTCTGCTTGTTGCGTCGGGCAAATCAGTGGCTTTCCTCGGCGCGTCCTGCCTCGATCAGAGGGGCGTTGCGCATCGTCACGAACGTTGGAGCAGGATGCGATGGACGCTTTGGCATCAACTGACGAGTGATGCCAGGGCGGACGGCGAAGTCGTGTGGTCCTGATGCCCCGACGCTGGCATCAAGTTCGCGAGAGGCAAGCTCTCGCTGATGACGGTGGCAAGAAAGCCCGGTCACCGGGGAGAGCGCGAAGGAAACCGTTAAAACCAATCGCGCAGGGAAGGCCGGATGATGAGGCCAAACCTGTGGTGACTAACTCGTGTGCTTTTTTGTTGCACGCGAGGCTGCGGGTGCGGCCAGCATCCGGCTTTCCCTGCGCCCTCTTCTTCAATCGAGGGTGATGTTTCGCAGAACTCGGGCCGATCACGCCGCGGGAAGGCGGACTTGTGTCCTCTCTTCGTCATGCCCCGCGAATGCGGGGCATCCAGTATTCCAGAGGCGTCTCAAACAAGCTCAGCCGTCTCTGGAATACTGGATCGCCCGGTCGAGCCGGGCGATGACAGCGCAGTAGCTGTTTGACAACTGAATAGAGTCTGGGACGCGCTCACGGATCTCATCGGTCCCGCGGGCGGTGTCGCGGCGGATGGGAAACTCAGCTAGGTTAACTGCCCATCAAGAAGGCGCAATGCACAGGGCAGGGGCGGGCGATGCATATTCTGAGACCTCAGTTTCGCATGGAGGAGCAGGCCGCGCTGCAATTCGCTGCCGAGCGGGGCTTCGGCGTCCTCGTCGCTTCCGACGCGCAAGGCCCGCGCGGCTCGCATGTGCCCTTCATCCTGGTAAGGCGCGACGATCATGCTGTTGCGCAGGTGCATCTCACCGCGCGCAACCCGCTGGTCGAACTGGCCGACGGGGTGAGGCGCTTCCTGCTCATCGTATCCGGCGCCGATTGCTACGTGTCGAACGACTGGTACAGCTCGGTCGACAACGTCTCGACCTGGCTGTATGAGGCGGTTCATCTCTCGGGTGTCGGCTACCTGCGGGAGCTCGGCGATAATCGCGCGCACGGCGACAAGCTGCTTGCGGTCTCCGAGGCGCGGCTGCCGAAACAGCCGTGGTCGCTGGCGAGCATGGAGCCGGCCAAGCGCGAGCAGATGCTTTCCGCGATCCGTGTCATCGACATCGTCGTCGACCAGATCGAAGGCCAATCCAAGCTCAACCAGCACAAGATCGACGCCGACCATGTCGCGGTCGCCAACCAGCTTGCGCGATCGGAGAACTCGGCGAGCCGGCAACTCGCATCCAAAATGCGTTCGTTAAGGCCACATCTCGCCTATGATTTTCCGAATTCAGTGGACGGCTGAGGGCCTATCGGTCGGCGCGGCGGGTCACTTCGGGGAAGACCCACATCGCCGCAACCATGAAGGGCGCGAGAAACAGGATCGCGATCTTCGGGCCATGCATCCCGATCGAATTCTCGTAGAAGTAGCCGGCGCACGCGACCAGCAGGACGATGACCGACAGCGCTGTCTTGATCGGGAACGGCATCGGCGGATCCTTTAGGACAGAGAGAGGTGGAGCGGGGCGGGCAACAGCGCGATCGCGGCAAGCTGGACTGCGCCGAGCAGGGCGAGGCCGCCGCGGCTGTCACGCCAGCCGTTCGGTATGATGGTGAAGATCGATGGCACGAACAGGAAGATCAGCCCGCCGAAGATGACGATCGACGTCCAGCGCAGCGTCTGACCGGCATAGAGCAGCACCTCGGCGAGCAGCAGGATCAGCAGCACGAGGTTGACCACGACCAGCGCCATGCCGGGCAGCCCTGCAAGCGCGCGGGGCCGCGCGCTCAGCGGAAACATGCCGGCGATGGTGAAGAAAGCGAAGCAGCAGGCGGCGAAGGCCGCGGCGAACACGGCAAGCGCCACTCCATTGGGCTCGATGCCGGACACGGTCGCCTACTCCGCCGGAACGCCGCTCGGCGCCGCATCGAGCCGCGGCGTGCGCGCGGTCTTGCGCATGGTGCGCTTGATGAACCGCGTGTCGTAGCCGTTGAAGAGGTGGCCGAGCAGGCCGCGGTCGAGATCGGAGGTGCCGAACAGCCAGTCCATGATCGGGAAGGTCAGGTTCATGTTGCGCTCCATCATGATGGACTGGTCGTGATGGGCGGTGTGATGCCGCCGGATCGTGTTGACGAAAGGCATGGTGCGGACGAACCAGTTCTCCTCGACATGGCAGCAGAAATGCATGAACTCGTAGATCAGGTACATCGACGTCGTGGTCGAGATCAGAAGCCATCCGACGTTGGGCGAGATGATGGTGCCGGCCACGATCGCCAGCGGGATCGACATCAGTGTGAAGGTGGCGAGCGCGTAAGGCGGAAAGAACGTCACGCGCCAGTCATGATGGTCGGCGAAGCGCATCTCCTTCTCGGTGAAGAACTGGTGATGCATCAGGGTGTGACGGTTGTAGATCGCGCGGAACGCCTTGATCTGCGAGGGGCGGTGCATGACGAAGCGGTGGATCCACCACTCGAAGAAGTTGGCGCCGACGAAGGTGACGGGAACGATCACGAGTTCCCAGGCGCGCAGGTCGCGGATGTTGGCGAGGTAGATATAGAGGGCGGTGAAGCCGATCGTGTAGATGATGAAGACGTGCAGCCAGCCGTTGTACCAGCCGGCAACCCGCTCCCGGTAGGTTTCGCGGTAACGGCGCTGGCGATCAGACATGGGGGTCGATGCAAGTTCCATCCTTCGTCTCCTCGGGCCGCCAAAATCGGTTGTCCCATCGCGCGGTCAGTGTAATATATCACTAATCTATCAACGGTCAACGCGCTCGGTGGGGCGGACCGGAGGGAGGAGGGCTCGGCCATGAAGACGTTCTGTGGGGACCGCACCATCGACGGGGTCAAGGTGACGGTGGACGGCCGTCCGCTCGACCAGCGGCTCGACCTCCACCGCTACACCGGCAACGGTTTCGAGTGGAGCTATGAGGGGCCCGAGCCGCGTCAGCTATCGCTGGCGATCCTGGCCGATCATCTCGGTGACGCGGCGCGGGCGCAGGCGCTGGTCGAGCCGTTCATGAAGGCGGTGGTCGCCAATTTCGGCAATGAATGGGAGATGAGCTCGGCCGATATCGACGCGGCGCTCGCCGCGCTCGAGAAACGCCAGGGTGCTTCGCGGTAACGGCGGGCAGGGGGATTGGACGTGACGCTCCGGTACAAGGCGGCCGTGCTGCACGCGCCGAAATCGCCGCTCGTCGTCGAGACGGTCGAGGCAAAGGAATTGGCCGCGGACGACGTGCTGGTCCGCATCAAGGCGGTCGGGCTCTGCCATACCGATCTCGAGGTGATCGAGGGCTCGCTGCGCAACCCGATGCCGATCGTGCTCGGCCACGAGGCGGCCGGCATCGTCGAGCAGGCCGGTCCCAGCGCCCGCGGCGTCGCGGTCGGCGACCACGTGGTGCTGTCATGGAATCCGCATTGCGGCCACTGCTTCTACTGCGACCGCGACCTGCCGATCCTCTGCGAGCCGTATCTGGCGCAGGCGCCGCTGGCGGTGCAGTTCGACGGCCACAGCCGCGCGCGGCTTTCCGACGGCCGCGATCTCAAGCACCTGATGTATCTCGGCGCGCTCGCGGAATACTGCATCGTGCCGGCGCAGCAGGCGATCGTGATGCCGAAGGAGCTGCCGTTCGAGCACGGCTGCCTGATCGGCTGTGGAATCATGACCGGCGTCGGCGCGGCGATCAATGTCGCCTCGATCCACTATGGCGATGCCGTGATGGTGATCGGCTGCGGCGCGGTCGGCTTGGCGGCGGTGCAGGGCGCGCGGATGGCGGGCGCGGCCACCATCATCGCCGTCGATCTCGCCGATGCCAAGTTGCAGATGGCGCGGCATCTCGGGGCGACCCACGCCATCAATGCGTCGAGGGAGGATGTGATCGCCGTGTCGAAAAAGCTGACCGGCGGGCGCGGCGTCGATGTCGTGCTGGAATCGGCGGGAAGCGAGGCCGGCTTCCGCGCCAGCATGGAGGCGGCGCGCCCGGGCGGCGAGGTGATCTGGCTCGGCAAGACCGACGTCGAGAGCCAGGTCGCGTTTCGCTGGGGATCGCTGATGCAGGAAAAGCGCATCCGGCGTTCGAGCTATGGCGGCGCGCGGCCGCTGCGCGACTTCCCGATGCTGGCGCGGGCGGCGCTCGAAGGCACGCTGCACCTGGAGGAAATGATCACCGCGCGGATTGCGCTCGAACAGGTCAATGAAGGGTTTGACGCGTTGCGGCGGGGGGCTGCGATCCGCAGCGTCGTGATATTCTGATCAGGTCTCGATCGTCTTGCGGGCAAAGCTCTCGATGTAGTCGATCAGCCGATCGGAGGCCTTGCCTGCGGCGTCCGCATCGCGCGCGGCGATCGCTTCCGCAAGCTCGGCGTGCAGGCGCGCCGAGAGCGGCAGGTCGCCCGCTTCGCGGTAGTGCTGGTACCAGAAACGCCGCGACAGGCCGTGCATCAGCCCCATCGCGCGCGCCGCGAATTCGTTGCGCGCGGCATGGCTGACCAGCTCGTTCAGCGCGCGGTCGAGCCGCATGAAGGTCATGTCGTCGGCCTCGTCGGAGGCGCGGCGCATCTCCCGAGCGATGGTGGAAAAGCGGGTGAGCTCCTCAGGTGTCGCGCGCTCGGCGGCGCCGCGCGCCATCAGCCGCTCCAGCTCGCGCCGCACTTCGAGCAGGCGCATCTGGGTCTTGAGGTTGATCTGCGAGACCAGGATACCGCGCCTTGGCAGGATCACCACCAGCCCGTCCCGCGCGAGCCGCTGCAAGGCCTCGCGGATCGGGGTGCGGCCGATCGACAATCGTGCCGCGAGCGACTGCTCGGACAGGATGGTTTCCGGCGGCAGCTTCAGCGTGACGATCAGCTCCTCGATCTGCCGGTAGGCGCGATCGGTGAGCGTTTCATCGTCGCGCTCGCCATCGGCGGCCGCGGTGCCGCGGTCAGGAGCAGCCCGGCGGACCCTGGTGCTTTCCCGGGTCCGCTCCGTCTCGGCGCTGCGAGCGCGCCCGGCGCGTCTGTCCGCGGCCATCTGCCGTGATTCTCCCTTCTCGTCGGCACGATATTTCACGCATGACGGGAAGGGTCAATCCGACATCGGGCAATCGGCCGGACCCGTCAGTGCGAGATGCTTTCGAGCGTTCGGCCCCTGGTCTCTTCGCCGAGCACCAGCACCACCAGCGCGGCGAGCGCAAACGCGCCGGCGCCGAGCGCGAACACGCCGGATTGGCCGGCCGCCGGCAGGATGAAGCCGATCACCGATGGCCCGATCAGCGAGCCGATGCGGCCGATCGCGGACGCAAACCCGGTACCCGTCGCGCGCACCTGCGTCGGGTAGAGCTCGGGCGTGTAGGCATAGAGCGCGGACCACATGCCGAACGCGCAGAACTGCATGCAGAGGCCGGCGACGATCAACTGGGTCTGGTCTGCGGCCCCGCCGTAGAAGTAGCAGGAGATCGCCGCGCCGAGCAGCGTGCCGATCAGCGTCGCCTTGCGTCCGACGCGCTCGATCAGGTAGGCGGCGGTCAAAAAGCCCGGCACGCCGGCGAGCGAGATCAGGATGGTGTAGAAGACGGACTTCGTGATCGGAAAGCCCTTGGCCTGCAACAGTGCGCCGAGCCAGGTGGTGAGACCATAGAAGCCGAGCAGCGCGAAGAACCACAGGCACCACAGCATGACGGTGCGCCTGGCATAGGCCGCCGAAAACAACGTGGCGAGCCCGTAGGACGAGCGCGTATCGACTGGATGCGGCACAGCTGCAGGCAATGGCGCGCCGTTCAGGCGCTCGGAGACCTTTGCCTCGATTCCCGACATCACCCGTTCCGCCTCGGCGGCATGGCCGTGGCTTGCCAGCCAGCGCGGCGATTCCGGCACGTAGCGGCGCACGATCAGGACGAAGATCGCGGGGATGCCCTGCAGGATGAACACCCAGCGCCAGTCGGCAAAGGACAGCACCACATAGCTGAGGATGCCGGACGCGATGAAGCCGATCGGCCAGAAGCCCTCGAGCAGCGCGATGTAGCGGCCGCGCTGCCTGGCCGGAATGATCTCCGACACCATCGACTGCGCGACCGGAAATTCCATGCCCATGCCGAAGCCGAGTAGCACGCGCGCAGCCGCAAGCGTCTCGACCGACGGCGCAAGCCCGCAAAGGATGCTACCCGCGCCCCAGAAGATCATGCTGACCTGGAACACCCGCGCGCGGCCGAACCGGTCAGCCAGAAGCCCCGCAGAGGCGGCGCCGATGAACATGCCGAGGAAGCTCATGCTGGAGAGCAGGCCGGCCTGCGCGGTCGAGAGGTTGAAGGTCTGGCGGATCGGGCCGAGCACGAAGGTCAGCGCGCCCAAATCCATGCTGTCGAAAAACCACGCGGTCGCGATGATCGCGAAGATGCCGCGCTGGTAGGAGGTCATGGGAAGCCGCTCGAGGCGGCCGACGATGCCCGAGACGCTTGCTGCCGACGCCGCGGAAGAAGCGGTGCGCGCCCCGATGTCGATCGCGCCGCCCGTAGACAAGCTGCTCATGAAAAGCCTCCCCGTGTTCCCCGAATTAGGCGTTTTCGCCTTTGTATATAACTGAGATATTACTGATATCCGATAGAAGTGCAAATGGTTTGGCCGCGCGCATGGCTTGCGGCGTCGCGATCTCCATTTTCGGCACGAGGCCCGCCGGCGGAATCAGGAAGGTGTGCGCCGCAGCGCGGCAATGCGTTGGCCGAGAGCTGCTACGTGCGAAGGCCGATGCGCTGGCGGCAGCGGGGCTGGCCTTAGCGTGGTCGGGCTTTTCGACGGCGCGCGCGCCTGGGCGGAGCAGGCCGCGCCTCGGTGGTTCGGATGATGCCGTCCGCGATCAGGTCGCGGCAGATGTCCTTGAGCGCGGCCGCCGTCTCGCGTGTCGCGCGGCTGATTGGACGCCCGCGCGGCAGCGCCAGCACGCGCTCGGCGCGAAGCCAGGGCAATAGCGTTGCCGACAGCTTGCCGGCCTCGACCTCCTGATGGATGCCCGAGAACGGCAACAGCGCATAGCCGAGTCCCAGGGCTGCGATGCCCTTCATCGCCGCGCTGCTTTCCACCCGCAGCGAGAACGGCACGGTATCGGGAAAGGGAGTGCGGCTGAGCGGTACAATGGCGCGTGGCAGGCGCTTGAACTCGCCTTGCGTCAGCTTGCCACGTTTGAGCAGGGGATCGCCGGGCGGGCCGATCAGGAAAACCTGCTCGACAACCAGCGTTTCGTACAAAAGATGATCGTTCTCCTCGGGCCTAGTGACGATCGCAAGGTCGACCTCCGCGCGCAGGAGACGATCGGTCATCGCTTCCGTCAGTCCTTCGCTCAATTCGAGCCGCACGCGCGGAAAGCGATCGTTGAACAGGCGCGCGAGCGGCGGATAGAAGATGTCGGCGAGACTCGACGGCGCGCCGAGCCGCACCGTGCCGCTCGGCTCGCGGTTCTCCGTGCGCACCTCGACCTTGATGTCGTCGACGACGCCGAGCAGCCAGCGCCCGCGTTCGAGCAGCACCTTGCCCGATTCGGTCACCGCGACGCCGCGGGCGCCACGCTCGAGCAGTGGTCCGCCCAGTTCATGCTCCAGCTGCCGGATGTGGCGGCTGAGCGCGGATTGCGCGACGTTGAGCGTGCCGGCTGCGGCGACGAAGCCGCCGCGCTCGGCCACCGCCACGAAATAACGAAGCTGCCGCAGGTCCATAACGCGCTCCATCTCAAGTCGAGATGGAATCCATATCAAACATATTCTTGTGAGATGTCAAAAACGGAGCAGGCTATGACGCAAGGAAATCAGGGAGTGAACGACCATGGCCACGCATCCGGAGGCGCCTCGCCGGACATCCATATTCATCGTCGGTGGCGGCCCCGTCGGGCTCGCGATGGGCCTCTTGCTCGAGCGCTTCGGGATCGACGCGGTGATCGTGGAAAAAAGCCCGACCACCACCGATCATCCCAAATCGCGCGGCTGCTGGGTCCGCACCATGGAGCTTTTCCGGCAATGGGGCATCGAGCAGGCGATCCGCGATCGCGGCCTGCAGGATTCCTCCGACATGTTCATCCAGGTCGAGAGCATCGCAGGCCGCGAGATCAGCCGTTCGCGGCCCGAGCCCAATCTGGGCCAGACCCCGGCCTGGAAATGCCTGGTGGCGCAGGATGCGGTCGAGGAGGAGATCTACAAGGTCATCGCGCATTCCAACCTCGTGCAGGTGCATTTCTCGACCGAATTTGTCGGCTTCGAGGAGGTCGAGGACGGCGTGATCTGCGAGGTCCGTTCGATCGACACCGGCCGCAGTGAGTTCTGGCACGCCAAATATCTGCTCGCCTGCGATGGCGCGGGCAGCCAGACCCGACGCGCCGCGGGCATCGAGATGATCGGCCCCGCGACGCTCGCCGTCGTTCTCAATGAATATTGGCGCGGGGATTTGTCGCGTTTTCCGCTGGCGCGCGAGGCCGCCGGCTATCAGGTCTATCCGAAGAAGCCCGGCATGCCGAGACGGGCCACCATTCTCAACACCAACGGCCGGGACAGATGGCTGTCGGTGATTCAGCTCGGCGAGCAGAAGGACGAACGGCCGCAGCCCTGGACCGACGCCGAGACAATCGAGATCATCCGCACCATGGTCGGCGTGCCCGATCTCGACGTGACGCTGCTCAACCGCTCGATCTGGCGCATGAGCAAGCAGGTCGCGTCGCAGTTCTGCAAGGGCCGCGTGCTCGTGGTCGGCGACGCGGCGCATCGCTTTCCGCCGACCGGCGGCTTCGGGCTGAATTCCGGCGTGCAGGACGCGCACAACCTCGCCTGGAAGCTCGCTTACGTTCTGCGCGGAGCGGCTTCGGAAAAACTGCTCGACAGTTATGACGTCGAGCGCCGGCCGGTCGCGCAGTCGAACGCCGATTTCAGCTACGGCAACATGATCCGCTTCCGGCGCATCGACGATGCGGCGCGCTCGGAAAACGAGGATCGCATTCGCTTCTGGGTCAACGACCTCGACAATCATCTGCACAGCATCGGGCAGGCGCTCGGCTTCTCCTATGAAGAAGGCGCGGTGATCCCGGACGGCACGCCGCGCGGCGGGCATCTGACGCGCTATTACACGCCGTCCGACCGTCCGGGCGGGCGCTTTCCACATCTGTGGCTCGACATGGCGCGCAAGCACTCGACGCTGGACTGGTTCGACAAGGAGTTCACCGTGGTCGCGGGCCCGCTTGGGGCGGAATGGTTGGAGGCCGGCCGCGACGTCTCGGCCAAGCTCGGCCTGCCGCTCAACCTGCAGCAATTGCCGAACGCGCATCCGGCCGACGGCATCCAGATGGGCCCGCGCGGCGCCGTGCTGGTTCGCCCCGACGGCCATGTCGCCTGGCGCATGCCCTACATCCCCTCCGATCCCGCGCGCGAGCTCGCCGGCGCGCTGCAAACCGTGCTGCACTAGCCATGGACACGATCGCAGCCAACGGCACGACGATCGCGTTCAAGCGAAGCGGCAAGGGACCACCGCTGCTGCTCCTGCATGGCGCCGAGGCCGACCATTCGATGTTCGATGCGTTCGGCAAAGAGCTCGCGCCGCATTTCACCGTGATCGCCTACGACCAGCGCGACTCCGGGGGCACGCGCAATCCGCCCGCGCCGTACGGCCTCGATGTTCTGGCGGATGATGCCGCCGCATTGATTGCGGCGCTGGGCCATCGCCGTGCTCATGTGTTCGGCACCTCGCTCGGCGGCGCCATCGCGCAAGTGCTCGCGGTCCGCCACGCCGACCGCGTCGATTGCCTGGTGCTGGCAAGCAGTTTTCGTGTGGGTACACAGGTGTCCGCGATCAATCCGGCGGGATTTCCGAAGTTCGCCGAGCTACGCAGCCGCTTGCCGGACTCCTTGCCCGAATTCGCCGAATATTTCTTTACGCGCGAGTACCTCTCGTCGCATCCAGAGGCGCTGAACATCTTCAAGGGCAACACGCGCACCGCCGAGCAACGGCGGCGGCGCGGCGTCATCCTGGCGCAGCCGATCGCGATCGACCTCGGCACAATCACTGCGCCGACGCTGGTCCTCGCCGGCAGCGAAGATCGCCTGATTCCGCCTGATCATACGTTGTCGCTTGCGCGCGAGATTGCGGGTGCGCGCGCTGCGAAGATCGCAGGCGTCGGCCATGTCGGAACGATCCAGAACCCGGCGGCGGTGGCCGCGGAAGTCGTGGCGTTCTTACAGAATCAATAATCAAAAAAGAGACGGATCATGAGGGAGAAAGACCATGGGGACCGAACGACAAGATCTCGTCGCCGCTTATGACCGCGCGCCGCTCGATGCCCGTTACTTCGCTACCGTCGGGCTGACCATCGCGACCAGCGTCTTCGATTATTTCGACTACTATATTGTCGGGTTCCTCGTTGCGGTGCTGGCGCCGCAATGGCACCTGACGTTTGGGCAGACCTCGGTGATCCTGCTCAGCGCCGGCGTCGGCGCGATTGTCGGCTCGCTGGCGTGGGGCGCGCTGGCCGACCGGTTCGGGCGCAAGACGCTGCTGGTCGCCGGCGTCACGCTGTGCGCACTGAGCTCGGGCTCCGTCTCGTTCATTCCCGACGGCGCCTGGATCGGTTTCGCCCTGCTTCGTTTCTTTGTCGGATTCGGGGTCGGCGCCGCCACCTCGGTCCTCCTGCCGCTGATCGTCGAATACACGCCGACGCGCCACCGCACGCTCGTCACCAGCGCGACCACGATTCCTGTCTCGCTCGGGATACTGACAGCGTCACTGCTGGCGGCGACGCTGTTGCACCAGATCGGTTGGCGCGGTCTTGCCGCGCTCGGCTTCATTCCGCTGGTGCCGGCGGTGCTGATTGCGTTGATCGTGCCGGAATCGGTGCGCTGGCTGGTCTCGCGCGGGCGGCATGCCGAGGCGCGCCGCATCGTCGCGCGTGCGCTCAAGGTCTCGCCGGATACGCTAGGTGAGCCTCAGAATGGACCGGCGGGCACAAGCGTGCCGAGCGTGGGCTTCTCGGAGCGGTTCCGGGAGCCAAGGCTGGTCGTGCTCACGGTCATCGTCTGGTTCGGCGCCAGCACCGCCAATTATGGCGTCTTCCTGTGGGGACCGACCATCGTTGCACTGCTGATGGGCGTTTCACCGAGCGAGGTCGCTCACCTGTTCGTCGTCGTCAGCCTGACCGGCATGCTCGGGCGCGCCATATTCTCCTTCCTGCCGCACTGGATCGGACGCCGCCGCTGCGGCGAGATCATGGGCTACGGCATCGCGCTGTCGCTCGGCGCGGCGGCGCTGTTCTTCGACAGGACGCTGTTCGGCTACCCGGCTTTCCTGGTATTGCTGATCCCGGCGGCGATGTTTTTCGACGGCGGCTTTTCCAACATCGCGCCCTATTCGGCGGAGATCTTTCCGGTTCGCTTGGCTGCACGGGGGGTCGGGCTGGCGCAGGCGGCCAATGGCGTCGGCAAGATCACCGGCCCGCTGTGCCTTGCCTTGATCGCGGGCGCCTCGAACCTGATCACACCCAAGGCGACGATCGACGCGGTGACGCCGGCATTTCTGTTCCTGGCCGGCTGCGGTCTTGCGATCGGGCTCGCCTTCAGCTTGCTCGGCGTCGAGACGCATGGCAGGCCCCTCGCAATGGAAGGTGACGAACGGCCATCTCCGGCGCACATTAAAGAAAGCACGGGAACAGGCGAACGCGGGCGAATAGGCGAGGCTGAGGCCGTTGCGGCGCGCGCCCCGCTCTCCTAGCTAATCCAAGATTGGTAGCTAACCCAAGGCTGGCGTCAAAATATAAGGAAACGCGTCATGCAGGACAGCGTCAAGACCCAGACCGCCGTGCGCGGCATTCCGTTCGACACGGGCAAGCTCGACAGGCTGATGGAAGAGGCGGGCATCGACGTGCTGCTCGCCACCTCCAAGCACAATGTGCAGTATCTGCTTGATGCCGAGCGGGCGATCTTCTTCGACTACATGGACGCGCTTGGCATATCCCGCTATCTGCCCGTGGTGATCTATCCCAAGGGCGCGCCCGACAAGGCGGCCTATATCGGGCATGGGCTCGAGGCGCATCAGCGGCAGGTCGCGCCGCCCTGGGTTCCCGAGGTGCAGGCCTCGACCAGCGGATCGCTCGATGCGATCGCGCTGGCGGTGCAGGCCATCCGCTCACGCGGCGTGCCGGCCAAGCGGATCGGCGTCGAATTCCCCTTCCTGCCGATGGATGCCGGCAAGGCGCTGCAGGATGCTTTTCCGGACAGCCAGATCAAGGATGCGCTTTACGTGCTGGAGCGCCTGCGTGCGATCAAGACCCCGGCCGAGCTCGCCAAGCTGCGCAAGGCCTCCGAGCTCGTGATCGAATCCATGCTCGACGTGATCGCCCATCACGGACCCGGCACCACCAAGCGGCAGATCGTCGAGGCGCTCAGGGTTGCCGAGGTCAATCGCGGGCTGACCTTCGAGTACTGCCTGATCGCGAGCGGGACCAGCCACAACCGCGCGCCTTCCGAGCAGCGCTGGGAAACCGGCGACGTGATGTCGATCGATTCCGGCGGCAACTATCACGGCTATATCGGCGATCTCGCGCGCATGGCGGTGCTGGGCGAGCCGGATCGCGAGCTGAAGGATCTGCTCGCCGAAATCGAATCCGTGCAGCGCGCGGCCTTTGCCGTCATCAAGCCGGGCGTACCGGGCGGCGAGATCTACACGGCGGCGGAACGCGCCATGCAGAAGATGAGCGAGCGCGACAACAGCGAATTCCTCGCCCACGGCATGGGCCTGGTCAGCCACGAGGCGCCGCGCCTCACCGCCACCGGGCCGGTCCGCTATGATGCGGCGGATACGAGCCGCCCGCTCGAGCCCGGCATGGTGGTTTCGGTGGAGACCACCATGAAGCATCCGCGCCGCGGCTTCATCAAGCTGGAGGATACGGTCGCGGTGACGGCTGATGGTCACGAGATCTTCGGTGAGGGCGGCCGCGGCTGGAATATCGGCGGCACCGCGCTGCGCTGAACTTCCCGGCGCGCGCGACGGCGCCGGTCAGCGCGCAAGCGACAGCAGCTCGCGCGACAGGTTGGCCGCCGTTTCCTGCAAAAGCGTCGCGCAATGCTCGCGCTCGTTCTGGTTCAGCCATTCCGAGACGAAGGCGGTGCTGATCGCGGCAAGCGGATGGCGCGCCGCGTCGCGGATCGCGACGCCGATGCCGCTGATGCCTTCGCGAAACAGCCCGTCGTGAAGCGCATAGCCGCGGCGCTGGGCAAGCGTGTAAGCCTCGCGAAAGCCTGCTTCGTCAAAGCCCTTGCGCTGCCGGTAGCGGCGGATATTCGCCGCGATAATACGCTGCGCCTCCTGTTCGGGCAGCGCGGCGAGGATCGCCATGCCGCCGGCGCCCGTGCCGAGCGCTTCGCGCGTGCCGACCTGCAGCACCAGGGTCTGGATGCGGTCCTGCGGTTCGTGCCGCGCGACGCACACCGCGTCGTCGCCGACGCGCAGCGTCAGGTAGATGGTCTGATCGATGTCTTCGGCAAGCCGGGCGAGCGCCGGATCGGCGATCCGCTGCAACGGATGCCTCACCATCGCCGCCAGTCCGAGGCCGACGAGGTCGCGGCCGAGATAAAACTGCGCGTCGTCGTCGCGCTCGATCCAGTTGGAATCGGCGAGCAGCCTGAGCACGCGGTGAATGGTCGGCCGCGGCAGGCCGGTCCGCGTGACGAGATCGCGCAGCGACGCGCCGCGAGGTGCATCCTGGGCGATGGCGCGCAGCAGCAGCGCGGCACGGTTGAAGCTGCCTGCCATGGCGCGATCCCGCTGCGATTTGGCCGTCCTTCCGTTTCGTACGGACGCCTGCATCTCCGCCATAGAACCCTCATGCCGTGACTGATCAATCCTGTCCGATATTCGGACAGTTTTCAAGCGATGGACGGCCCGAAATCTGCGCGCTCTGGCCGCATATTTGACCCCTTGACGCAAACTTCGTGGAGCGATCTAGTTGTCGCACGGAGAAAGAAAGTCCGATAATCGGACATCGATAGCAGCCGGACAGGGATGGCAATCATGACAGCGAAGCGGCGATCGGCATGGGCCTTGCGGGCCGCAACGTTCCTTGCGTCGCTCGTCATCGCGCTGGCGCCGACCGCGCCACGCGCTCAGGAGCCGAAGAAAGTCTCGCTGGTCGAGACGGTCCATCACATCTTCTTCTCGCCACTCTACCTGGCCGACGCGCTCGGCTATTTCCGCGACGAAGGCATCCGCGTCGACTACACGGCCTCTCAAGGCGGCGACAAGGCGATGGCGGCGCTGTTGTCGGGCGAGATGGACATCGCGCTGGTGGGACCGGAAGCCGCCATCTATGTCCAGGGCAGCCAGTCGCCCACCAAGGTGAAGATGTTCTGCGGCCTGACGACCTCGGACGGCACCTTTCTGGTCGGTCGCGACGACAAGCCGCTCGACTGGAAGGATCTCAAGGGCAAGACGATCATCACCTTCCGTCCCGGCACCACGCCGGCGCTGTTCCTCGACGAGGCGCTGCGGCGGCACGGCCTCGACCCGGCCAAGGACGTCAACCTGATCAGCAACATCGGCATTCCCGCCCGGCTCGGCGCGTTCCTGAGCGGGCAGGGCGACTATGCGACGTTCTTCGAGGTCGACGTCTCGAAGCTGGAGCGCGAAAAGAAGGGCTTTGCGCTCGCAAGCATCGGCCAGACGGTTGGACCGATCGACTATACCGCCTTCGTCGCGACGGACGCCTACATCGCCAAGAACCCGGAGATCGTTCGCGGCTGGACCCGGGCGATCAGCCGGTCGCTCAAATGGATTGCGGGCGCCTCGCCGACCGAGGCTGCAAAGCTGCTCACGCCATTCTTTCCCGGCGTTCCCGTCGAGCTGATCGAATCGGCGGTCGAGCGACAGCGCAAGGCCGGCCTCTGGAAGGCGACGCCGGAGATCCGTCCCGACGCGATCGAGGCGTTGCAGAAGCTGCAGGTGATGGGCGGCATCCTCAAGGAGGCGCAGAAGGTCGCCTATGACGGTGTGGTGACGCCGCAATTCTTCGCCGCCGGGGCCAGGTGACGTGGCGGCGGCTCGCGAACCGGGAACGCGGACGGCGGCGAAGCTGGCGTTCGAGAACGTTTCGCTGAGCTATTTCACCCCATCGGGCGAGACGCGTGCGCTCGATGGCGTCTCGTTCCGCATCGCGCCGGGAGAGATCGTCAGCATCGTCGGGCAGTCCGGCTGCGGCAAGAGCACGCTGCTGTCGCTGCTCGCGGGGCTGATCGCGCCGACCAGCGGAACGGTATCGATCGACGGCGCTCTGGTGCGCGGACCGTCCACCGCCGTCGGCTTCATGCTGCAGCAGGACACGCTGTTCGAGTGGCGCACGATCCTCGATAACGCGATGCTGGGTCCTGAGATACGCGGGCGCGATCGCGCCGCGGCGCGTCTGCGCGCGGAAGCGCTGCTCGATCGCTACGGCCTGCGGGACTTCAAGCAGCATTTGCCGTCCCAGCTCTCCGGCGGGATGCGGCAGCGCGCCGCGCTGGCGCGCACGATGTGCCTCGATCCGGGCATTCTGCTGCTCGACGAGCCTTTTTCGGCGCTCGATTTCCAGACCAGGATCGCGATCTCCGACGAGATCGCGCAGATCATCCGCGGCGAGGGCAAGACCGCGATACTCGTCACCCACGACATCAACGAGGCGGTCGCGATGGCTGATCGTGTCCTTGTGATGTCGCGCCGGCCCGGACGGATCAAGTCCGAACACGCGATCGATTTCGGCGCAGTGCCGCGCGAGCGGGCTTCGAGCCTCGAACTGCGCGAGCTTCCCGTTTTCAACCAGGCCTTCCAGGCGATCTGGAAAGATCTCGATGTCCATGTCTGAGGCAAAGACGGTCGGCGATCTCGCCGCGGCGGCGCCCACCGGCCCGGTCGCGAGCCCGGCCTATCGACGCTGGCAACGCGCGCAGCGCCGCCGCCGCCTGATCGTCGTGGGCTCGCAGCTCGGCCTCGTCGCCATTCTTCTCGTGCTTTGGGAAATCTCGGCGCGGATGCTGTGGGTCAATCCGCTCTTGACCAGTTATCCTTCCGCGGTGGCGCGCAGCATGATCACACTGTTCCAGGACGGCCTGCTGCTTCGCCACACCTGGGTCACGCTGATGGAGACGCTCACGAGCTTTGCGGCCAGCACCGTGCTCGGCGTGATCCTGGCGATCTGGCTGTGGCTTGCGCCGACCGTCCGGCGCGTGCTCGATCCGTTCCTGATCGTGGCCAATGCGGTGCCGAAGATCGCGCTGGTCCCGATTTTCTACATCTGGCTTGGACCTGCGCTGTCGATCTACGGCATTGCGATCGCGGTTGCGGTCTTCATCGTGCTGCTGATGGTCTATACCGGCTTCGAGCAGACCGACAAGAACAAGGTGAAGCTGATCCGTGCGCTCGGCGGCTCGACCTGGCAGGTGCTGCAGAAGGTGGTGTTGCCGGCCAACCGGAGAGTGATCATCGCCGCGATGAAGGCGAATATCGGTCTGTCGCTGGTCGGCGTCATTGTCGGCGAATTCCAGTCCGCCAAGGCCGGCCTTGGTTATCTGATCGTCTATGGCAGCCAGATCTTCCAGATGGACATGGTGATGTCGGCGGTCGTCATCCTCGGCGTCATCTCGCTGGTCCTGTTCGTCGGCATTTCCTCGCTGGAAAAGTGGACGAACTACGCGCATTTCACCGAAGTGGAGAACTGACATGCACAAGATCGCGATCTCGGATGAAGTGATGCAGCGCGTCGCGCTTCGCCGCGGCGGTCCGAAGCTTTACGGGCGCGTGCAGGGACCGCGTGCCGCGCTGGTCGTGATCGACATGCAGAACGCGTTTCTGCTGCCGGGAATGCCCGCGGAGGTGGCTGGCGCGACCGACATCATTCCGCAGATCAACCGGCTGGCCGAAGGCTTCCGTCGCGCCGGCGGCACGGTCGTCTGGATCAAGATGACGATCGACAGGGAGACCGAGAGCTGGAGCACCTGGTTCGAGTGCTTCATGAAGCCGGACCGGCGTGCCGCGATGCTGCGGGAGCTCAGCCCCGGCGGCAAGGGCCACGAGCTGCACGCCGACCTTGCGGTGCGCGACCAGGACGTGGTGCTGCAGAAGACGCGCTACAGCGCCTTCATCCAGAATTCCTCCGATCTCGATTCCGTTCTGCACGAACGCGGCATCGATACCGTCGCCATCGCCGGCACGCTCACCAATGTCTGCTGCGAGGCCTCGGCGCGAGATGCCATGATGCTCAACTACCGCACCTTCTTCCTGTCGGACGCCAATGCGACTCATTCGGACGCCGAGCACAATGCGTCGCTCGCCGCCGTCATGCAGTATTTCGGCGAGGTGCTCTCGACCAGCGAACTGCTGGAGCGGCTCGACGGTGCGCAGGCCCAGCCGCAGCGCGTCGCCGGCCGATGATTCAATTGTTTCTTGACGTCAATAAGAGGCAGCCGTGTCGGTCACTCAATCAAGCGTTCTGATCGTCGGGGCGGGTCCGGTCGGGCTGACACTCGCGATGGATCTCGCCTGGCGCGGCATCGATGTGGTGATCGTGGAGCGGCGCGCGGCCGGCGAGCCGCCGAGCGTCAAGTGCAACCATGTCGCGGCGCGCTCGATGGAGATCTTTCGCAGGCTTGGCGTTGCCGATGCGTTGCGCGGCGCCGGCCTGCCGGCCGACTATCCGCACGACGTCGTCTATCGCACCAGCGCGACGGGGCAGGAATTGACGCGGATCGTCATTCCCTCGCCGGTGGGGCGGAAAGCCGGCGAGCGCGGGCCGGATACCGACTGGCCGACGGCAGAGCCACCGCACCGGATCAACCAGATCTTCCTCGAACCCATTCTCTACGCTCATGCGGCGGCGATGCCGCAGATCCGGATCGTCAACCAGGCCGACGTCGAGAGTTTCGAGCAGGATGACGCAGGTGTCACGGTGCGCGCGAGAAGCCTTGCCGGCGGCGAACCGCTGGCTTTCTTCGCCCGCTTCTTGATCGGTTGCGACGGCGGCCGTTCGCTGGTGCGCCGACAGATCGGCGCCGGCATGATCGGGGACGCGGTGGTGCAGCGCGTGCAGTCCACCTATTTGCGTGCGCCCGATCTGCTGCATCGGATGACGCGCCCGCTCGCCTGGGGCAATTTTTCGCTGAACCCGCGGCGCTGCGGCAACGTCTACGCGATCGATGGCCGCGAGACCTGGCTGGTGCACAACTATCTCAACGACGACGAGGCTGACTTCGATGCCGTCGATCGCGACTGGGCCATTCGTACCATTCTCGGCGTCGGTTCGGATTTTTCCTACGAGATATTGTCGAAGGAGGACTGGTTCGGTCGTCGCCTGATCGCGGACCGCTTCCGCGACCGGCGCGTCTTCCTGTGCGGCGACTCCGCGCATATCTGGGTGCCGTTCGCCGGCTATGGCATGAACGCCGGCATCGCCGATGCCGCGAACCTCGCCTGGCTGCTCGCCGCCCATCTCAAGGGGTGGGGCGATGCGGCTGTCCTCGACGCCTATGAGGCCGAGCGCCTGCCGATCACCGAGCAGGTGTCGCACTTTGCCATGAACCACGCGCTGGCCGTGGCAAAACATCGCCGCGAGGTGCCATCCGATATCGAGGATGCGGGCGCCGAAGCGCTGCGCCGGTCCATCGGTGCCAGGGTGTATGAGCTCAACGTCCAGCAATACTGCTGCGCCGGCCTGAACTTCGGCTACTATTATGACCGGTCGCCGTTGATTGCCTATGACGGCGAGCCGCAGCCGGCCTACGGCATGGGGACGTTCACGCCATCGACCGTGCCGGGCTGTCGGCTGCCGCACTTCTTCCTGCCCAGCGGCCGCTCGCTGTATGACGCGTTGGATCAGGACTACACGCTGCTTCGCAGCGACCGGGCCATCGACGTCGCGCCGCTACGGCGCGCCGCCGCAGCGCTTGGTTTTCCGCTCGCGCTGCTGGATATGGATCCCCCGGAAGACATGCGCGGCGTGTTCGGCCACGCGCTCTATCTGGTTCGCCCGGACCAGCACATCGCATGGCGTGGCGACAAGCCGCCTGCGGATGCGGCCGTCCTGATCCGGCGGGTCTCGGGCCGTGCTGTGCCGCCGGGCGTGCTTGCTGCGGAATAGTCGATCGCGTGAGCGACGCGATTACTTCCCGGCTAGGCGGTAGATCCGCTCGTCGTAGAGCGCGCCCATCATCGGCGAGAGTTTCTGCCGGAATTCGCGTGTGGGCGCGGCGGCTGAATGTCTTGCCCGCGCCGGCTCATCCTTCCATTGCTCCACCGTCGTGAAGTGGTTCGGACGGTTTGCCTGCCGAAGCACCTCGTGGGCGGCATTGCCGTCTTCCTTGCTTGTTGCGTCGAACAGCGTCTGAAGCAGCGCTGTGGCGGAATCGGCATATTGCGGGGCGACGTCCACATGGGTGAGCACGTAGAGAGTTCCGGAACGGCCTTCATCCGCGCTGACGCGCAGCCCGCTCAAGATCCTTTCGTCCGGCGGCGCAGCCGCAATCTTCTCGAATTTGGCACGGAATTCGTGGGCGCCTGGTCCGCTCTCGTGGGCGTCCAGCGAGGCCTTGTTGTCCCAGGTCTCGAGCAAGGCAAATCGCGCCGGCCGGCCGAGCTCGCTCAGCACCTCCAGGCGAAGGTTGCCATGTTCGCCGCGCCCGGCGTTCCGGTAGGCGATCAGCAGCCCGGCACCCGCGTCGCTTTGGCTCGGCAGCAGCTCGACATAGGTCACCACATAGACGCGCTCGGCCTGACTGTCGCTGGCCGCGAGTGAAGGGGTGGTGAGAAGTGCCATCGCGGCAAGGATTATGGCTTGCGATCGCATCGTGCACCTGTTCCGGCGCCGGCATGGCGCGCCGCAGGCTAACGTGGGCGTGAGCGCCCAGCAATCGTCGCCCGTTCAAAAGGAGCGGCGTGGCAGCCGCGCACGGCGCGCGTCATTGCGCGGTCCGGCGCAGCCAATCCGTCATCGCCACATGCTCGGCCTGTGCCGCCGTACAAAGTGCCCGCGCACGAACAAAGCCGTGAATGAGGCCGAGGCCCGGACGGAAGGTCACCGCGACGCCCGCGGCCTCGAGGCGACCGGCATAGGCATGGCCGTCGTCGCGCAGCGGATCGTGCTCGGCGACCACGATGAAAGCGGGCGGTAGCCCGGCAAGCGAAGCGGCCTTGATCGGCACCGCGAGCGGATTGGCGCGCTGCGCGGGTTCGGGGCAGTACTGGTTCCAGAACCAGATCATCTCGGCCGCCTTGAGGTACGGCGCCTGGGCCTCGCTATGGTACGAGGGCCGCTCGAAATTCACGTCGACGCAGGGATAGATCAAGAGCTGACCGCGCAGCCGATGCGGGCTGTCGCGGAATGCGAGCGTCATGGCGGCTGCGAGATTGCCGCCGGCGGAATCGCCGCCGACGAAGATCGCGTCGGGACTGGCGCCGATCGCGGCGGCGTTCTCGAACGTCCAGGCAACCACCGCGCGACAATCGTCGACTGCGGCGGGGAATGGATGTTCCGGCGCGCGGGCATAGTCGACGCTGATGACGACGCAGGGGGTATCGGCGGCGATCGCCGCGGTGATGGAATCGTGGCTGTCGATGCTGCCGATCACCCAGCCGCCGCCGTGCATATAGACGAGCGCGGGCAGCGGGCCCGGTGCGCGCGGCCGGTAGATGCGGATGCGCACCGGGCGGGGAGCGTCGATGACGCGGGTTTCGTCGGCAAACCCGTCAGGGTAGGGCATGCGCGCGGCCGCGGACAGCCGCTCGACCCGCTCGCGCCAGGTCGCAACCGGCAGCGACAGCACGGGCTCGGGCCAGGCTTCCGCGAGGCGCGCGATGAAGGGAGCGAGTTGTGGATCGATGGCCATGTCAGCTTCCTCTTCGAATCTACAATCCGCCGTGAACGAACCGGCCGCCGACCATGGTGGCAAGGCATGACAGCGATTCCAGTTCGTCGGCTGTTGTCGTCAGCGGGCAGCCGCTGAGCACGGCGAGATCGGCAAAGTATCCGGGCGCGATGCGGCCCTTGACGTCCTCCTCGAACGAGAACCAGGCGCCGTTGCGCGTCATGGCGCGCAGCGCGAGCTCGGCCGAGCTGCGGGCAGCGCCGCCGAGCACTTCCCCGGTGGTGCGCTCGCGCCGGGTCCGCATCGCGCGCATGGTCGCGAGCGAATTGCACGGGCTGTTGTCGGTGCCGCAGGCAACCGGCACACCGAGCGCGTCGAGCTGGGTGGCAGGCGCCACCAGCTCGCGGTCGCGCTCCGACAGCGGGAAGAAGCGCGTGCCGACCTTCCACAGGTGGTAGTCCGGGATCAATGTCACGCCGATGCCGAGCACTCTCAGCCGCGCGAGATCACCGGCTGCGGCGTAACTCATGTGCTCGACCACCCAGCGGCGATCAGCGATGCCGTGCGCGGCATGCACGCGCTCGAAGATCGGGGCGATCTCATGCAGCTTGTCGATGGCGATGGTGTGAACCCGCAGGTCATGCGCGGCGGCCGCCAGGCACAGCCGCTCGAATTCGGTCGGTGTGTTGGCCTGCTTGACGTAGCACGACCAGCCCAGATCGCCCGGATTGGCCAATGCGGCGGCGGCCGCCGTCGGCTCCCCGCCATAACTGATGAAGATGCCGCCGACCCGCAGGAAGGAATCGCCGAGGCCCGCGCCACGCGCATAGGCGAGGCTATCGCGCATCATCACTTCCGCTTCGTCCAGCGTGGTCCAGGTCGTGCTGACGACGAGGTTCATCCGCATCGTCAGATCGCCGGACTCCCAGAGGTCGCGATAGGCGCTGATCACCTCCGGCGCACAGCCGTGGCCTTCATAGACGCTCGTGGTGCCGACCGCGTGATAGGTCTCGACCGAGCGCAGGATGCCGTCGCGCCGGTCGCGCGCGGAGAAGCGCGGCACCGCCGGCAGCAGCGCAATCTGCGCGGAGTCCGGATGATTGTGCTCGACGATCACGCCGGTCAGCTCGCCTTCGGCATCGCGCATGAGCTCGATGCCTTCGACCGGCGAGCGGGAAGCGCGATCGAGCCCGTTCAATTTCAGCGCCAGCGTGTTCAGCGCGGTATGACACGGCACCAGGCTCCAATAGCCTGATGGCGGCAGGATGCAGACGGGATGGTCGGGAGCTGCGCGGTCAAGTTCCTGCCGCGTCGGCATGCGGCGTTCCCGCAGGACGATCGGGCCGCCGAAATAGAAAGGGGCGTCGCCGACCGGCATGGTGACGATCCATTCGCCCTTGGGCGTGGTGCGCGCGAGCTCTGCAATCCGCGCCAGCACGTCGGCGATCGAGCGCATGCGGCCGAGCGAGGGAAAACGATCGCGCAGGCCCTCGGTGTCCATATGCGCATGCGCATCGTTGAAGCCGGGAATGATGGTGCCGTCGGTCCGCGAGACCCGCGTTTCGGGACCCTTGAGATCGAGGATCTCGCTCTGTGTACCCACGGCAACAATTCGATCGTCGCGGATCGCAACGGCCTCGGCGATGCTGCCTGTGCGATCGAGCGTCAGCACCCGGCCGAGCAGGATGTGGTCGATGTCAGGCCGGCTCATTCTGCGCACTCCCTGCCGGCTCGGTCCGGGTCGGCGCGCCGGTCGAGCCTTCGACCCAGCCGAGACGGACGCAGACCTTCAGGAATATCCGCTCGGCCATGCCGCCGATTCCAGACGGCACCAGGATCAGCGTGAAGATCAGCGTGCAGCCGAACACCAGGCCGCCGAGCGAGACGTCGATATCGCTGGCCCAGGTCGGCACGAACTGGATGAACATCGCGCCGATGACAGCGCCGCCGAGCGAGGTGATGCCGCCGACCACGGCGCCGACGAACAGGCTGAGACTCAGCATGACGTTGAAGGTATCGGGCGAGACGAAGCCGACGATCATGGCATAGAGCGAGCCGGCGACGCCGGCATAGAGGCTGCTCATCGCGAAAGTCGCGGTCGCGAGCCGCGCCCGGTTGACGCCCATGACGGCCGCGACGAGCTGATTGTCGCGCGCCGCCACCAGCGCCCGCCGCAGCGGTCCGGAAAGAATGCGGCGGGCGACGATGTAGAGCACGGCCGCGATGGCGAGCGAGACGAAATAGATCCACTGGGAATCATCGAGCCAGCGCACGGGAGATTCGGGGTTGCCGAGGTTGAGCCCCTGCACGCCGCCGGTTAGGCCGTCGAAGCGCTTAAGCAGGGCAGGGACCGTGATTGACAGCACCAACGTGCCCATCGCGAGATAAAGGCCTTGCAATCGCAGTGCTGGAAATCCCAGGCACCAGCCGCCGATCCAGCTCAGCGCCGCCGCCACCGGGATGGTCGCGAAAGGATTCCAGCCGTAGCGCACCGTCAGGATCGCGGTGGTGTAGGAGCCGAGCGCGACGAAAGCCGCGTGGCCGAGCGTGATGGCACCGCCGAAGCCGGTGACGAGATCGATGCCGACAATGGCGATGGCGAAGACCAGCACGGTGGCGAACTGACTGACGAGATAGTTCGGGATCGCGAAAGGAACGACATAGAGCAGGAGCACCGCGAGCGCGATGCCGGCAATGGCGCGAACGGCGGCGGGTAGTTTCGGCTTGATGACGACGCTCATAGCCGGACCACCTTCTTGCGGCCAAACAAGCCGTCCGGCTTGACCAGGAGCGTCCCGAAAATCAGGACCAGCGCCACCACGATCTTCAGGTCGGGGCCGATCCAGGGCACATAAGTCCCGACCAGATTTTCGACGACGCCGACCAATAGCCCGCCGACCACGGCGCCGAGCACGCTGTCGAAACCGCCCAGTGTCGCGGCGGCAAAGGCGTAGATGATAACGCCGAACATCATCGTCGGATTGAGGAAGACGCGCGGTGCGACCAGGATCCCCGACAGCGCGCCGAGCGCGGAAGCAATGCCCCAGCCGATCAGCAGCATGACAGGAACGGGAACGCCGACCAGCTCCGCGGAATCGGGCGTCGATGCGGCGCCGCGCATCGCGAGCCCGAGCTTGGTCGTCTCGAACAGGAGATAAAGCAGTCCCAGCACGATGGCGACCACGGCGATGATGCCCGCGGTCTCGACCGAGACGCTGAACGATCCGAGCTTCAGATGCGCCTTCGGGAACAGGCTCGGCAGCGCCTTGATGCTGTAGGTCCACAGGAAGCCGGCGAGGCTGTTGAGCGCGAGATAAAGCCCGATCAGCACGCTGACCACGGTGAGCACGCTCGCATGCGAGAGCGGCTTGACGATCGCGGCATAGAGCAGGGCGCCGGCGACGAAGGAGACGACGATGCTGACGATTGCGGCGGGGATCAGCGGCATGCCCCAGGCCATCAACTGCCAGACCAGATAGGCAGACAGCATCGCCATCTCGCCTTGCGCGAAGTTGACGATCCCGGTCGAGCGGTAGCTGAAGGCGAGCGCCAGCGCGAGCGAGGCGTAGATCGCGCCGTCGGCAAGGCCATCGATGATCTGGTTGGCGAAAAGCATCATTCGTATCCGAGATAAATGCGGCGCACCTCGTCGTTGCCGGTGAGGTTGGCGGCGGTGTCGCGGAGCACGACGCTGCCGCTCTCCATCACGACGCCGTCGTCGGCGACCGCCAGCGCCAGGTTGGCGTTCTGCTCGACGATCAGCATGGTCATCGCGGTCTCGCGCCGGATCGCGGCCAGCGTCTCGAACAGGCCGCGGGTGATGATTGGCGCGAGGCCAAGCGAGGGCTCGTCGAGCAGAAGCAGCCGCGGCTGCAGCATCAGCGCGCGCGCAATCGCCAGCATCTGCTGCTCGCCGCCGGACAGGCTGCCGGCCTGCTGCGACAGCCGCTCGCGCAGGCGGGGGAAATAGCTCAGCCAGCGCTCGCGGTCGCGTCGTGTCTCAGTGGAGCTGCGCAAGTAGGCGCCGAGGCGGATGTTCTCGTCCACCGTCAGGTCGGCAAAGGTGCCGCGGCCCTGCGGCACATGCGCGATCCCGCAGGCCACGACCTTCCGGGCCGACAGGCCGCCGATCGGCTTGCCGTCAAACAGGATGGTGCCGCTGCGCTCGACGGTACCGGAAATCGCACGAAGCAGCGTGGTCTTGCCGGCGCCATTGGCGCCGAGCACGACGTGGATCTGCCGTTCCCCGATTTCGAGATCGATATCGTGCAGCACGGGACGCAGGCCGTAGCCCGCGCGCAAGCCCCTGATGCTCAGGAAGCTCATGCGGCATTCCCGAGATAGGCGGCGGCGACGTTCGGATCGGCCTTGACCTCGTGGGGCGTGCCGTCAGCGATCTTGATGCCGTTTTCCAGCACCACGACGCGGTCGGAAATGCGCATCAGCATCCGCATGTGGTGCTCGACGAGCAGGATCGTAAGGTCGTATTGCCTGCGTATCCGCAGGATGACCTCGGACAGCTCGTCCACCTCGCCATGCGAGAGCCCGTTGGCGGGCTCGTCCAGCATCAGGAAAATGGGCCGCGCGATCAGCGCGCGCGCAAGCTCGATCCGCTTCAGCGTGCCGAAGGGCAGGCCGCCGGCCAGGTGATCCGCCACGCCGTCCAGCGCGAGGTCGCGCAGCAGGCTCCTTGCTTCCTGCTCGATCGCGGCGACGTCGACGACCGCGCCATGGCCGAAGATCGTGTTGACGAAGCCGGGTTTCAGCCGATGATGCGCGCCGAGCAGCACATTCTCGGTGACGGAGAGGCCGGCGAACAGCCCGACATTCTGCAGCGTGCGCGCGATGCCGAGCGCGATGATGCGGTCCGGCGACAGCGCGGTGATATCACGGCCGGCGAAATGGATCGCGCCGCGGCTCACCGAATAGACGCGCGAGATCGCGTTGAACAGCGTGGTCTTGCCGGCGCCGTTCGGACCGATCAGGCCGCAGATCGTACCGCGCTCGACATCGAACGACACGCCCTGTAGCGCGCGGACGCCGCCGAACTCGATGCCGATGTCGCGGACCTCCAGAAGCGCGGTCATGGCCGTGCTCCGCCCTGGAAGATCGCCTTCGGCAGCCGCGCGTGAATTCCGTTCACGCCGTTCACGACCTGGGTCGCCACGAGGTCGGCCTGCAGCGAGCAAAGCGCGTAGGCGTCCTGCCGCGTCATACCCTGCGTTTCGGCGAGGAGACCGATCATGTCGAGCACCGCCTGGCGCGCCGCCTCACGCAGGTCCTCGTCGAGGCCCATGGTGATGAAATGATCGCGCGTTTCGGCGCGCGGGCGCGGAATCGAGCGGCCTTTTTGCACGGTCAGCTTGAGCTGTGCCGATGTCATCGCCGTCTCCAGCGCGGTCTGCACCACTTCGCCCGCGCCTTGGGCCGCATGCGCGTCGCCGGCGTAGAAGCCCGCGCCTTCGACAAAGACCGGAAGATAAAGGATCGAGCCGGCGACGAGATCGGAGCAATCGATGTTGCCGCCGAAATTGCCAGGAAAGGCCGAGCTGCGCGGCGGCTCGCCGGCTGGCGGCAGCACGCCCATGATGCCGAGAAAGGGCCGCAGCGGAATCGTGATGCGGTCGCTGAATTTCGTCGTCATGGTACGGCGATCGAGCTCGAAGTGGCGTAGCTCCGCTTCCTCGAAGAGGTCGGCGAGCAGGCCGCGGCTCTGCTTGCCCGGGAAGATCATGTTGATGCCGTGGTCGGCGATTTCCAGCCGTTCGATCTCGACCTTGAGCACGTCGCCAGGCTCGGCCGTCTTCACCGCGATCGGACCGGTCAGGCTGTGGGGTCCGCGGCCCTCGGCACGGAAGCGATCGCGCAAGGCGAGCGCCTGGTCGAGCGTGAGGCCCGCGCCACCCGCATTGTCCCACATCGCCCAGGTGTCGAGGATGACCGTATCGCCCGAAGCGATGGTCAGCACCGGCCTCGCCTCCGATACGATCAGTCCACGCTGCACCGTCGCGGCGGACGCCTTGATCAGATGGGTCGCCATCACACAGCCTGAGCCGGCGCCGGCGCGAACACCTGCAGCCGCATCGGGGTGCACCGCCCGCCATTGATCAGGCTGACATGATCTTCCGGGCAATTGGAGATCGCGACCGGGCAGTCGATCTCGGCGCGCAACTCGACATAGTCGCCCGGCTTTGACACCGGCGCTTCCGCCACCCACGAATGGCTGGCGCAATCGTGGTGATAGTTCATGAAGAAGTCGATGGTGTCGGGGATGTCCTCGGGGCGGATACCGTAGGGCGCAACCACGCCGGCGATGATCTCGTGGCAGCCGTCGATGCCCGAAAGCCCGAAGCTCTCGTAGAAGCGGCGGTTGCACATGCGCTGGTTGACCTTGTGGACGCCTTTCGGCTCCGGCGTTTCCTTGATGATCGTCATCAGCGGCGTGTAGATGGTGGACATCAGCACGTCGCCTTCGGTGACGAAGTCCTTCGACATCAGCACATCGGGCTCGGGCCGTCCCGACTGCCGCGCGCTGTACTGCATCGCATAGCGCGTGGTCGAATAGGACAGCGAGAGCCGGTCGCGATGGTTGTTCGCGTTGAAGATCGCGACATCGACGACCTGCTGGCCCTCGAGATCGGTGATCCGCAGGACTTCGCCGGTGCGGACAATGAGCGCGCGGCCGGTCTTCGGCGGCAGCACCTCGTTCAGCAGTTCATGTGTCATTGTCGTACTACGCTCGGAAACGCTTGCCGATGTTCACTTCGCGATCTGCGGTGTCTTGCCTTCGTACTTGGTGATGATGCTGCCTTGCGGCTGCCAGTTACCCTTGCTGTAGCGGACCACCTGCATCGATTCGACGTAGAACGGGTCCTGCTTGCCGTCGACGCACACCTTGACGCCCGGCACGACGCCCATGATCGGCACGCCGCACAGATGGCGGGCAGCATCCATGATGGCTTCCCGCGTCGGGGCCTTGGCCTTCTCCAGCACGGCGACCATGGTCTGGCCCTGGCCGAAGCCGTACATGGTCATGGGATCGTCGAGGTTGAGGCCGGGACTTGCGAACTTGGTGCCGATCTCGCGATAGACCTGCATGTCCTTCGAGCTGGCATAGTCGGACGTCGTCGGGTCCATCAGGCTCACCACCGAATAGACGCCTTCGGAAGCATCAGCACCGGCCGGCTCCATCACCGTCTTCTTCGAGGCGCTGATATTGGAGACGATCACCTGCGGCCGCCACGACAGGTCCTGGATCTTGCGCAGGGTCTGCGCGGTGAATTTCGGCACGGCGAAAACCAGCAGGAAGTCCGCGTTGGTCGCGGCGAGATTGGAAACCTGGGAGTCCACCGTCGGCGACGTCACCTCGTAGGACTGCGCCTCGACGATCTGCACGCCGCTGCCGGCGGAGGCGTTCTTGAACGCGTTGAGCAGCTCCTTGCCGAAATCGTCGTTCTGGTAGAGCACGGCGACCTTGGCGTCCGCTTTCTTCGACTTGACGAACTCGGCGTAAATGCTGCCCTCGGTGGTGTAGGAAGGCTGCCAGCCGACGGTCCACGGATATTTCTCGAGGTCGACGCTGAATGCCGACAGCCCGCTGCCCACTGAAAGCTGCGGCACGCCGCGCTTGTTGAGATAGTCGCGGATCGCGAGCCCCGTCGCGCTGCCGAGCGGCCCGATGACGAGCGCAACCTGGTCGCGCTCGACGAGGCGGCGCGCCTGTTCGACGGTGCGCGGCGGCGAATAGCCATCGTCGTAATAGGTATAGGCGATCTTGCGGCGCTTGCCGTCGCTCATCATTACGCCGCCGTCGCGCTCGTTGACGGATTTGAAGTAGGCGTCCTGCATCGCGCAGATCGTGACGAAGGAGGCGATCGGACCGGTGCTCGGGCAGATACCGCCGATCTTGATCTCGGTATCGGTGATCCCCGGCGTCGCGGTCTCTGCCGAAGCGGCGGCGAGCGGCGTCGCGAGGACGGCAGCGGCCGCGAGCATCCGCATTACGGAAGTGGAACAGGCGTTACGCATTTTAGAGACTCCCCTTTGATTTTCCCGGCAGGCCGCCTTGCGGCGATTGCCTGCATTCCTCATGCCGCCGACTGCATGTCGGCGGCGCCATGCACGAATTGTCCACCGACCATCGTCGCCACGCACGACAGGCGTTCCAGCGCATCGGCCGGTGTTGCGAGCGGATCGCCGCTCAACACCGCAAGGTCGGCAAGGTTGCCGGCGCGAGCCGCGCCCTTGGTTTCTTCCTCGAAGGTCAGCCATGCGCCGTTCACGGTGAGGCAGCGCAGCGCAAGCTCGGCCGAAGCGCATGCCGCGGCGCCGAGAATTCGCCCGGTGACGCGCTCGCGGCGCGTCATCATGGCGCGCATGCTGGCGAAGGGATTGACGGGGCTGTTGTCCGTGCCAGCCGCGACCGGCACGCCAAGCGATGCGAGCTGAACGACAGGCGCCACCAATTCGCAGGCTTCGTCGGCGAGCTTCGCGAAGCGGCTGCCGGCCTTGGCAAGATGGAATTCCGGAATCAGCGTGACGCCGACGCCGAGCGCCTTCAGCGCCGCGAGGTCGTCCATCCTGGCGATGCTGATGTGTTCGAGAACCCAGCGCTTGCCGCTGATCGGGAATTGGGCATCGACGCGCTGCAGGATCGGGACGATCTCATGCAGCTTGTCGATGACGATGGTGTGCAGCCGCAGATCGTGCTGCGCGGCGAGCAGGCACAGCGCCTCGAAGATTTTGGGATCGTTGGCCTGCCGCACATAGCAGGACCAGCCGAGATTGGAAGTATCGGACAGCGCGAGCGAGCCGACCACGGGTTCGCCGCCGTAATTGACGAAGATACCGGATACGCGGAGGAAGGCGTCGCCCAGGCCGTTGCCGCGCGCGTAGGCCATCCAGTCTGCCATCTGGCGGCTGGCGTCATCGAGCGAGGTCCATGTCGGGCTGACCACGGCGCCGAGCCGCATGGTCAGTTCACCCTCCTGGTGCAGCGCGCGATAGGCGCCCAGGATCTCCGTGGCGCAGCCGTGGCCCTCATAGATGCTGGTGATGCCGTGAGCGTGGTAGGCGCGCATCGCCTTGCTGATCGCAGCGCGGCGGTCGGCCGGCGCAACGCGCGGAATCTTCGCCAGCAGGTCGAGCTGCATCGCATCCGGGAAATTCCGCTCGACGAAGATGCCGCTCGGCTCGCCGTTTTCGCCGCGCAGGATCTCGATGCCCGGCACGCGCGGCGCGCTGTCCCGATCGATGCCGAGAGCGCCAAGCGCGCGCGAGTTGACCGCCGCATGGCAGGGAATGAGACTCCAGTACGACGACGGCGGCAGGATGCAGACGGGATGATCGGGCGCCACACGATCGAGCTCGTGGCGGTCGGGCATCCGCTTTTCGGCGAGCACGTCCGGGCCGCCATAGTAGAACGGCGGCTCGCCGATCGGCATGGTGATGATCCACTGGCCTGCTGGCGTCCGCGTCGCCAGCGCCGCGATGCGCGATAGCACGTCGCCGATCGAGCGCGCACCGGCGAGCGATGGAAAATGATCGCGCAGGCCCTCGGTATCCATATGAGCATGCGCGTCGTTGAAGCCGGGCACGATCACGCCGCCGCTGTTGACGACCCGCGCCCGCGGGCAAAGCCGTGCCATTTCGCTGCGCGAGCCGACGCCTGCGACGCGATCACCTTTGATGGCAACCGCTTCGGCCACGGTGCTTTTGTCATCCAGGGTGAGCACGCGGCCGCACAGCACCAGACCCCGAGGGTCGCGTGCATCCGCCGGCGACGAATTGGGTGCAGGTGCGGTCAATTTCCGCTCCAGGGCATCACCAGCCGCTCCAGGCGATCGAGCAGAAGGATCGAGAGATAGCCGCTGAGCGAGATCGCGATGATGTTCACATACATCTTCTCGACCGCGAAGATCTGCCAGGACGACCAGATGGCGTAGCCGAGACCGGTCTTGGCGCCGACGAATTCGACTGCCGCAATGACGACGAAGGCGGTGCCGATCGCGAGCTTCACCCCGGTGAAGATGCTCGGCAGCGCCGCCGGGAAGGCGACGAAGCGGAACAGCTTGAATTGCGACAGGCCAAGATTGTGCGCGACGTCGACGTAGATCTTCGGCGCGTAGCGCACGCCGGAGAGCGTATTGAAGAACACCAGGAAGAATACGACGATGGCGATGACGGCATATTTCGGCGCTTCGCCAAGGCCGAAAACCATCAGGAGGAGCGGGAAGGTCGCGATCTTCGGCACCGGATAGAGCGCGGTGAAGATCGGCGCGATGATCTCGCGGGCGGTCGACCACAGGCCGAGCACGAGGCCGAGTGCGATCGCAGGCACGCCGCCGATCAAAAGCCCGATCAGCACGCGGGCAAGCGTGGCATAGGTGTCGGCCAGCAGCGGTCCATGCACGAGCTCCTCCCAGAAGATCGAGAGGATCGAGGAGGGCGCCGGAAAGAACCGGTCGTCGGCCATGCCGCTCTTGACCACGATCTCCCAGAGCAGCAGCACCGTCAGCGGGCTGAACTTGCCGAGCCAGGCGATGATTTTCCGGCTGCGCGGCGGCCGCGCCAGCGTTTCCAGGGTTTCCGTCGAGACCGGGCTCGCCTTGGCGGGCAACGGCTGCGGCTCGATCGCCGTCCGATCCACTGCCGGCCGTTCCTCGTCGGCCTTGTAGCGCGCCAGAAGCTTCCAGATCTCGAACGTCATCTGCCCGAATTCGGGCAAGCGCCTAAGCTCCAGCACATCGCGCGGCCTTGCGAAGGGCACCGCGATGTCGGCGGCAATTTCGCCGGGACGAGCCGACATGACGATCACCCGGTCGCCGAGCGTCAACGCCTCCTCGACGCTGTGGGTGATGAAGACGACGGTCTTGCCGGTCCGCTCCCAGACCCGCAGCAATTCCTGCTGCAGCTCCATCCGGGTCTGCTCGTCCAGCGCGCCGAACGGCTCGTCCATCAGGAGGATGTTGCTTTCGCGATCGATCAGGGCGCGCGCCACGCTGGCGCGCTGCTTCATGCCGCCGGAAAGCTGGTAGGGAAAGGCCTGCGCGAAGTCCTGAAGCTGCATCAACGACAGCAGCTCGCGCGCACGCTGCCGGCACTCCTCGATCGGGACGCCCTGCAGCTTCAGCGGGAAGATCACATTCTCTTCGACGGTCAGCCAGGGAAACAGCGAGGCTTCCTGGAACACCATCGCCGGCGGCCGATCGGAAGCGTCCTGGCGCTGCTCGATGCCGATATTGCCGATCGTTTCCTCTTCCAGGCCGGCGAGGATCCGGATCAAGGTCGATTTGCCGCAACCGGAGGGTCCGCAAATGCAAACGAACTGGCCGCGCGGAACGGTGATCGAGACGTCGCTGATCGCGACGACCGTGGCGCGCCGGCGATCGTCGTGAAACGCCTTCCACAAATGCTCCACGGTGATGGCGTCGGGCGAAGACGACGGCGCCAGCCTCGGAAGGGTCTGTTGAAGGGCGGACATGGGCGGAGATCTTCCTGTGCGATGCAGCCGGCTGTCGTCAATTTGCGAGCTTGAGCGCCTGCTCCACGATTTTTGGCGAGTAGTAGTCCTGGAAGTTCAGCTTGTCGCTGTAGGTCAGCATCTTCCGCTCGCGGAAATATTCCTGCATGTCCTCCATCAACGCGAAGTCGGGTTCGATCTTCGGCATCAGCTTCGAGGGCGTGCGGCGCAGGACGTCAGGTGGAACGCTGGTGTATTTGGAAACGATCTCGACGATCCTTGGATCTTTCCAGCCGCTGGCTTCGATTTCGCGCGCGGCTTTCAGGAAGGCGGCAAGATAGCGCGCGCAGGCGTCGGGGTTTTGCTTCGCGAAATCGCCGTTGGCGAGCAGCGGAAAGGCGCCGCGGCCGCGCGCCGCGTCGTTCTTGATCGGCACGGCAATGCCCTTTTCCTCGAGCAGGGTTACGCCGGGCTCGGCCGCCCAGCTTGCGATGACGGCGCCGTTCGCGACCGCCGGGCCGATGTCGTTACGCCCGATCTGCACCAGCTCGACGTCGTTGACACTGCCGCCGACGGCCTTGAGCGCGAGATTGACGTCATACTCGTTCCAGCCGCCGAGCCCGACGACGCCGACCTTCTTGCCCTTCAGGCCAGTGGCCGTGGTGAGGCCGGCATCATAATTCGCCTTCGAGACCACAAGCGCGACCAGGTTGCGGCCGCTCTCCGGCAGGGTGGTCTGCGTGCCGAGCACGCGGATCAGGCCGCCGCGCCGCATCGCGTTGAAGACGGACGCGCCCCACGAGGTGGCCATGATCTGGTACTTGCCCGCCGCCAGCAGCGGAAGCTGGTCGGCGACGTTCTGCAGCGAGGTGTCGACCGTGACGTCGAGGCCCTGCTCGGCGAAATATCCCTTCTCCTTGGCCACGAAGTGCGGCGAGGAGGTGATGCTCTGCACGGCGGAGACAACGATCTTGAGCGGTGCGGGATCGGCGAGCGCCGGCCGCGAAGATGTCATTGCCGACATCAAACCGGCGGCCGCGGCAATCAGGGCCGCACGACGAGACGGCCCGACAAGCGGAGCCCTTACGCAAACACTGGACATTGCACCTCTACCCCATCATCCGGTCGCGCCGATCAGGCGACCGATCCCTTGCCCTGCAGCGATTCGACCAGCTTGTTGACCGCGATCGTTGCGCCCTTGCCGGCCTCGTTGCCGAAGATCAGCCGGGCGAACTGCCCGCCGAGATAGGGATGAAGCCCCATGTCGTAGAGCGCGAGAAAGTTCCGCGTCTCGATCGCGTGCCGCTCGTCCTTGCGCAACGGATAGCGGTCGAGCACCTTGGCCTCGCTGGTGGCGAATTCCTCGCGAAGCGCCGGCGACCATTTGAGGTCCTGGATCAAATCGTGTGTCGCGAGCGACGGATTGAATTTCTCTAGTCCCATCTGAGCACCTCGGTCAGGCCACTGCGCGCTGCTTCGGCAGGTTGGCGTTCATGTCCCACAACACCGCGCCGACGCCGCATTTGAAATCCTTGTGGACGGTGTAGCCGAAGCTCTTTCCGGGCTTGGGGCCGATCGCGCCGAGCACGACCACCCAGGCGAGCAGCTCGGCTGTGCCGCCGGAGCCGGCCGCCTCCATCTTTTCCAGCGTCAGCTCTTTCAGCAGCTTCTCATGGTCGCCCGAGGCGACGAGATCGAGAAACCAGCGGTCGAACACCTCGTCGATGAAGTAGTAGCGCGCGCCGCCGGGCTCATGGCTGAGCCCGCCCGAGCCGAGCAGCGCCACGCGCATGGTGGCCGGCAGGTCGTTGCGGATGAAGTCGCCGAGCGCTTTACCTACGGCATAGCAGCGGTGCTGGTCCGGGATCGGCGGCACGGTGCAGTTCTGCAGCACCGGCACCATGGGAATGCCGGTCCCTGCGATGTTGGTCAGCAGCACCGGCACCGAGATGTTGTCGTCGAATTTGAGGTTTTCGTTCTGGGCGAACATGCGGATGCCGCGCCGCGTCATGCCGTCGAACAGGGCGGCGGCGATCTCCGGCGAGCCCTTCACCGTGTAATCCTCGCAGCCGATCCACGGCTTGAACCATTCATAGGGACCGCGATGCTCGGCGGCCATGCCGATCAGGAAATCCGGATAGGCGCGCACCCGGCTGTTGGCGAGATGGTCGTTGGCGAACACGATCAGGACGTCCGCTTTCGCCGCCGCGATCGCCTCGGTGAGGTTGCGGTAGGTGGTGGTGACCACGTCCTTGACGTCGGCCGGCGCCGCTTCGAGCAAGCCGATCAAGCCCGGCGCATGCGGCGCGCCGGCCGCGAACACGATCTCTGCCATGGCATTCTCCCTGTTTGTTCCAAGGCTGATGCATAATTCCAAGCATGTCAAGATTTTCCAAAATACCTTTCCGATTGGAATTTTTGGAATTATTATCGATAGTGACTTTGCAGAATCGCGACCTAAGGGCGCAGGGCACATGAAGAGCATTCCCGAGCAGTTGGCGCGGCGATGGGGTCCCGCCGTCAATCCGTCAGGTGACGAGGAGCCGCGGACGCTGGCCGGCCGCGTCGCGCGGCAGTTGCGGCTCGACATCATCCGCCATCACCTCGAGCCCGGAGAGCGGCTGCAATTCGAGAAACTTTCCAAGCGCTACAAGGTCGGCATCAGCCCGCTGCGCGAGGCGCTGTTCCAGGTGGCGGCGCAAGGCCTCGTCGTCGCCGAGGACCACAAGGGCTTTTTCGTCGCGCCCGTGCATTTCGACGAGATGCTCGATGTCTCAAACCTGCGCGCCAATCTCGAGACCTACGCGATCCGCGGCTCGATCCGCGACGGGCGGGAGGATTGGGAGGTCGACCTGATCGCGGCTTTCCATCGTCTCAAGCGCGCGGGCATCTCGGTCGCTGCCGATCAGGAGGACGAGGACAGGCGCACCGAGTGGGAAGATCGTCACCGCGATTTCCATTATGCGCTGTGCAAGGGCTGCGGCTCGCCCTGGCTGCTGCACTTCTTCAACGAGCTCTACGATCACATGGAGCGCTACCGGCGCTATTTCTGGAAATATGCGGAGCGCGCGGTCGCCGCCGACAGCGAGCACGAAGCGATCATGAAGGCGGCGCTCGACCGCGACGAGGAGCGCGCCACCAGGCTGTTGCAGGAGCATTTCCGCCGGCAGGCCAAGCTCACCATGAGCCTGCGCAACAAGGTCGAGCGCGCGGCGGCGTCCGCCGGCTGAACAGCGCGAGCGCTGCTACTTCATTCCGGTGATCGATGCGCTGACGGCGCGCGGATCGCGGCTCGGCCAGCGTCCGCTTTCGACCTGTGCCAGGAAGTCGCCGACGATCCGGTTGTATTCTTCCGGCTCCTCGATGTTGATCGCATGGCCTGCGTTCGGCATCACGGAGAGCGCGGCGGTGGGGATGTTCTGCTTCATCAGGATGCCCGGCAACAGGCACGGCCAGTCCTCGTCGCCGGTGATGATGAGGGTGGGGACGGTGATGCGGCGCATCTCCTCCACGAGGGCATACAGCGACGGCCGCTCCTTCTGCACGCCCTGCTGCGTGTTGGCCGATCCGGCCGCCGAATGGCCGGCCAGCATCGCCTTGAACTCGGCGTGGCCGCGCGGATCCTTGTTCTCGTACTGCACGCGGGTCGGTCCGTACGCATAGCGCTCCGCGAAGGCGGCCATGCCCTCGGAACGGATCATGCCGGCGATCACGTCGGCTTCGGCGCGGAAGGTCTCGCGCTTGTCCGGCTCGGCACCGTAACCGCAGCCGCCGATGCACAGCGAGAGCGCGCGCTTGGGATGGCGCAGGCCGAAATGCAGCGTCGCGAATCCACCCATCGAGAGACCGACCACGTGGGCTTTCGGCGCACCGATGTGATCGAGCACGGCGAGAATGTCATTGGCTGCGCGGGCCTGCGAATAGGACGAGACGTGCTCCGGCACGTCCGACGGCGGAAAGCCGCGCGCATTGAACGCGACCGCCCGATGGCGCTTTCCGAAATGGCGGAGCTGCTGCTCGTAGCTGCGCAGGTCGCCGGCAAATTCGTGTACCAGGATCACCGGGGTACCCGATCCGGTCTCCTCGAAATACAGGCGTACGCCGTCGTCCGTGGTCGCATAGGGCATCTCGGTTTCCTCCGTCCGGTTTGGGTTTTGGCTTCTCGTTACAGGAACTCCGGCTGCTCGGCAGGTTTTGCACGCGGCAGGTAGACGCCATGGCTCTTCGCGCCGACCAGGGCACCGTCCTTCACGACGACGCGGCCGCGGACCATGGTCAGCACCGGCCAGCCGGTGACCTCCAGACCTTCATAAGGTGTGTAGTCGGCGCCGTCATGAACGAGGTCGTGGCTGATGGTGACTTTTCGCTTCGGGTCCCACAGCACGATATCGGCGTCAGAGCCCACCGCGATCGTGCCCTTGCGCGGATAAAGGCCGTAGATCTTGGCATGGTTGGTGGCGGTCAGCGCGACGAAGTGATTGATATCGATGCGTCCTTTCGCAACGCCCTCCGAGAACAGGATCGGCAGCCGCGTCGCCACGCCCGGAATTCCGTTCGGCACCCAGCGGAAGCTGGTGCGGCCCTTGGGCGCGAGCTTGCCTTGTGGATCGTCATAGCGGAACGGGCAGTGGTCGGACGAGAACACCGAAAACACCTTCTGCTGCAGTCCCTCCCAGCACGCCTTTTGGCTCGCGACATCGCGCGGCGGCGGCGAGCAGACATATTTGGCGCCCTCCATATTCAGCCGGTCGAGATCGCTTTCCGTCAGCACCAGATATTGCGGACAGGTCTCGCCCATCACCTTGAGGCCGCGTTGCTGGGCGCGGCGGATTTCCTCCATCGCCTCGCGATTCGACACGTGCACGATCATGATCGGCACGTCGATGAGCTCGGCAAGCGAGATCGCGCGATGCGTCGCTTCGCGCTCCACCGGGATCGGCCGCGAGGTCGCGTGAAAGCGCGGCGCGGTCTTGCCGGCCTGTTCGAGGCGGTCGGTGAGGAACCGAATGGCGTCGAAATTTTCCGCATGCACCATCAGGGTCGCGCCGGTTTCGCGCGCCACCGCCATGGTCTCGAGCAGCTCGCGGTCCGACAGCGCGAGCCCTTCATAGGTCATGAAGACCTTGAGGGATGTATAGCCATCTTCGACCAGCGCCGGCAGCTCCTGCCCGAGCACGTGCTCGGTCGGATCGGTCACGATCAGATGAAAGGCGACGTCGACATGACATTCGCCCTCGGCCAGCGCGTGATAGCGCTTCAGCGCCTCGCGCAGGGTCTGGCCCTTCTCCTGCAGGCAGAACGGCAACACCGTGGTGTTGCCGCCGAACGCTGCCGAGCGCGTGCCGGTTTCAAAGCCGTCCGCCATGACGATGCCCTCGCCCGAGGGCTGGGCGAAATGCACATGGCTGTCGATGCCGCCGGGCAGGACCAGGCGGCCGGTCGCGTCGATGGTGGTTGCCGCATTGCCGAGATCGCGGCCGAGGGCTGCGATCTTGCCGTCACGAATGCCGATGTCGCAGGCGAAAGTGTCGGCGGCGGTCGCAACCGTGCCACCACGAATAATGGTATCGAACGGCATCAGGAGCCTCCTTTCTTGCCCGGCTTCGCGCCTGGTCGTGGCCGATGCTCGATGATGGCGGCAAGCGCGTCCGGCAGCCCGATTGTGGGCTTCGGGTCAGGCCGGCGGAACGTCCCAGCCACCGGCTTGCGCGGCTTCAGCGTCGCGAGCGTCTCGGCCTGGCGTACTGCGGCCGCGACCGGATCGACAACGGGCACCGGGATTCGGTCGCCGACCTTCCCGGCAAGGCCGGCCAGCGGCGCGCCGGACAGGATGACGACGTCGGCCTCGTCCTGTTCGACGGCGCTGTTCGCAAGCCGCACCAGCAAGTCCTCCTTCTCCGCCTGAACGTCGGAAATGGACTGGAATGCACCGTCAAGCGAGCGGACGCCGGCGCAACGTGCGTCCAGGCCGTGCATGCTGACGCATTCTTGGTACCACGGCGCGAGTGCGCGGGCGAATGTCACGATGGCGAAGCGCCGGCCGAGCATGCACGCCGTCAGCATCGCGGCCTCGGCCATGCCGACAATCGGAATATCGAACAGCTCGCGCGCCCCGAGCAGGCCGGGATCGCCGAAGGCGGCGATCACGGCGGCATCGAAGCCGGCATGGGCTTCGGCGAGCATTTCAAGCGCGATAGCGCCGCCGATCTGCGCTTCGGCGCGTGTCGCGATATAGGGCACGCCGCGCGCCGCGGTCGCTGGAACCAGCTCGGTGCCCGGCGAGATCACCTTTTCGCCGGCGGCGTGCAGCAGCGCAGTCACCGCTGGCGTGGTGTTGGGATTGAGCAGCAGAATCTTCACGGTCCGGCCTTTCTCGTCATCGTCGTTACGGCTGGGCGCTCGGCCGAGCCATGATCATCTGTCTCGCTCGCCAGCGTGTCGGCGACCACCTGGCCGGTGCGCCACACATGCTGGCCGAGCAGGCGGCCCGCGCGTTCGGCGTTCCTCACTTTCAGCGCGGCAAGAATCTCCTGGTGCTCGCGCACGGATTCGTCCCAGCGTCCGTGGACGTGCAGGGCCTGGAATCGCGCGCGCTCCGCACGCGGCAGCAGCAGGTCGCGCGCCGCCTTCAAGGCGGTGTTGCGGGCAAAGCCGACTATGGCTGCATGGATCTGCTGGTTGACCTCGAAATAGGGGCGCAGCTCGCCGCGGTCGCGATGCCATTCGATGCGTGCCTGAAGCGCCTCGAGCTGTTCGATATCCGGCGCCGTCGCCCGCATCGCCGCGAACTCGGCGGCGCAGCGTTCGATCCCGCTCAGGGCCTCGAACAGCTCGGCGAGTTCCTCGCGGCGCAGCGGCGCAACGATGGCCGTGCGGTTGAGACGAAGCTCGACCAGGCCCTCGGACGCCAGTTGCTTCAGCGCCTCGCGCAACGGGGTGCGGGAGACCCCGAGCGCCTGGGACAGCTCGGTTTCCAGCAGCATCTCGCCCGGCGCAAGATCGCCGCGCACGATCAGAAGGCGAAGGCGTGCAGCAGCCTGTTCATGAAGGCCGGCGCGCGGCACGCGCAGCCGACGGCGCGGCAGCGCGATGGCGCGTCGGCGCCGCTTTGGCTTCGCCTTCAACCTGATGTCAGTCACGCTCGATACGTCTTCCCGCTTCATCATGTGATGACGGTTACCGTCTTGCCTGCTCGCGACCGCCCGCGGCCGGATGCTCGGGACGGGCGAGCCGCGGATTGTCGAACAGGCCGCCCCAGCCCTTGATGCGCGCCGGGTCGACCCCGGCTCCGAGCAAGCATGCCCACAGTGTTACCGCGATCGAATCGATGACCGGCACGCCGAACCGCCGCTCCAAGGGTGCGGCCGCGCCGGCGCCGCGCATGTTGGTGCAGACCACGGCAACCGCGTCGCAGCCCTCGCGCACAACTTCTTCGATGAGTTCGGCCACCTTGGCTTCCGGCACTTCGGCAAACGAGAAATTGTCCTGCAGCGACAAATGCCGCTCCGCGACGCAGTGAAAGCCTTCCGAGCCCCAATTGGCGATGATCCTGTCCTGCACGTCGCGACGATAGGGCGTCACGAGCCCGACGCGGCCGAGGCCGAGCCGCCGGAACACGTCGCGAAAGGCGAGCACGGTGGTGCACGCCCGGATTCCGGTCGAGGCGGTGATCCGTTCGCACAGACGTTCGTCATGCTCAAAACCGAGCCAGCTGGCCGAGGTTCCGTTCCAGGCGATCACATCGACCTTGGCGTCGGCGAGCAGGGTGGCGGCCCGAAGGATCTCGTCATGGTCGAACTGGCGCAGCGCCTGCTCCGACAAGGCGATCTCGGTGACCTTGAAGCGCGAGAAGTGCGCCGTGACGTCGACGATGCCGGCCAGCATCGCGTTCGTGATCGGCTCGAGCGCGGTGTTGGAGGAGGGGGTCAGCATGCCGAGCCGCACTGGACGTGTCATCTTGCAGAACCTCGAAGAAAGCGGCGGCGTCACGCGCGCGTGGCGCCGCCCGGGACAAGCCTCATACTGGCAGCTTGCGGCTGTAGTCGATCAGGCTCGAGCAGATCAAAAGCGCGATGCCGGCGGCGGCGAAATACATCAGCGCCAGGAAATAAGACCCCGTCGCCTGCACGATGAAGCCCACGATGAGCGGTGTCATGATGCCGGCGATGTTGCCGCCGAGATTCATGCAGCCGCCGAGAAAGCCGGATTTTTCGCGGCCCGCGAGCGCCGAAGGGATCGCCCAGTACATGCCGCACCAGCGCAGGAAGAACAGGGTGCTGGAGAGCAGCGTGACGACGGCGATCGGCTCGGTCACATAGGCGACCGAGAAGATCGAGATCGTGGTCAGGATGGCGGCGATGCCGAACAGCGTGCGGAACACCAGGTTCGGCGCGCCGCCGCGAGCCCGCCAGGTGTCGCCGATCCATCCGCCGACCAGCTCGCCGACAAAGCCGGCGAAGAAGATGATGAAGGAGGCGCCGCCGAGCGTCTTGATGTCGAAGTTGTGGATCTTGTACAGGTAGGTCGGCATCCACGTCAGCAGACCGTAGAAGGTGGTGTTGAAGAACATCCACCCCAGGCACATGCACCAGGTCGAGCGGAAGCGGAAATAAGCCATCCAGTTGCCGCCGTGCGCGCCCGGCGAGGCCGCGTCCTCCAGCGCATGGGCCTGCTCGATGTAGCGCGCCTCGGCCTCGTTGACCGAGGGGTGCTGCCGCGGCTCGTTACGGATGTAGTACCAGGCCCACAGGCCGCACAGCATCGTGCCTACGCCGGCGATGATGAAGGCGGCGCGCCAGGAATCGAAGGCCGCGATCAGCCACGCGATCACGATCGATCCCAGCGCGGCGCCGAGCGGTGCGCCGCCGTCGAGCAGCGTCGCGCCGCGGCCGCGCTCGGTCTGGGTCATCCAGATCGCGTTGAGCTTGCCGCCGGCCGGATAGATCGGCGCTTCCGAGGCGCCCAGCCCAAGCCGGGTCAGCAGCAGCATCCACCAGCTGGTCGCTACCGCGGCGATCGCCTGGAAGGCGCCCCAGAAGATCGTCGCCGATGCGATCACGATCCGCGGCTTGAAGCGATCGGCCAGCATGCCGCCGGGAACCTGCATGAACGCATAGGTCCAGAAGAACGAACTGAGCAACAACCCCTGCGTCGCCGGGTCGATGTCGAATTCCTTGGAGATCAGCGGCATCGCGACCGACAGCGAGGCGCGATCGATATAGTTGATCGAGATCAGGAACAGCATCAGGAGAAAGATCTTCCAGCGTACCCCGGACGGCTTGACTGCGGATGATGCTGCGATGGCTGCGGCCTGATCGCTCATGGCGCTCTCCAATGGCTTGACGATTTCCCCGGTGTTTGGGGTCATCATTGTTGTTGGACTGTTGGCGACGACCCGGCAGTCCAAGTCTGGTGCAGGAGCGATGGCCTGACAACAACTTTTTGCATTTTGCATGCAGAAATTTATAACATATTGATATTGATAGATTTTATGACGCGCATTTTCGCCAAAAAGGCGCCGGTGTGCGCGCCGGAATAGGATGGCTCGATGGCGGGCGCTATGGCGCCGGCGGCTTGACGCGGCGGCGGTCGTCGCCTTGCGTGACCACGATGGTCGCAGTCATGCCGGCGCTCAAGGTGATGCCGTCGGGCACGTCATCGATCGCGATACGCACCGGAATGCGTTGTGCGAGCCGCACCCAGCTGAAGGTCGGATTGACGTTGGCGATCAGATCGTTGCCGAGCGCATTTTCGCGATCGGTGATGGCGCGCGCCACGCTCTGCACATGCCCGGTCAGCGGGCGAGGGTATCCCATCAGGCGGATCGAGGCGGGATCGCCAACCCTGATGTTGCGCAGCTTGGTCTCCTCGAAATAGCCGGCGACATAATAGGAATCGCTGTCGACGATCGCGACCAGGGCGCGGCCGGCGGTCGCATAGTCGCCGCGGTCGAGCAGGAGATTGGTGACGTGGCCGTTGACCGGCGAGCGAACCTCGGTGCGGGCGAGGTTGAGCCTGGCGGTGCCAAGCTCGGCCGTCGCCTGGTCGTAGGATGCCTGTGCTCCGAGTGCCGCGGCGCGCGCCTGGGCGAGCGCCTCGTCGGAGATCGAGATCGAGCTGAGCTTTTCGCGGCGGGCGAATTCCTCCTCGCGCTGATCGAGCACGCTTTTCGCGCCGGCCTGTGCCGCTTCCGCCTGCGATACCGCAAGTTGGTAGCGCGCCGGATCGATCACGAACAGGACGTCGCCGATCCTGACCTCCTGGTTGTCCTTGACGCGGATGTCGACCACGGCACCGGCGACGTCAGGCGCCACGTTGACGACGTTGGCGCGCACGCGGCCGTCGCGGGTCCAGGGGCTTTCCTCGTAGGTTCGCCACAGATACCAGCCGGCGACGGCGGCGATGGCGATCACCGCGAGGGTCACGAGGACGCGAAGCATCGAGCTCAAGGCAGGCATCGGTCTTTCGGAGGTCGTTGGCCCGATCCGGAAGGGATCGATAGCGGTTTTTCGCAACAGTTCATGCCGATCAACTGGCGCGGCCTAAAGGGTTGCAGTCACGAACGCGCTGAGCAGGATCACATACAGTGCAGTGTTGAACAATGGCGGATGCCAGACGTAGCGGTAGACCCCGAGCCGGCCCAGCAGGGCGCGGAGCAGATACCAGACCAGCGCCGTTCCCGCGAGATAGCCGAGGAGCGGCGGCAGGTACACTCCGTCGAGGCTGATTTCCTTGATCATGCGTTCTACCCGTCTGTCGTCATGATGCAGTGCGGTTCGTTGCGATCCCAGGCGCGTCGCGCGCCTCCGAATGGGTGGTCGTCGGCGCGAAGAAATCGGCATGCAGCCGCAGCGTCGCCTCGATATTGTACAGCGCTTCAGCGACCCGCGTCAGCGCCGGCGTATCCCCGATCTCGAGGATCCGGTGTCGCGAGGCCTCAAGCACCGCGACCGGCCAGGCGCGCTTGCGGCCCTTGTGCCAGAAATACTCCGCAAGCGCCGCAAATGACTGCTGCAGCGGTACCGCCGCCTCCGCCGGCAATTCCTGCTGCAGGGTGCGCAGCACCAGGATATTGAGGCCGATGCGAAGGCTGCCGAGGCTCGCCTGCAGGGTGGAACGCTGATCCGCCAGCATGGGATCGAGCCGCATGAAAAGCGCGTTGATACGATCGAACATGCGGCTCTCGAAGGTCGAGCGCGGCACGGCCGGCCCCGGTCCCGCGACCTCGGCGAGTTCGGTGAAGATGCCGCTGACGATGCGCTGCACCGCCCAGTCGGTGCCGAGCGGACGCAAGAGGCCGAGCGACAGCGCGCCAATGCCGATGCCGACGACATAGCCGAGCGCGCTGTTGAGGAATGCCTCGAAGTCGTAGCTCATGGCGTTGGAGAGCCCGAGCAATCCGCCGCCGACGAAGATCATCGGCATCGTGTAGGGCACCATGGCGGGCGAGGCCAGCAGCAGGCCGCAAACGAGATAGAACGGCGCCAGCGCGACGATGAGCGCCGGGAAGGTTGACAGTGTCGGTAGCACGATCATGTAAAGCGCCGCGATCGCCACGCCGACGATGGTCATCTTCAGGAAGACGGCGGAGGCCTGCGCGGGATCGTCACGTGCCCCCATGATCGCGCACATGATGCCGGCGAAGGTCACGGCGGTCGGCCCGCTCGGCCATGCCGAGAAGATCCAGAAGGCGCTTGCCGCAAGCACCGTGACGACGGAAATCAGCGCGCCGATCGTCGCCAGCGTCACGTCGCGATAGGGGCGTAGCGACGGCGCAGGCTCATCCTCCTCAGGCACCGCGCCGACATAAATATGGGTGCGCAGCCAGACCGCCTTGCGCCATAGCGCGATCACATCGCCGAGCCGCAACAGGATGCTGCGCAGCAGGAAACCATCGGGGTCAGTGCGCAGTGTTTCCGAAGACGGCAGCGCCGCCTCGATATCCGCTTTGAGCCCGTGCTCGGCCTCGCTTTCGTTCTTCGCTTCACCCGGCGTCGTGGCTTCGAGTGCACTGGCAATACAGCCTGCGGCGCGCTCCAGCAGCGGCCGCAATTGATCCGCCACCTCCGGCCGGCGACCCCGCAGCAGAGCGAAGCGGTCGTAAACCGACATCAGGAGTGCCAGCAACGACATCAACTGGCCCTCGAATTGCCGGATCACCTGGTCGACGGCCCGCAAGGACGGCGTGTCGAGCGAGGCGAAGACCCTGAGATTGTCGAGCGCGACGACGTCGGAAATGATCCGTCGGCGGTCGATCAGGCCCTTCTCCTCGCTGCCTTCGCCGCGCAGCGCGTCGCCGGCCCAGCGCGCCATGGCCGGCAATGTCGCATCGAGCGCCTTGCGCAACGCGTCGCCTGCCCGGACCGGGAAGATGACGTGATGCATCACCGCGCCGCAGGCGATCCCGAGCATGATTTCCAGGCAGCGTGCCACCGCGTAGTCGAACGCGGTCTCAGGGGCGAGCGCAGCCGGCAGCCCGATGATCGCGGCGGAATAGCCCGCGAGGATGCCGGCATAGGATTGCGGGGCATCGCGCAGATAGATCGAGACGAAGGTTCCAAGCCCGATCCAGAGCGCCAGCGCGAGACAAAACAGCTCCGGCGTGTTGGAGAACAGCGCCACCATGACGAGCGACACGACCGCGCCGATCAGGGTCCCCAGCACGCGATACAGAGATTTTGCAAGCACCATGCCGGCGAGCGGCTGCGACACGATGTAGACCGTGGTCAGGGACCAGCTCGGCTGCGAGAGATTGAGACGGAATGCGATGTAGAGCGCGAGCATCGCGGCGACAAACGTCTTCACCGAGAACAGGCCCTGGCGCCAGCCGAATTGTTGGGTGATCTGCAACATCTGGGTGAAAGGGGCGGTCGCGATATCTAGTGTGGTGGTTCGGACGTTCTCTTCGTTTTATGCCGCGAGTTCACCAAACCAACTTCCGAACCAAAACCACACTGGAATCGTAGAATTGCTAGTGTCCTTTCGGACCCGAAGCTCGCAAAAGAAAACTCGCCGCGAAATGATGCGAACTTCGGGTCCGGGACACTAGGTTGCTAGCATCATTTCCGCGGGCTCGCATCCATGATGCGGGAGTTCGCCGTTGCATGCCAGCATCTTCCCGAAGCGTGAAGCTGCCCGGAACCCGGCTTTTTCCGTGCGGCGGGAGCCTTGGCCGCAATTCACCCCGGCTGCGGCAATGACGCGGTTCTAAGCCGATCCAGCCGATGATATATAAAGGCGTTGGTCTTGGGCGCTGTAGTTGCCGGGGCCGAGGAGAAAGACATGTCGGAGGCAGGTTCATCGTCGGCGGCAAGCGGTCGCCCGGAAGTGACGGAGACGCTGCGCGTCCCGTCCGCGATGCTTACCCATCTGCTCAGGCTTTCTCCGCCGCTTGCACGCCGCAGGATCGCGAAGGGTTGCGTGATCTACCGCCAGGGCGAGGTGAGCAGCCAGGTCTATGTCGTGATCTCCGGCCGGGTCGGGATCGGTATGCTCGGCAGCGGCGGCCATGAGCTGCTGATCGACATCGTCGGGCCGGGTGCGCTTTGCGGCGAAGGCGCGGCGTTCGATCAGTTGCCGCGCTTCTCGAGCGCAAGCGCGCTCGAGGCGAGCGAGGTGCTGGTGATTCCGGCGGCCGATTTCTCCAAGCTGATGTCGTCGGATCCCGAGCTTTCGGCGCTGATCGTGCACGCCATGTCGCTCAAGCAGCGGACGCTGGCGAGCCGGCTCGTGCAGGTGGCGCAGGCTTCGCCCGAAGTCCGCATCACCGAGCTGTTGGCGCAGATCAGCTCCCGGGATGCGCCGGCGATCGTGCTGACGCATCAGCAGATCGCGGATTTGATCGGCGCCTCCCGCATCACCGTGACCCGGGCGATGCAACGGCTGCGCCGCCAGGGCGCCGTGCGCTGCAAGCGCGGCCAATACGAGCTGGTGCGCGCACCGCGCGCCGGCTTCGTGGGCCGCGACAAGGTGCTCGCCGGCCGCGCCTGATCGCGCGCTTCGAAGCGCCGCCTGTGTATGGCGATACAGCGCGAAGGCCCTGTTCTCCGGCATCCTGCGTTGACTGAGGACAGCGACGCAGGAGACGGCCTTGAGCGCAACGCCGACCTTTCGCCAGATGATGGGCCGCTTTGCGACCGGCGTGGCGGTTGTGCTGGCAGACACGCCTGACGGTGTGATCGGGCTGACCGTCAACTCGCTGACCTCGCTCAGCCTCGATCCGTCGCTCCTGTTGTTCTGCGCCAGAAACGAGAGCCGGACGGCGCGCATGATCATCGACCGGGGCCTGTTCTCGGTCAATGTCCTCACCGCGGCGCAGCAGGATGTATCCCGCCGTTTTGCCGGACAGGGCGACAATTGGGATATCGCCGATTGCCGGCGATCGGGCCCGTGGCTCACAATCCCCGATTCAAACGGTGCGCTGTTCTGCGAGGTCGCGTGCGTCTATCCCGGTGGCGACCACCGCATCATTGTCGGCGAGGTGAAGGACATTCTGGGGCCCGCGAAGGCGCAGCGCCCACTGGTCTATCACGAAGGTCGCTACGGGCTCGCGGACGCCAGCCTTTCCGCGGCATGAGCGCGAAACATTTCGCAAGGCTCGTCAGCCGCTGCGCCGGCGCATCAGGACGATGTGACCGTCGAGAATGCCGATGCGGCCCCGCGCGCGAAGGCGCTGCAGCGTGCGGGTGACGGTCACGCGCGACGTTCCGGTCATCGCCGCGATCTGCTCATGGGTCACGTGGGTCACGAGCAGGCGTCCTTTCGGATGATCGATCGCGAACATTTCCTCCAGCCGCGTCAACAGCTCCATGATGCGTTCCTGTGGCTCGCGTGAGGCGAGATGCTTCAGGCGGATCGCCAGCACCCGCTGTTTCAGGCTGGTGACGCGCAACAGCGAGGCGGCGAACTCCGGATGCAGGCGGAACGCTTCCGTCAGCTTCGACGTCTCGAACTCGATGGTCTCGGTGTCCTCGACCGCGACGGCGCTGGAGAAGCGCGGCAGTCCGTCGAAGGCCGAGCCTTCGCCGCAGATCGTGTCGGGCCCCATCAGCTCAAGCACGACTTCCGAGCCGTCGGCGCGGATGATCGAGATCTGCACCAGCCCCTTGATCACAAAATAGAAGCGGGTCGACACCTCGCCCTGCTCATAGAGCACGGCGTTCTTTTTGAACTTCTTCCGCCGGCCATAGCACGCGTGCCCGGTCAGCATCTCCACGAGCTGCCGGTCGATCCGCCAGGTCCCGAGCTTTTTCTGTGGCATTCGTCTCAACGGCTCCCTGCCGCCAGATTTGCTACGGTCGAAATAGCGCCACATCTCGTATAGGGCGATACAGCGCGGCAAAAATAGCTTGTTCTAGCATCACGTCGCCACGTTTTTTGGCGAGGCCCAACTCCGGGAGGCGTAGATGTCGTCGATGGCGGCTGTCCAGTCTTGTCCTGCACCGGCTGACCGTGATCTTGCCGCGCTGCTCGCGCGCGCCGAAGAGGTGCAGGCCTGGCTGCGGGGCCGCGCCTCCGAGATCGAGCAGCGGCGCAGCCTGCCGCCCGAGGTCGCCGAGCGGCTCGTCGATGCCGGGCTGTTCCGGATCACCCAGCCGAGCCTCTATGGCGGGCTCGGCATGGACACGCGCGCCGCCTGGCAGGCGGTCTACCAGATCGCGCGCGGCTGCTCCTCGACGGCCTGGGTGCTGGGCTTGTCCAGCGCCAACGTCGTGATGATCGGCAAATTCCCTGACCAGGCGCAGCGCGAGGTCTTCCTCTCGGGCAGGCCCACCATCGTGTCGCTCCTGACCGGCGGTGTCGGCCACGACATCGAGGTCGAGCCTGTCGCGGGCGGTATGCTCCTGAGCGGCCGCTGGCGCTATGCCTCCGGTATCGATGTCGCGACCTGGGCGGGTCTGCTGGTGCCGATCCCGGTGGACGGCAAGCCCGTGATGCATGTCGTGCTGGTTCCGGCGGATGCTTTCGCGATCGATCATCAGAGCTGGAACGTGCTCGGCATGCGCGGCACCGGCAGCAAGGACATCGCGCTGAGCAAGACCTTCGTGCCGGACCATCGCTGGATGAACTGGCAGGTGCTGCAGGAGGGCGGCCGCCACGCGACCTGCCCGCATCACGGCCCGATATCAGATGCGCCGCTCAACGCCATCAACGCGATGTCGACGCTGGCGCCGACGCTCGGCGTTGCCTCCGCCGTGGCTGAGGAGTTCCGCGCCATCGTTCGCGCCAAGGTCAGTCCGGCCGCGCAGAAGGCGCTGGTCGAGGATCGGGTCGCGCAGATCGAGGTCGCGACCAGTGAAGCGACGCTTGCCATGCTGCGCCGTGCCTTGCTTGACGATGCCGACGAGATCGTGCTCCAGGCGGAGCGCACCGGCGGCGTCAGCCTGATCGATCGCGCCGCGATCCGCACCCGCATCGCGGTTGCCTCGCGCCTGGCGCTCCGCACCGCGCAGGCGATATTCGCCGCACTCGGTGGCTCGGTGCTGCCGCAGGGCACACGGATTGAGCGGCTGTTTCGCGACGTACACGCCATGAGCAGCCATTTGCTGCTGCAGCCGGATATGATCGGCGAAGCCTATGGGCGGCTTTTGCTCGACCTGCCATTGCCGCCAACCGCCCGCATCTAGGCCTTCAGACCATCGGAGAAAAACGTGAAGAAGCAAGCCATCGTTTCCAACAACCCGATCTTCGCCACCAAGGACGGCTCGACCATCTTCAAGAAGTTCGGCTATTCGCCCGCCGTCCGTGCCGGAGACTTCATCTATGTCGCCGGCCAGATCGGTCTCAATCCCGACGGATCGATGCCCGATGATGACGAAGGGCAGATCGTCAACGCCTTCGATCGCCTGAAGATCGTGCTGGAGGAAGCCGGCGCCACGCTCGACGATATCGTCGAGCTCGTCACCTATCATGTCGGCCTGCAGAAGCATCTGGTGCGCTGCGTGGAGATCAAGAGCCGCTACATCCGCGAGCCGTTTCCGGCCTGGACGATCCTGGAGATCGCGGGCCTGGCACGGCCGGGTCTCGTTATCGAGATCAAGGCGGTCGCCTACGCCCCGCGGTAACACGGCGGCCTCGCACCAAAGAATGTGTCGGCTTGGTAGCGCGTGATACAGACGGGGTGGGGCAGGCCGCTAAGTTTCGGGAAATACCCGCAAAATCAAAGGAGGCGGCCATGAGCGGCGGTCGGATCAAGGATATTGCCAACATCCAGAAGCTCGGACATGTCGAGTTCCGCACCACCGACCTCGAGCGGGCCCGCACCTTCTATGTCGACCTGATCGGGCTGCACGAGACCGCGCGCGACGAGAACCGCATCTACCTGCGCTGCACCGAGGACAAGCAGCACCACACCTTCGTGCTGCGAAAGGCAGACAGCGGCGGCGTCGGCGGCATCGGCTTCCGCGTCGCCAGCGAAGACGATCTGGAGCGCATGAAGGCGCGGTTCGAGGAGCTCGGCCTTCCCGTCCGCTGGGTTGGCAACGAGATCCTGGGGCAGGGGCGCACCTTGCGGGTGCAGGATCCGCTTGGCTTCAACATCGATTATTACGCCAAGATCGCGACCGTGCCGTGGCTCGTGCAGCAATATCATCTGCACCGCGGCGTCTCGCCGACACGGATCGACCATGTCAACGTGCTGACGCCGGACGCGCAGGCGGGCTACGAGTGGTACACCAAGGAGCTCGGCTTCGGCTGTGCGGAGTACACCGAGTCAGAGCCGCCGGAGCCGCGCATCTGGGCGAGCTGGCTGTTCCGGAAAGCCACCGTCCATGACATTGCGGTGATGACCGGCGCGGGTCCGGCCGCGCACCACGTCGGCTTCTCGCTGCCGGAGCCGATGGGCATCATCAAGGCCTGCGACATGTTGGCCGGCGCCGGCTACGCCGACAGCATCGAGCGCGGGCCCGCGCGCCACGGCATTTCCAACGCGCTGTTCGTCTATGTCCGCGATCCCGACGGCAACCGTTTCGAGCTCTACACCGGCGATTATCTCACCGGCGACACTTCGGCGGAGCCGATCCGCTGGAGTCTCAACAATCCGGTGCGCCAGACCTTCTGGGGCGCGCCGCCGCCGCGCCGCTGGTTCGAGGAGTCGATGGCTGTGGAAACGTTCGACGGCTCGGCGATGCAGCCGACGAAGCCGCCATTGCTGCAACCGGTACCAAACTACGTGCTCGACTGATCGTTGCCGGGCAAACCGAAAAGAGGGGGAGTTAAGCATGAGAGTAGTCGCCATCGCTGCCGCCTGCGCCGCGTTGATGCTGTCGGCCACGGCCTTTGCCGCGGACAAGCCGGAGCTGCGCATCGGTTCCGTCGTTGCCATGACCGGGCCCGCGTCGGCGCTCGGCCTGCCGGAGAAGAATGCGCTTGAGCTGCTGCAGGAGCAGATCGCGGCCGACACCAGCCTGCCGTTCACGGTGAAGTTCATCACCTATGACGACGCCTCCGATCCGACCAAAGCGGTCAACAACGTCCGCAAGCTGATCACCGAGGACAATGCCCATGTCGTGATCTGCTGCACCACGACGCCGACCTCGATGGCGATCCTGGAGACGGTGACGCAGGCGAAGGTGCCGAACATCTCGCTCGCGCTCGGCCAGAGCGTGATCGAGCCGGCCAAGGACCGCTACTGGATCTTCAAGACCCCAAGTACCGACCAGCTTCAGGTCGCAGCGCTCGTCGACGACATGGTCAAACGCGGCATCAAGCAGGTCGCATTCCTGGGCCTTGAGGATTCCTTCGGCGAGGGCGGCTGGGTCGCGTTGCAGGCCGTCGCCAAGGCCAAGGGCGTCGATATCGTCGCGGCGGAGCGCTTTGCGCGCACCGACACCAATTTCACCCCGCAGGCGCTGAAGGTGCGGCAGTCCAATCCCGGCGCGGTCTATATCCACGCCATCCCGCCGTCATCGGCGCTGGTGCATCAGGCGCTCAAGCGCGTCGGCTATACCGGGCCGATCTATCATTCCGGCGGCTCGGCCAACAACGCCTTCATCTCGATCGGCAAGAAGGACGTCGACGGCGCGCTGCTCGGCACCACGCCGGTGCTGGTTTACACCGACCTGCCCGACAGCAATCCGCTCAAGCCCGTCATCACCAAGTTCGCCTCGCTCTATGAGAAGCGCTTCAACGTGCCGAAGGTCGATATCTTCCCCGGCCAGTCCTGGGATGCCGGCAACATCGTGATCGAAGCCGCCAAGGCCGCGGTGAAGTCGGGCACCAAGCTCGACAATGTCGATGCGGCACGCGCCGCGCTGCGCGACAAGATCGAAGGCACCAAGGAATTCGTCGGCGTCGGCGGCATCTTCAACTATTCGCCGACCGACCATCTCGGTCTCGACCAGCGCAGCACGTTCATCTCTATTGTGAAGAACGACGAATTCAGGCTCTATGATGCCAAATAGGGCATGATCGACACTATCCTCTTTCTTCTGGTCGATGGTCTGACCAACGGCCTGGTCTATGCGCTGCTTGCGCTCAGCCTTGTGCTGGTGTTCGCCGTCACGCGGGTGGTGAACATCGCACAGGGCGAGTATGTCATGCTGGGCGCGCTGACGCTTGCCGACCTGTTGCAGGGACGCATGCCGGGGACGCTGTATCTTCTCGCCGGCGGACTTTTGCTCTGCGTCCTGCTCGACGCGCCGCGGTGGCGGCGGGACTGGCGCCGCGCGGCTGTCGTCGCGATCGGCCTGATCCTGGCTGCGGCCGCGGCGATTGCACTGACCCGCGCCGCGCTTGCGCTGCAATTGCCGATCATCGGCATGATGGCAGTGGCGCTGATCCTTGTCGCTCCGCTCGGCGTCTTGATCTACCGCTTCACGGTGCATCCGATCCCGAACGCGACAACGATCGTGTTCGTGATCATCTCGGTCGGCGTATCCATGATCATGCAGGGGCTCGGGCTTTTGATCTGGGGCGCCAACCCTTATCCGGTCGATCCCGTGGCTGCGGGCGGTTTCATGCTCGGACCCGTCTTCGTCGCCTATCAGAGCGTTGCAATCCTCGTCGTGGCGCTGCTGTCGATGGGAGGACTTTATCTGTTCTCGGAGTTCACGCTGCTCGGCAAGGCGCTCCAGGCTTCCGCCATGAACCGGCTCGGCGCGCAGTTCTGCGGCATCCCGGTCGATCTCGCGGGCGGACTTGCCTTCCTGCTCGCCGCGGCCTTCAGTGCGCTCAGCGGCATGCTGTTGGCGCCGCTGATCACGGCCAACTATGAAATGGGTTTCATGGTCGGTCTCAAGGGATTCGTCGGCGCAGCGATGGGCGGACTTGTCGATTATCCGTTGTCGCTGGCGGGCGTGATGATGGTCGGTGGCCTCGAATCGGCCTCGGCCTATCTCGCCAGCGCCTATCGTGACGTTCTGGTGTTCAGCCTGCTGGTCCCCATCCTGCTCTGGCGCAATGCCCGGCAGCGCGCGGACGCGAGGTGACTGCCATGCGTCCCCGGGCCGTCATCGCCGCAGCGGCAAGCGCCGTTCTCCTGGTCGTTCCGTGGCTGTTGCCGCCGTTCTATGTCGGCATCTTCGCCTATGCCGGCATCTATGCGCTTGCGGCGATAGGCCTCGTGCTGCTGCTGCAGGCCGGTCAGATCTCGCTCGGGCAGGCGGCGTTCATGGGGCTCGGCGCCTATGGCTCGGCGCTTGTTGCCCGCGCCTATGGCATCGATTCCGTCCTCACCCTGATCGTGAGCATCGCGTTGACGGCGCTTGTCGCCGCGCTGATCGGCTTCATCACGCTTCGCCTGCGCGGACACTATCTGCCGCTCGCCACGCTCGCCTACGGCATCGCCTTTTCGAGCGCCTTCACCGCCTGGCATGACGTGACCGGCGGCGCTTCCGGGCTCGACAAGATCCCGCCGCTGTCGCTGTTCGGCCATGCGCTCACCGACGACCGGCTCTATACCCAGCTCGTCTGGAGTATCGTGCTGCTCGCGGTGCTCGGTTTGTCGCGGCTGCGCACGTCGCGGATCGGGCGGGCGATCGCCACGCTGGAATCCCACGACGGCATGGCGCGCAGCTTCGGGGTCGACACCGCGGTGCTGCGCATCAAGGTATTCGTGTTCTCGGCCATGCTCGCGGCGCTCGCCGGCGGGCTCTATGTGCATCTGTTGCGCTTTGTCAGCCCATCACCCTTCGCGCTGCTCACCTCGTTCAAGCTCCTGATCATGGCGGTGGTCGGCGGGCCCGCGAGCGCGGTCGGCGGCGTCGTCGGCGCGTTGACGCTGGAAAGCGCGCAATGGGCGCTGCAGGACGTGCTGGCGCGCTGGGGTGCTTCCGGCAATCTCGAGGTGATCGTGTTCGGCGTAATCCTCGTCGTGATGCTGTTGAAATGGCCGCAGGGCCTGTCGCCCGTGCTGGAGCGCTTCCTGCCGAAGGCGGCCGCGCGCCCGCGTGACGGAGGGGGCCTGGCCACGGCCGAGCCGCCCGCGAGCGGACAGGGTGCGGTGCTGCTCGATTTGAAGGGAATCGGAATCCGCTTCGGCGGCCTGCAGGCGCTGGCCGACGTCGACATGCAGCTCGGGCGCGGCGAGTTCGTAGGCCTGATCGGACCGAACGGCGCCGGCAAGACCACGTTGTTCGGCATCATCTCAGGTCTGCTGCGGCAGACCAGCGGCGAGGTGACGCTGTTCGGCTCGCCGTTGCCTGCAAGCCATCGGATCGTGCAGCGAGGCGTGGCGCGTACCTTCCAGCATGTCCAGCTCGTACCGACGCTGAGCGTGATCGAGAACGTCGCGCTCGGTGCCTACTGGCGCACGGGCTCGGGCTTCATGCGCGGCCTGTTCGCGCTCGATGCCGTGGAAAATCGTCAGGCGCTTGCCAGCGCATCCGCCGCTCTCCGCCGCGTCGGGCTCGAGGCCGAAGCCGACCTTGCCGCGGGGAGCTTGCCGCTCGGTAAGCAGCGCATCGTGGAGATTGCGCGCGCGCTGGTCGCCGATCCGCAGATATTGCTGCTCGACGAGCCGGCCGCGGGCCTGCGCTTTTCGGAAAAGCTGATGCTGGTGAAGATCCTGCGCCAGTTGCAGGCCGAGGGGGTCACGATCCTGCTCGTCGAGCATGACATGGAGCTTGTGATGGGCTGCGTCGAGCGGCTGGTGGTGCTCGATCGTGGCCGCATCATTGCGCAGGGTTGTCCGAAGGAAGTGCAGGCAGATCCGGCCGTGATTGCGGCCTATCTTGGTGGCATCAGTGACAAAGCTGCTTGAAGTCTCCAGCCTTACGGTGGGCTATGGCGAGGCGATCGCGCTGGACGCGATCAGCTTCGACGTCGCCCGCGGCGAGTTCGTCACCTTCATCGGTCCCAACGGCGCCGGCAAGACCACGCTGCTCAACAGCCTGATGGGCGTGTTGCAGCAGAAGTCCGGATCGGTTTCGTTCAATGACGAAGACATCGGCGACCTGAAGCCGGAAACCCGCGTCGCGCGCGGCATCGTCATCGTGCCCGAAAGACGCGAGCTGTTCCCGCATCTGAGCGTCGAGGATCACTTGCGCCTCGGCGCGTTCCTGCGCCGCCGCGAGGGGCGCGCCAGGATCGCGGCAAGCGTCGAGCGCATCTATGACCTGCTGCCGAAGCTGAAGGAGCGGCGTCGTCAGCTCGCCGGCACGCTGTCGGGCGGCGAGCAGCAGATGGTTGCGGTCGGCCGGGCGCTGATGGCCGAGCCGCAGCTCCTGATGCTGGATGAACCCTCGATCGGGCTGGCGCCGCGCATCACCGAGGAGATCTTCGAGGCGATCGCCCGGCTCAAGGCCCATGGCATGACCGCCATTCTCGTCGAGCAGAACGCGCATCTAGCGCTGTCGGTCGCCGATCGCGGCTTCGTGCTCGAGGTCGGCAACGTCGTCGCCTCCGGCGCCGCGGCCGAGCTCAAGCAGGATCCGCGGGTGCTCGCGGCCTATCTCGGCGCCGGTGAACGCTATCGCGACGCCGGCTAGCAATTACTCCGTCCACAAACCGAAGGAAGCATCATGGCACGTACCGTCATCGTTCCACCCACCGGCCTGCGGCCCGGCATCCCCTATTCGCCGGCGATCCGCTGGGACAAGCTCTTGTTCATCTCGGGTCAGACCGGCTCGGACCCGGTGACGCGCGAATTTCCGGCCGACATCAAGGCGCAGACCCGCATCGCGCTCGAGAACGTCAAGGCGCTGGCTGAAGCCGGCGGCGCCTCGATGGACACGGCGCTGAAGATGACCATCCACATGACCGACATGATGAACGAGTTCGCGGCCATGAACGAAGTGTTCCGCGAATTCTTCCCGAAGGAGCCGCCGTCACGCACCACCGTCGGCGTGGCGCATCTGGCGCGCGCGGGCTTGAAGATCGAGATCGACATGATCGCCGTGGTCAAGGATGCGGTCTAGTGGTCCGATTCTAACATTCGCATCCCATCTGGGAGGCACGTTGGCGAATGTTAGAAGCAAAGGACCACTGGCAAACTATTGATGCTAGTGGAGCTTTGGATTTGACGTTCGCATGAAGGAATCGTGGCAGATGGCTAGCGAACGTCAAATCCGCTCCACTAGGCCGCAGTCCATCCTGCTGACGGGCGCGTTGATCGGTGATCGCGCGCCCGATGGCACGTTATCCGACAGCCTGCTGATCCGGGACGGCGCGATCGCCTGGATCGGCACACGCAAGGATGCGCCGGCGGCCGACCGGGTCATCGACCTTGGTGGCAGCCGGCTCTTGCCCGGATTGACTGACGCGCACTTGCATCTGTTCATGCGCGCGCAGGAACTGCTGAATCTGGCGCTGGGGCCTGCGACGACGTCTGTCGAAGCACTGCTCGCGCAGGTTCGAACTGCTTGTTCGGCCGCCTCGCCCGGCGAATGGGTGATGTCCGCCGACTACAGCGAGCAATTCCTGAAGGAGCGACGTCACCCCGCGCGCGCCGAGCTCGATGCTGTTTCCAATGGCCGTCCTGTGCTGCTGCGCCGCACCGGCGGGCACCTGTCGGTGGCGAATTCCGCGGCACTCGCACGTGCAGGCTTCGATGACACGACGCCCGACCCTCCGGGCGGCACGATCGAGCGTGCGCAAGGAAAACTCTCCGGCGTGCTCACCGAGCATGCCGCCGATATCGTCGCAGGCCTGATCCCGCCGCCGTCGCCGGCGCGCACCAGCGCGGCGATCCGCAAGTTCGCCGACGAATGTCTGGGTTTCGGCATCGTCGCCGCGGTGGAGGCCGCGGTCGGCTTCAATCATGGCTTCGAGGCCGAATGGAACGTCTGGAACGCCCTTCGCGAGGCAGGTGGCCTGCCGCTGCGCATGGGGTTCATGCTGCGGATCGATCCGGCCGACGCGAGGCGGCTCGACCTCGTGCCTTCTGGTATCGATCCGCGCTGGCAGGTGCGGACCCTGAAATTCTTTGTCGACGGCATCATCGGCGCGCGGACCGCGGCGTTCTCGGAAACCTATGCCGATCGCGATAGCTGCGGCCTCCTGATGGAGGAGCCTGACGCATTGCGTGCCAAGGTGATCGAAGCCCATGCCGCCGGCTGGCAGCTCGCGGCGCATGTGATCGGCGACCGCGGCATCGGGACCTGGCTCGATTGTCTGGAAGCGGCCGCGCGAACCGCGCCCGGCGAAGGCCGGCGCCATCGCCTCGAGCATTTCGCGGTGCCGGGACATGACGCGATCGCACGCGTCCGCCGGCTTGGGGCCATTGTCGTGCCGCAATACGGATTCCTGCACCGGCTGGGTGGCTCCTTTGCGGAAGCGGTGGGACCCGCTCGCGCGCAGCGGCTCTATCCCGGCAGAAGCGTCCGCGAGGCGGGCGTCGTGATTGCCGGCAGTTCCGATCACCCGATCGGGCCGCTGTCGGCTTATCAGGCGATCGCGACGGCCGTCGACCGCACCACCGCCTCAGGTCTCCTGCTCAATGCCGGCGAGGCCTTGTCCATGCGAGAGGCGCTTGCCGCCTATGCTGAGGGCGGCACCTTCGCGATGGGCCATGAGCGATCACGGGGCCGGATCGAGGTTGGCCGGCGTGCCGATCTCGCCGTGCTCGATCGCGACATTCTTGCTCTTGCGCCGGCGGATATTGCCGCGGCCAGGAGCCGCCTGACCCTGGTTGAGGGGGAAATCGTTCATTCGGACGGAACGCTGGCCGATTGAATACATTCACTAACCGGTGATTTCGCCGGAGAAACGGGCTTTTCGGCAGGTAATTAACATGTTAATAGTATCGCCCACACACAGGCTCCGGGGCGAGCCCGCAAGCCGTGGCAGCCAGCATGAGCAGACGATAGCCTGAAAGGGAGCGACATGAACAAGCCTCTCGCCAACGATGCACTGACCGACAATCTGCGCAAGGCGCAGCAGTTCCTGGCCCGCTTCCGGTCCGCCACCGTGCCGCACCGGATTGCCGGTGAAGCCGTGACGAGCAGCGCCACCTTCGAGGATTTCGATCCCTCCGACAATTCGGTGCTCTGCAACGTGTCGTCGGGAGGGGCCTCCGAGATCGATCGCGCCGCGCGCGCCGCGGAAGAAGCCTTCCAGGTCTGGAAGACCGTTCCCGGCGAGAAGCGCCGTGCGCTGTTGCACAAGATCGCCGACAAGATCGAGGCGCGCTCCGAGGAGATCGCGCTGGTCGAGAGCATCGATAGTGGCCAGGCGATCCGCTACATGGCGAAGGCGGCGCTGCGCGGCGCCGAGAATTTTCGCTTCTATGCCGACAAGGCTCCGGAAGCGCCCGATGGCCTGTCGCTGCCGACCGAGACTCATCTCAACTACACGGTCCGCCAGCCGATCGGGCCGATCGGCGTCATCACGCCGTGGAACACGCCCTTCATGCTCTCGACCTGGAAGATCGCGCCGGCGCTGGCGGCAGGCTGCACGGTGGTGCACAAGCCCGCGGAGTGGAGCCCGCTCAGCGCGGTGATCCTGTCCGAGATCATGAGCGAGGTGTTCGAGGGCGCCGGCTTGCCCAAGGGCATCGTCAACCTGGTCCATGGCCTTGGCGAGAGTGCCGGCAAGGCATTGACCGAGCATCCCGCGATCAAGGCGATCGCCTTCGTCGGGGAGTCCGTCACTGGCAGCCATATCATGGCGCAGGGCGCGCCGACCCTGAAGCGCGTGCATTTCGAGCTCGGCGGCAAGAATCCGGTGATCGTGTTCGACGATGCCGACCTCGATCGTGCCCGCGACGCCGTGCTGTTCATGATCTACAGCCTCAACGGCCAGCGCTGCACGTCCTCGAGCCGGGCGCTGGTGCAGCGCTCGATCTACGACAAGTTCACCGCCGAGCTGAAGGCGCGTGTCGAGAAGATCAAGGTCGGCCATCCGCTCGATCCCGCGACCGAGATCGGGCCCCTGATCCATCAGCGCCATGTCGAGAAGGTGCTGAGCTACGCCGGCCATGCGACCAAGGACGGTGCGCAGATCGCGGTCGGCGGCAAGCGCGCGCTCGACGGCAAGGGCAATTTCGTCTGCCCGACGCTGTTCACGGATGCCAACAACAAGATGCGCATCGCTCAGGAGGAGATTTTCGGACCCGTGCTGACCGTGATCCCCTTCGAGGACGAGGCGGATGCGCTGCGTATCGCCAACGACGTCCGCTACGGGCTTGCCGCCTATATCTGGACCGGCGACGTCGGCCGCGCCCACCGCGTCGCGCAGGGTGTCGAGGCCGGCATGGTCTGGGTCAATTCAGAGAATGTGCGTCACCTGCCGACGCCATTCGGCGGTGTCAAGGCGAGCGGCATCGGCCGCGACGGCGGCGACTACGCCTTCGAGATCTACATGGAGCACAAGAACATCGCGATCGGGCTCGACAGGCACCGCGCACCGAAAATCGGGGTGTGAGCGCAGCGCGACCAAAAAGGGGAGATGGCGATGAACAGCCGGCTGCCGGGCTTCGATGCGAAACTGTTCGGCGCGATCGGGGCAGGGGCAAAAGTCTACGAGCTGTCGCATGCGATGGCGCCGTCGATGCCGGTCTATCATCAGCACATTCCCTATTCGCTGGCGTTGCATCGCCGGCATGGCGACCCGCATCCGAAGAAGCGGGAAGACGGCTCGAGCTTTGCCAACGAGGTGATCGTCACGTCAGGCCATTCCGGCACGCATATTGACGCGCTTGGTCACTTCTCTCGCAACGGCTGCCTGCATGGCGGCATCAAGGTGTCCGAGGTCGAGACCCGCGACGGCTATCGCGAGCTGAATGCGGCTGACATCCCGCCGATCATCCAGCCTGCCGTCGTCCTCGACGTCGCCGTCGCCAGGGGCGTCGACTGCCTCGGTCCGGCCGAACAGATTTCGGTTGCCGACATGGAGCGCGCGCTGGCGCTGAGCGGCTCCGAGATCAAGGCAGGCGATGCGGTCCTGATCCGAACCGGCTGGTCAAAATACTGGACCGATGGCGAGACCTTCATCGGCCGTCGCGGCGGCATGCCCGGCCCCGGCGAGGAGGCGGCGCGCTGGCTGATCGCGCGCGGCGCGACGCTGGTCGGCTCCGACACGCCGGGCTTCGAATGCCTGCCGACGCCGGGTGTCTCGGTTCACGCCATCATGCTGGTGGATGAAGGCATCCACATCATGGAAAACCTCAACCTCGACGAAATCGCTTCGCTGCGGCGCCCGCGCGTGCTGTTCATCGCGCTTCCCCTGCGCCTGTCGGGTAGCACCGGCTCGCCGATCCGACCGGTCGCGATCGCCTGAGGCGGCGTCTCAGAGATGGATCACGCCGAGCCGCGCCGCATGCGCCACCGCATCGGTACGGCCGGTGGCGTCGAGCTTGTCGAGCAGCGAGCTGACGTGGAACTTGACGGTGTGCGCCGAAATCCCAAGCCGCTTGGCGATCGCCTTGTTCGAGGCGCCTTCGGCCAATAGCCCCAGCACGTCGCGCTCGCGCGGCGTGAGGTCGAACTCCTGCGCTCCGGAGGTGCGCGGTGTCGTCCGCGACACCAGCGCCAGCGCGGCCGCCTCGCCCGGTGCGGCGATGCGCAGGCCGGCCACGCCGGCGAGCAGCGCGGCGATCCGGTCGGCCAGGACCGGATCCTCGACCTCGATGGCGACGACGATCGCTGAAGAACCTTCCTCGCTCACGCTTCGCGCCTTTCGCCGATGGTGACCTTGAAGCGTGCTGGCTCGCCTGCGCGCCGCACGGCGACGTCGACGACCGAGCCGATGCTTTCCGGGCCGAGCGCCTGCAGTAGCGCCCGCACGCCGGAGAGCTTCTGGTCGTTCCAGGCGACGATGATGTCGCCCTGCCGGATACCCGCGGCCGCCGAAGGACCTTCGCCGTCGAGGCTCATCACCATCGCGCCGATCCCGTCGTCGAGCTTGACCGGTTGCAATCCGACGCCGAGATAGCCGCGCCCGATCCGCCCGTGGGTTTCGAGCCGGCTCGCGACGCGCTCGATCGTGGCCGAGGGAATCACGAGCACGCGCCGCGGGCCGAGCACCGCCATGCCGATGGCTTCGCCCGTGGCATTGAGCGCGAGCCCGCCCTGGTGGCCGTGACGCAGCCGGACGTCGAGTTCGATCCTGGCGTCGATCTCGCCGCCGCGCAGGCTGCGCCAGGGCTTGCCGACCAGCGAGACAGTGCCGAGTGCAGCCGTGGGCACGCCGTGTTCCGCGGCGGCGACGACGCAGAGCGTGCCGAGCGCGGGGACCTGTTGCGACAGCGTGATCGGCGGAATGCTCCCGGTGTCGACGCGCAGCAATGCGACATCCGTGGTGTGGTCGCGTCCCGCGATAGTGGCCTGCTGCACGGAGCCGTCCGGCAGCCTGATCGAGACCTCGCCTTCGTCCGCGAGCGCCTCCTCGGCGGTGATGACGAGGCCTTTCTTCCACACGAAGCCGGTTGCCCGCAAACGGTGCGAATGCACGGAAACGATCGCGGGGGCAGCTCGTGCGACGACGTTCGTGATGGCGGAAGATAGCGAAGCAAGGCTGGTTGTGTCGTTCATGGATCCCTCCAAATGGATTTTCTCCAATCTGGGAATTTTACACGCCACGGTGAACTAGCCGGATGGTCAGGCTTCTCGCCAGCAGATCGACGCAGTCTAGGGGAGCGGATTTGACGTTCGCTACCCATTTTGCCGGAATCGGACCACTAGCCCGCGCCTTGCGCGCCGCGCCTGATTCGCTTCACCGGCGCGTGGCTCGAATACGGAAGGTCGGATTGGTCGCCCATGTGGGGAATGCGATCTTCGAGATGGCGGATCACGCGCAGGAACGTCTCGACCGATTTCGCATCGAGCCCCGCGGTAAGATTGTCGTGGCGCCTGAGAATTTCGCTCAGGCTGCGATCGAGCAACTCGGTGCCGGCCTTCGACAGCCGGATCTCCGAGCGGTTGCGCGCGTCGCCCTTGACCTGCTCGATCTTGACCAGGCCCTTGCGGGCGAGCGCGCCCGCCTCGCGGCTGACGACGGCCTTGTCGAGGCTGGCCCGGGTCCAGATGTCGTAGGCGCTGGCCGGCTGGTGCTCGGCGAGAAAGGACAGGATGCGCCACTGCGCGAGCGAAACGCCATAGCGCTGCAGGAAAAACACGTTCGAGCTTGCCCTGAGCCTGGCGACGAAGCTCGACAGCACGGTTGGGATATAGCGGTCGAAGTCGATGACGAGCTTCGCGTGGCTCGCCGCCTTTGCATTTCCCGGCGCGGGGGCGGCTCTCGTCCTGGTGCTTGGCTGTGTCATGGAATTTCGTTCATCACCTCGATCGTGTGGAGCGACGTCCGTCGGTTCCCGCACAAGAGCAAAGTCAGCCGGCGCGATCAAGGGCGGCGGCTCAGGGCTGCTTTCTCAGCGCGCGGCCTGTGCGGCCTGGATCAGCTTCGGCCGCGCGATGAAGATCAGCACTGCGGCCGCAACCAGAACGCCGGAGACCACCAGGAAGCCGCCGGTGAAGCTGCCGCTAGCATCCTTGATCCGTCCGATCACGACAGGGATCAGTGCGCCGCCGATGCTGCCGATCATGGCCACCAGCCCGATCGCGCCGGGCGCGCTTTCCCGCGACAGATAGGATTGCGGGATGGTCCAGAACACCGCCTGCGTTCCGTAGACGCCGACATTGGCGACCATGAAGCCGACGATGATCAGCACCGGCGTGGTCGCAAAGGCGGCGATCGCGAAACCTGACGCCGCGAGCAGCATGGTGGCGATCGTATAGTAGAAGCGTTCGCCGACATGGTCGGAATGACGCGACAGTGCAATCATCCCCACCAGTCCGGCGATCGGCGGGATCGCGGTGACCATGCCGACCTGTGATGCCGGAAGCCCGAACGTCTTGATGATCTGCGGCAGCCAGGGGAACAGCGATGCCAGTGCGCAAAACAGGCCGAAATTGCAGAGGCCGAACAACAGCACCATCGGCCTTGTGATGGTCCTCCACACGCCTTCGCCATGCACGACGCCCCTGGCGCGCGTATCATGTTCAAGCGCGCCGTTGAGCCATCTTTTCTGTTCCGTCGTCAGCCAGCTGGCATCGTTGGGACGGTCGGTCAGGTAGAAGATGCCGACAACGCCGAGGATGATCGGCGGCAGGCCTTCCAGGATGAACAGCCATTTCCATCCGGGAATGCCGAGGGTGCCATGCAGCTCGAGTATGGCCCCTGAAATCAGCGAGGCGAAGATATAGGAAATCGGCACCGCATAGTTGAACATCGCGTTGTAGCGCGCGCGATATTTGAACGGAAACCACAGGCTCAACAGCAGCATCACGCCGGGAAACAGGCCGGACTCGGCAAAGCCAAGGAAGGCCCGGAAAGCATAAAGGCTCAAGGGTCCTTGCGTGAACGCCATCAGGACGGTGGCGATGCCCCAGAGGATCGCAATGCGGGTGAGCGTGATGCGGGCGCCGTAGCGGCCGAGGATCAGGTTGCTCGGTATCTCGAACAAGGCGTAGGTGAAATACATGATGCCGACGCCGATGCCGAACATCTCGGCATTGAGCCCGAGATCCTTGTTCATCGAAAGCGCGGCAAAGGAGATGTTGCCGCGATCGAGGATCGCGAGAAAATACATCGCCATCACGTACCACATCAGCCGCCGCGCGACGGCGCGGATGGTCGTGCTTTCGACCACCTGTTCGTCGGCAGAGGCGAAGGCCTTCTCGACCGCGAGCTCGGACATGCGCTTTCTTCCTCCCTGGTCGGCCGCGTCCTATTCGCCGGGCAAGTACACCTGAAGCCTGTCGCCTTCTATCCGCACCGGATAGGTCGGGATGTCGATCTCGACCGGACTCGTCAGCGCCTCGCCCGAGCGGATGTCGAAGCGGCCGTTGTGCAGCGGGCACTCGATCTCGTATCCGTCCAGAAGCCCGTCCGAGAGCATGGCTTCGGCGTGACTGCAAATGTTGCCGGTCGCAAAGAAATCCGCGCCGACGCGGTAGATCGCGAGCTGCGCGCCGGCAATCTCGAGTCCGAGCGGCTCGCCTTCCTTGACGGCGTCGAGGGCGCAGGCTTCGTGCCAGGTTCCTTGCGGGGCTGTCATGGTCAGATGCTGTAGAAATCGAGGACCGTGGGTACGCGGTCGTTGACGAGCGTGATGACCTTGCGCGCGATCTTCCAGCCGCCGTCATCGAGTGACAGCGTATGACGATAGCGGCCGTGGCGGACGTGCTCCCTGGCGACCCGCGGATCGTAGACGTGAACGGAGAAGGCGGATTCGCAGACGATTTCCCTCGCGTTCGCCTCGATCACCTCGACATTGCCGATCTGGTGCACGGTGCGCGGCAGTGGCAGCGCGGTAATCGACTTGCGGGATTCGATCCGGGAAATCCGTTCTTCGAGCCCGCGCCTGTTGTCGTGATAGATCAGCGAGACCTGGGTCTGCGGATCGCTGGTCGTCTCGTACTCGTCGAGCCAGGCCGGCACCCAGTACACCGCATCCGGCCGGTACATCGCGACCCAGTCCGCCCAGTCGCCGCGATCGAGCAGGCGGGCTTCCCGGTAGATGGTCGCGGCCGCGATCTGCGTCGCATCGCCATTCATGGCCGGCCCTGACATTAGCGGGCCTCCGCGGCGGCGCGCTTCAGAAGCCGCTGCCATTCCCGGTAGCCTGGATGGAAGTTGGTTTCGCCGCCGAAAGTCGGCGGCCCGAAAGACCATTCGGCCGGCCGTATGCCCAGCTCGCCCGCATGGCGACTGTCGCCGGCACCGGCAGCCGCGGTGCCACGCAGATAGCCCTGGGTATGGCCGGCGCGCGCGGCGTCATAGCCGGTCTGGCAGAACTCATACATCAGATTGTCGTCGGAGCTCGCGAGCCCCGACGCGTTGAAGAAATCCTCGTAGTTGCGGATGCGCAGGGCGCGCGCCGCGGGGCTTTCGCCGACCGGCGCGAGGCAGTGCGAGACCATTTCGGTCCTGTCGGCGGCGAGCGGCCGCCAGGTCCTGACCTGCGCCGACAGGATGTCGATGACCTGGAGATTCGGGAAAATCGTGAGGTTGCGCTGGCGCAGCATCCATTTGGCGCGGTCGCCGCCGACGCGCTGGCGCACCGCTTCGAGCTGTGCTGGGTCCATCCCGAGCGGGCGGCCGTAGAGCTGGGTCCGCTTGATCGACCAGTTCACCGCGTGGCCGTGATCGAAATTGAAGCTGCCCTGGCCCTCGACCTCGTGCTCGCCTTCCTCGGTGAAGCCGTCGTCCGCGTTGGCCGCGGCCTTTCGCTTCTTCAGGATGTCGACATAGGAGCTGTGGGTCGTGGCGAAGTGGTAGTAGTCGAGCCCGTTCTCGAATTGCAGCTTCCAGTTCGCATCGAAAGTGTACGTGCTCTCGCCGGGGACGAATTCCAGCTGGCCACTGTCGCTCTGGTCGACGATCAGGTCGAGAAACGCGCGGGCCTCGCCGAGGTAGTCCTCGATCGGCGGAACGTCGGGCGACAGGCTCGCGAACAGGAAGCCGCGATAGTTGCCGAACCGTGCGACCGGGATCAGGTTGTGATCGGCACCGGCGAACGAGGGTGGATATTGCCCACTTGCCTGCTCCGTGATCGAGACGTTGCGGCCGGTGCTGTCATAGGCCCAGCCATGATAGCGGCAGACGTGGAATTTCTGGTTGCCGCGCTTGAACGGGCACACCACCGTGCCGCGGTGCCGGCAGGTGTTGAGGAAGGCGCGCACGGTGCCGTCCGCGCCGCGCGCGAGCAGGATCGGATGGCGCCCGATATGGGTCGTGACGAAGTCGTTCGGACGCGCGACCTGCGTCTCCAGTCCGATGAAATTCCAGGTCGCTTCGAAGATATGGCGCAGTTCGGCTTCGAAGATTTCAGGGTCTGTGAAGATGCGCCGATCGACCTGGAACACGCCTTCGGCAGGCCGATCGTCGATCAGGTCCGCGATCGCGAGCAGATCGGCCTTCATCTGGAATGGAACGTTCATCCTGTTCTCCCTTGAGGCCGGCGCCCGCGATGGCTGACGCAGGAACACGCCTTGCGTGCCGGGATCGCCGGAGTGGATCGATTGATCGTGGAAGAAATGTTCTGCCGCGCGTGCCGGGGACGGCTGTTCCACAGGGACGCGGACGCTGCGTGGCGGGCGCCTTGCGTGATTGCGATCACGATGCGACGGCGGTGCGCCATCGGCTCGCCTCCCCTGTCCATTCTTGTCGGCGTCAAGCCTTTAGGAAGGCTGATAGTTGTCTTGACAACCATTGTCAAGCGCATCGCGTCGCGCGGTCGGCGCACCGTCACACTCTCCTGACGGCAATGCAAAAGGCCCGCCGGTGATGCCGGCGGGCCCTGTCGCTTTGTTGTGCCGCGATTTCTCGCCGCGATCAGTCCTCAAGACCTCGGCTGCGTTCGGCAAGATCCTCGACCCGGTCGATCAGCTCTCGCGCGCGGTGGCCAAGGCCGTCTTCCGCACCTTCGCCGACCGGCTGGTTATGGAACGAGGCGTTGTTCAGCACCGTCTTGATCTGACCGGCGAGCTCATCGCGCTCCTCGGTGATCGCCGCGATCTGCTTCAGATAGCGGCCGTAGATCTTGTCGTTGCCGGTGACGGCGTGGTTGGACCACACCAGGCTGGCGCGGCCAAGACGGCCGAGCGGCGCATTGAGCTGCTTATAGACCCGCGCGAGTTCCGTGAAGTCTTCGTGGCGCTCGCGGATGCCTTGCGGCAGCGCCTGCTCGTGCAGCCATTCGGCGACCACGCGGCCTTCATGCACGTAGTCGTCCTTCAGGCCGACCAGTGCCATGACCGTCGGCCGCACGTCGGCGTGGTCGGTGAACACCTGGTCGTCGCGGCCCAGCGAACGCACCCCCGGACCAACCATCGCTACCCAGGTTCGGGTGATGTCCTTCTGGAAGTCGCCGTGGTTCCAGGCAAAGGCCGGTCCCACGAAGACGCAGTCGGACTGGTTCGCGCATGCGCCGCCGCTTCCGGTCTCGAAGAAGTAGTTGTCGTTGCCGAACATGGTCAGCGTCGGCGTGCGCGCCGGGCTCGTGGTAACCATGTGCAACAGCTTCATCTCCGCCCGGTCGGCCAGCAGCCGCGACAGCTTGTCGGTGCTGCCGGTCATCGGGTTGGTCGCGACCAGCGCGTCGAGATCGTGCTCCATGGTGCGGGTGACGGCATCCGTCGGCGCCGGGTTGCCGTTGATATAGAAGGTCGGCGCATCGTCGCTGTGCACAGAGAACGGCGTCGCGTTGGCGCGCTGGGTCAACAGCAGGCGATTGAGCAGCACGTCGATCTCGCCCTTCTGGCCGGCGGCGTAGGTGCAGGGCACGTTGACGCCATCGCAATTGGCTGGCGTCGGCGCGCCGCCGACGAAGTGATCGTTCTCGTCGGGCGTCACCGTGAACAGCGTGTTGTCCTTGGTGATGCCGTCGGCGGCAAGGCGCTGGAAGAACTTGCCGAACGCGATGTCATATTGCTTGAGCTGCGCAACATAGCCGGCTTCGCCGGGACCGAAGGTGCCGGAACCGAAACGGTTGTCGTGCGCGTCCGCGATATAGACGTAGATCACCTGAACGCCGGCTTCCAGCATGGTCGCGACATAGCCGAGCGACTGCGTCGCCAGCGGGCTGAAGCCGTTCGGGAAACCGGGGCGGCCGAACTGATCGGCGATGATGTTGCCGTCGAGGTCCTTGATTGGGCCGGACGGCGAGATCACCGGCTGCACGTTGATGTTGCCGAACAGGCCCTTGAAGCCGACATAGGTGCCAGGTTCGTCAGGGAGGGTGTCGTTGGCGGCGTTGCTGTTGTTGCAGAGCCGGCTGCCGACCGCGCAATGGACGGCGATGCCGAGATAGTCGGTCGTCGGTTGTTGCCGGACCGCTGCGCTTGGCGAGGCAAGCTGGACGCGAACCGCAGTGTCCTGCGGGCTGCCGGCGCCGAAGAAGGTCGTGACGTCGTCCGGAACGCGCTCAAATTCGATATTGGCGACCGAGAAGGCACCGACATCGCAGCCGGCGCGGGTAAAGGGCACCCATGGCGCCGGTGCAGTCTTGCCGCGTTCGTCGAGCATCTCGGGCTTGCCGTCGCCGCCGAGCGCGGTCCAGTACAGGAACGAGGGCGAGAAGCTGACGCTGCCGTCCGGCTTGAAGAAGCCGTATGAGTTGGCAACCGGAATGCCGGAGCGGTCGCCATAGACGCCGGTGAGCCCGGTGACGATGTCGTGCGCGGTGTGCGAAATCAATGGCGTGTGGTGGTTGCCGCTGACGACGCCGTTATCGCGAATGAAGTTGAGCAGGTTGGGCATCTGCTCCAGATCGGACGGAACGTTCGGATTGTCGCGACGCAGGTGCACGTTGTCGAAAACGATGTTGATGACACGTTTGATCTGACCGCTCGGCGCATTCAGCTGGCAGGCCGCAGACGCCGATTGCGAGGCAGCACCGAGAAAGAACAGGCCCAGCGCCAGCGAGACCGGCGCTTTCAATTTCGATCTTGATCCCTTCATTCTTTTCTCCCGACGTCGGCGGGTGAACATGAGATGCAAATTGCCGACGGCTCGCACATTACGGCGCGGGTTGTTGCGACGAATTGACACGCCCATGACGGTTGCTCGGCGTGCACATGAATCGGCCGCTGTGTGATCGGAGCGTGATGCTGGCGCTTGCAGGCGCGCGTGATGTCTGGCGTGGCGAGGACCGAACTACGCGGGACCAGGAGTTCGGCCGTGGCCACGCCAGGCTTCACGCGAACGGATTTGTTGCTCAGGGAAGTCCGGGCGCCCAGGCCAGCGCAAGCCGCTGGCCCGTAACGATCTGATCGGGCGACATCTTGGAAGCGACCGCGTTGCGCAGCCGCAAATAATAGTCGCGCTCGTGCTTTGACGCGCGCGCCGCCGCCAGGTTCAGCCATTTGTAGGCCAGGATGAAATCCTGCGGCACGCCGTGACCCTTGTCGTACATCAGGCCGAGCATGCTCTGCGCGAACGGATTGCCTCGGCATGCCGCCTGGATATAAAGGTCGGCGGCCGCATCATAGGCCTGCGGCGCGCCATAGCCGTTTTCATACATGAAGCCGAGAAAGGCCTGGGCCTGGGCATTGCCCCGCAAGGCAAGCGGCGTCAGCACCCTGACGACGGCGATATAGTCGCCCCGCGCATAGGCCGCGTTGGCACGTGCGACGGTGTTCGCCCGCGCCGGAAGCGCGTGAAACGAGCAGAGCAGGAGAACGAGACCGGCGGCAAGGATACGCAGCCGCATGCCGAGAAGCGCCGCTATTGCGATCGGCGCGCGCGCGACAATGGCGCGGCGCTCAGCGGACCGTGCGAACCCGCAAATCATCGGTGCTTGCTCCCACGCTGCCACGCAGCTTCGACCGCAGCTCCTCGGCGATATGATGCGCGTCCGTGCCGTCGCGGATGATCTGGGGACGAATGAAGATGATGAGCTCGGTGCGGGTGCCCTTCTTGTCCTGGTGCGAGAAGGCGTCGCCCAGCCCCTGGATTTCGTCGAGCAGCGGGATGCCGTTGCGGTTTCCATTCTGCTGCTCGCTGATCAGGCCGGCCAGCAGCACCGTCTGTCCCGATGCGACCGAGATCGAGCTCTTCACCCGGCGTTCCGAGACGGTCGGCGTCAGGCTGGCCGCGGTTGTCGGAGAGACGTTGCTGATCTCCTGCTCCACCTCGAGCCGCACGTTGCCGTTGACGTTGATGCGGGGCGAGACGCGCAGGATGATGCCGGTGTTGCGATAGTCGATGGTGTTGACCACCGTATTGCTGGTCGTCAGCACGGTGGCGCTGCCGGTCGAAACCGGCACTACGTCGCCGACCTGGAGGGTCGCCGCCTGGTTGTTGATCACGACCAGCGACGGGTTGGACAGGACCTTGACGCTGGTCACGGTATGCAGCGCGTCGAGGATGGCGCTGGGCTGCGCCTCCGATCCGATCAGGAAGTTGAAGCCGGGAAAGGCGCGGTTGATGAAGGCGCCGGCCACCGATCCGGCGGCGGCCGCGGCGCTGGTCGCGTCGGTGCCGGTCGTCGGGGTTGTGCTCGTCGTGGTCGACCCGGGTGCCTGGGTCGATTGCGTGTTGAGGACAGAGCCCTGGTTCGGCCGCAGGCCTAAATTGTGGCTGGTCAGGAAGAACTGCACGCCATAGCTGAGCTCGTTGGTGAGAGTGACCTCGGCGATCGTGGCATCGATCGCCACTTGCAGCGGCGGCTGGTCGACCTGCATCAGGGTCGCCTCGATGATGCGGTAGTTGCCCTGGTCGGCGTAGATCAGGAGCGAGTTGTTGACGGCGTCGGGCGTGATCCGCACGTTCTGCATCAAGGGTTGTCCGCCGCTGCCGGAACTGCGGCTGTCGAGCGCGCTGGTGCCGGAGGAGGAGTTGGCGCTGCCTGCCTGCAGCGGCTGGCCGAAGCCGGGTGTCGTCGCGCCATTGCCGCCATTGCCGCCGGTCGACATGCGCGAGGCGAAGCCACTCGTGGCCGACGACGCGTTGTTGGCACCCAGTGACAGCCGGTCGGCGCTGGACGTGGCCGACAGGCCCGATCCCGGCGCGAGCTGGTTGTCGGGACTGTCGAGCGATCCTTGCGAGCCGCCGATGAACATGTCGGTCAGCACCCGCGCGATCTGCTTGGCGTCACCATATTTCACGCGGTAGACGTGGACGCTGTTGCGCGCCGTGTCGGCATGATCGAGCCGCCGGATCCAGCTTGCGGCGGTGTGCAGCAGCGCCGGCTTGCGGCTGACCACGAGAATGGCGTTGAGTCGGCTGACGGGCTGGAATTTGACCACGTTCTGGCTGAGGCCGCTCTCGCCGGAATCCATGATCTTCTCCAGCTCGGCGATGATCGGCTCCGGCGCGCTGTTGCCGACGGGATAGATCCCGACCGACTGGCCGCGCATCCAGTCGACGTCGAAGCTCATCGCGGTTTCGACCGCCGTCTGCCGTTCGGCGCCGGTGCCCTGGATCAGGAGCAGGTTGCGCGTCGGATCGGCGCGGACGCTGCCCGGCTTGGTGGCGAAGGAATCGAGCAGCTTCAGGACCGTCGCCGCCGACACATATTGCAGCGGCACCACGGAAACGCCGTAACCGGGCTCGGGGTTTGCTGCGGCCTGGTCGACGCGTCCGGAGCCGACCGCGTCGCCGAGCGGCGTCAGGCGATAGCCGGCGCTGTCGCGCACCAGCACCACGCCGCTGAGCCGCAGCGCGTTCTCCAGCACGAACACGATGTCGGACTTCGGCACCGGCCGCACCGACACCAGGCTGACCGTGCCCTGTACGCGCGGATCGATGGTATAGCCGGTGCCCAGGATGTCGCCGAGCACCACCTTGGCGACGGTCGCGATCGGCGTGTTCTCGAAATTGAGGTCGTAGCCGTTGCCGCTGGCAGCGGTTCGCTGCATCCGCACTTCCGGAATATCGGATATCTCGGTGCCCTCGAACACCGCGGCGCGGCCGCGCTCGCCGGCATTGGATTGCACCGAATTCACGAGCTCGGTGCGCCGCGGCATGATGTCGAGCGAACGCACCTTGTCGAGCACGTCGATATCGGCAGGCGCCGTCGTCCCCATTGTGGCCGGATTACACGAAGTGAGAAGCAGTGTGACGCCAAGCGTCATCGCAACGACGCCGGCGCTGCGTGCAGCCGTCCGGGATCGGCCCTGATTGCCGGCGCGCACCATGTCGTTGCTGATCCAACTCTAGATACTGTGGTCCTGGATCATGCGCGAAGGCCGACCCGAGCAAGCCCGTACCCGTAGCGAGGAAAGATGACAGCAATAATTACCGTCGCTGTTTGATGACTTGATGACAGAGCGGTGTGACCTTTCTGCCATGATCTCGATCACGTCCTGCGGCGCTTCGTACAGATGTCATATTGAAGATCAATAACGCTGGTTCTGGCGGTAAGCGGCTCGGCCTGCGCCGCATTGTCCGCATCACTACCCATGCAGCACGAACTGGAAGAAGCATGACCGGCCAGCAGTCATTGCAGTTCGTCGAGCATCTTGGCCGGGCTGGCCATCTCAAGTCGAGGGTCGTATCGGAGCTCGCGTCCGGTCAGCGGCTGGCGGCGCCGGGGCAGGAGACCGTCGCACAGGGCAAGCTTTGGGAGCTCACCGACCTGTCGGCGAACGAATTCGCCGACCAGGCAGCGCAGTTCTTTGATTGCAAGCGTGTTGCGCTGCAAGAAATGCTGTCGGCAGCGCCACTGGTCGCAGCCTTTTCGTCGCGTTTCCTCCGCGAGACGCTGATCTTCCCCTACCGACTGGCCGAGGATGGCACCGCGCTCGCCGTCGCCGACCCGACCGATCTCGCTGCGAGACGCGCCGCGGAAATCGTGCTGGGACCCAACGTCGAGCTCCACATCGCTTCGTTCGATGATCTAGCGGTGGTGCTGGACCAGCGGCTCAACGATGACCGCGCCGACGACGGCGGCGATATCGACGGGATGCCGCGGCTGCGCGAGGACGATATTGAAAGCCTGCGCGATCTCGCCAGCGGCGCGCCGGTGGTGCGCGCGGTCAATGATCTCCTTGAGAAGGCGATCGAATTGCGCGCCAGCGACATCCATATCGAGCCGTTCACGACCGCGCTCGTGGTGCGGATGCGGATCGACGGCCTGTTGCGGCCGGTCGCGGCGCCCGCCGGCGTGTTGCCGCAGGCGGTGATCTCCCGCATCAAGATCATCGCGAGCCTCAACATCGCCGAGCGCCGCCTGCCGCAGGACGGCGCGGCGCGGCTGCGTGCCGGGCGTGCCGACGTCGACATCCGTGTGGCCATCATGCCGACCCAGCATGGCGAATCCGCCGTCATCCGCATCCTGCCGAAGGATCGGGGCCTGCTGGTGGTCGAGAAGCTCGGCTTCGCGCCGGCCGATGAGGCGAGGCTCAGGCGGCTGTTGACGCTGCCGCACGGCATGATCGTCATCACCGGACCGACGGGCAGCGGCAAGACCACGACGCTTGCCACCATCCTGTCGATCCTGAACGAGCCGATCCGCAAGATCCTGACCATCGAGGATCCGGTCGAATACGAAATTCCCGGCGTGAACCAGTCGCAGATCAAACCGGCGATCGGGCTTACCTTTGCAAGCGCGTTGCGCTCCTTCGTGCGCCAGGATCCCGACGTCATCATGGTCGGCGAGGTGCGCGATTCAGAAACCGCGCATGTCGCGGTCCACGCCGCGCTGACCGGGCATCTGGTGCTGACCACGCTGCATACCGAGACCGCGGCCGCCGCGGTGCCGCGCCTGCTCGACCTTGGCATCGAAGGCTATCTGTTGCGCTCGACGCTGCGCGCAGTGATCGCACAGCGTCTGGTGCGCCAGCTTTGCGAGCGCTGCAGGACTGCAAGGGTGTTGAGCGAGGCGGACCTCGCCGAAGATCCGCGCCTCACCACCCTCGGTTTTCGAGCCGGCGAAACCGTGCACCTGCCTTGCGGCTGCGAGCGCTGCGGCGGCGCCGGCTATCGCGGCCGGCTCGGCGTGTTCGAGGTGCTGGAGCTGGACAATACCTTGCGCGAACTGATCGGGGAGCGCACCGACGGGCTGAAGATCGACCAGGCGGCGATCCGCGGTGGCATGACGACGATGCTAGACGACGGCATCGCCAAGTGCCGCGCCGGACTGACCTCGCCCGCGGAAATCCTCCGCGTCACCACGGCACGGTGAGCTAACCATGCCAAACTTCCGATATCGTGCGTTGACACAGAGCGGCGAGATCGTGCACGGCACTGTTTCCGCATCGAGCGCGATCGAGGTTGCCGCGCGGATCGAATATCTTCGCCTGTTGCCGATCGAGACGATGGAGGAAAAGCGCAACGCGTCCGCTGGTCTCGGCCTGTTCGGCCGGCCGGGCGCGACCGAGGTCACGACTTTCACCCGTGATCTCGCGCTGCTGCTGAAAGCCGGTGCACGCCTCGACGACGCGCTCGAACTGCTGGCTGGCGATGCCGATGTCGGCAGGCTGCGTCCGATCGTCGCCAAAATGCGGGCGGCAGTCATGAGCGGCGACAGCTTTGCCGACGCGGTTGCTGCACACCCCGATCTGTTCGCGCCGATGTATGTCGCGCTGGTGCGGGTAGGCGAGGTATCCGGCACGCTCGACCAGGTGCTGGAGATGCTGGGCGCCGAACGCGCGCGTGCCGAGCAGATGCGCCGCAAGCTGACGGATGCGATGCAATATCCCGTCTTCGTGCTGATCGCGGCTGTTGGCGTGATGCTGTTCTTTATCCTGTTCGTGCTGCCGCAATTTTCCTCGGTGCTGCAGGATTTCGGCAACAAGTCGGATTCCGCGCTCAGCGTCTTCATCGGCATCTCGGACTTCATGCGGGCCAATGGCGAGATGCTGACGGCGGCGAGTGCGGGGCTTACCGTGTCGACATGGCTGCTGCTGCGGCGGCCGGGCACCCGAACGGCTGTCATCGCCGGCCTCGCGCGCCTGCCCGGCGTTGCCGGCATCTTCCGGTTCTACCGGACCAGCCTGTTCTGCCGCAATCTTGGCGTCCTGCTCGGTAGCGGTGTCAGCCTGACGGCCACCTTGCGTATCCTGATCGACATCATGGCCGTCACGGGCAATGTGGAAGCCTGGACGGCGGCCGCCGATCGCGTGCGTCACGGCGGCAAGCTGTCGGAAGCACTTTCGGCTTCGAATAGCCTGCCGCCGATGGCGCTGCGGATGCTCCGCCTCGGCGAGGAGACCGGCCAACTGCCCGTGCTGGCCGGCCGGGTCGCCGAGTTCTACGAAGCGAAATTGCAGCGCAGCCTCGATCGCGCCGTGGCCATCGTCGGGCCGCTTGCCATCATCACGATCAGCGCTGTCGTCGGCGGCCTGATCGTCTCGGTCATGACCGCGTTGTTGTCGGTCACGCAGCTCGTTGGATAGGGGGCATCGCCATGTCAGGAAAAATCGGGATCGGGACACCTAGCTCGCTTGTCGCAGCCGGGACGAGCAGGGAGAGCGAGCAGGGCTTCACCCTGGTCGAAATGCTCGTCGTCATCACCATCATCGGCTTGATCATGGGGCTGATCGGCCCGCGCGTGCTCAATTATCTGAGCGAGTCGAAGGTCAAGGCGGCCAGGATCCAGATGCAGAGCTTTTCCAGCGCGCTTGACCTCTTCAACCTCGATGCGGGCCGTTATCCGTCGACGGCGGAAGGGCTCGCCGCCCTGGTTCGCCGCACGCCGGGTATCGCCGCATGGAACGGCCCTTACCTGAAGGGCGGCAACGTTCCCAACGACCCCTGGAACAATCCGTACATCTACCGCGCTCCCGGAGAGCACGGCGCCTACGACATCATCTCGCTGGGTTCGGACGGGCAGGAAGGCGGCACCGGCGTCGCCGCCGACATCTCGCTCGACACCATGACGAGCGCAAGAAACGAATAACATCACATGAGCAGGGCCGGCGAGCAGGGCTTTACGCTTCTGGAGATGGTGTGCGTGATCGCGCTCATCGCCATGCTGGCGGCTGTGCTGCTGCCGTTCGTCCCCCATCACACTTCGCGCTCGCGGCTGCAGGCCTATGCGCTGGAAGCCGCGACGTTGCTGAAAGCCGATCGCAACGCCGCAATTCGGCGCGGCGCCGACGTCTCGACCCTGGTCGACGCGGCATCACGCGCGATCCGGTCCGGCGCGACCGCGCAGACGTTGCGTATTCCCGATGATGTCCGCTTCGATGCGCTGCTGCCGCAGACCTGCCGCCAGCGCCCGGCGCTCTCGACCGTCAGCTTCTTCGCTGACGGCATGTCGTGCGGCGGCACGATCGCGCTGGCGCGGCTCGACACGGCTTACGAAATTCGCGTGAACTGGCTGACCGGGAGGATCGAAATTGTCTCGCGCCCGACGCTCGCCAACTGATCGGCCGGACGCCGGCTTCACGATCATGGAAGTGCTGATCGCACTTGCCGTCGTCGCGGTCTCGATCGTTGCGATCGGTTCGGTGATGTCGACCAATGCGCGCGGCGTCACGAAGCTGGAAAACCATGTGGCGCTGATGCAGTCCGTGCAGACGGTGCTCGCGACCGCGATACCGCAGCGCAAGGAGCTTGGCCCGGGGCGGCTTTCCGGCGAGCTGCGCGACTATCGTTGGCAGGTCGACATCGCGCCGCTCGGCGGCGACTGGGAGGTGAAGGACGCGCCCTGGATACCGGAGCTGGTCACGGTCCGCGTTCGTTCGCCGACCGGCGCCACGGTCGATCTTGAAACCGTCCGTCTGATGCGGGGAGCGCGCCGATGACAGGCCAAGCCGACATCAGGCGAAGGGCCGAGCAGGGCTTCACCCTGGTCGAGGCGCTGGTGGCGCTGGCGTTGACCGGGCTCGTGCTGTCGGCGCTCGCGACGCTGACCGCGCAATGGCTGCCGAGCTGGAATCGCGGTTTCGATCGCATCCAGCACAGCGAGCTGATCGGGATCGCGATGCAGCGGATCGCCGCCGACCTCGCTGCGGCCGAATATGTGGCCGCCGGACGCGAGCGGAAAAGGCCGCTGTTCGATGGGTCGGCCCTGTCGGTCACCTTTGTGCGCACCGCGCTCGGTCCCAATGCTGGCGTGGGCCTCGATGTGGTGCGGATCGGCGAGACGACCGATCAGGGGCGGCTGGTGACCCTGCGCACACGCATGCCGTTTGCGCCGCTGCCGCCGGGCGTCTCGCCATCAGAGCAGATTCATCCGGCCGATCCGGTGGTGCTGCTGCGACCGCCCCTCCGGCTGTCGTTCTCCTATGCCGGGCCAGATCGCCTCTTCCGTGACACCTGGCAGGACATGGACAAGCTGCCGGCGGCAATCATGCTGACGGTCCGCGATGCGGCAAGCGAGCGGGTGCTGGCGGTGTCGACGGTGACGCCGGTTCACGTCAATGCGCCCGCTACCGGCGCAAAATCCGACGACGACCAGAAGGATGGAGCGAAGGACGACATCAAGGATGGCAGCAAGCCGGCCGGCGGCTCGAGCAGGGAGGGCGGCGCCTCATGACGCAAGCGAATTCGCCTCGCCTGTCCGAGCAGGGTTTCGTCATCGTTGCGGTGCTGTGGCTCGTTGCGGCCCTGGCCGCGCTCGCCCTGGTCTTCTCGATCTATCTGTCGAATTCGGCGCGGGCGCTGGCGCTTGGCGACACGGCGGCACAGACGGAAGCGCTGGTGTCGGCGGGCGTCGAACTTGCGGCCTACCAGTTGCAGCTCGCGGCGGAAGAGTCGCGCCCGGCGCAAGGAGCATTCCGCATCCGGATCGGCAGCGCGGACCTCGCCATCTCCTATGTCTCCGAAGCGGCGCGGATCGACCTCAACGCGGCGCCGAAGGAGCTGATTGCCGGCCTGCTGTCGGTGCTTGGCGCTGGCGAGGATGAGGCCAGGGAAGGGGCCGATCGCATCGTGGCGTGGCGGACCCGCTCGACGCCGGAGAGCGCGGGCAATGAGGACGCGCTCTATCGCGCCGCCGGCCGCAGCTACTCGCCGCGCCAGGCGCCGTTCGTCCATATCAACGAGCTCGGTCTGGTGCTCGGGCTGTCGCCCGCATTGGTCGAGCGCGCGCTGCCTTTCGTCACGGTGTTCAGCGGTGCCTCCGGCGTCGATGTGCTGACCGCGGCACCGGAAGTCATCGCATCGCTGCCCGGCATGACGCCGCTGATCCTCAAGGCGTTTCTCGATGAACGCAGCGCGTTGCCGGACGACAAGACGGCGATCGCGGCGGCACTGGGCACGGCTGCGGCGAGCGCGAGCCAGCAGCGCAGCCGTGCCTATCGCATCCTTGTCCGCATTCGCCTTCCGAATGGCCGCGAAAACGCATCCGACGTGGTGATCGTGCTTCGCAACGACGAGGAACCTTATCGCGTGCTGTCGTGGCAGGACGTGACCGCAAGCTTCCGCGCGCGGAGGTCGTCATGAATGGAGCGCTTGCCGAATTGAAGGCACTGCTCGCGGTCTGGATCACGGCGGTCGCCGCGGCCGTGAACGCGACGATGGCGAGAATCCGGCCGCAACCGCGTATCCGCATGGTCGAGGGCGAGGATGGTCGCTTCACCGCGTGCCTTGTCGCTGCGCCGAAAGGCGCGGTCCTGCCGGATCTGTCATTTCATGTGGCGCACGACCGGTGCGAGCCGACACCGAGCGCGGAATGGCGGACCGTACTGCGCGGCAGCCGCATCGAGCTGTTGCTCAGGCCGGATCAGGTGCTGTTCCGCACTCTCGATTTTCCGAGGCAGGCGGCCGATTTCCTCGACGGCATGGTCCGCGCACAGATCGACCGTCTGACGCCCTGGGCCGCGAGTGAGGCGCTATTCGGCATCACCGCAGCAGCGACGGCACCGAACGATCGCATCGCGGTGACGCTCGCGGCGACCGCGCGGCAAAGGATTGAGCCGCTGCTCAGGCTGGCGTCAGGTTTCGGCGCGACATCCATCGCCGGTATTGTCGAGGTGTCCGAAGCTGGGCGGGCAGCGCAGCCGATCAAGCTGTTCGAGACAGTGCTGGCCGGCGCCGGCAGCGCTGCCATCGATATTCCCCGCTTGCTGCGCCTGACCCTGGTTGGTGCCGCAGCTGCAGCTGCGCTTACGCTTGCGATCACTGGCTATGTCGGCGGCAGGCTGGAGGCGGAGCAGCAGGGTCTGCAGCAGCGGATCGCGCAGCGGCGCGCGGCCCTGCGCATCGCGCAGCCCGGCGGATCGGCCGAAACACTGCTCGCCCGGCGCAAGCAGACTTCGCCGCCGAGCGTGATGGTGCTCGAGGCCGTCTCCAGGGCCTTGCCCGACACCACCTATGTGACGGAGCTCAGGATCGAGGCCGACAAGATGCAGGTGGTCGGCCTCACCCAGGATGCGCCGTCCCTGATCAGGCTGTTGGAGCAGTCGCCGCAATTCACCCGGGCCACCTTCTTCGCGCCAACCACGCGCGGCCAGAGTGACCCGGGCGAGCGATTCCACATCGAGGCGCATATCACACCTTATTTTGGATCGGGATCATGAACGGCGTCGCGACCTTGCGAAGAATCCTCGGCAAGCCGCTCCCCGCGGCCGCGCTCTATCTCGGCGTCTTGATGCTATGTCTGTTCGAGATCGCCGGCGCATTGAGCGACTTGGCGAGCCGGCGCGCCGAGGTCGCTGCGGCGTCCGCGATGCTGGAGCAGTTCGAAGGCCGCAAGGCCGCGTTGGCACGCGGCCAGGGCTCCGACATCAACGCGCCTGCCGGCTCCCCATTCCTCGAAGGCGCGACCGTGACGGTGGCGGGCGCAGCATTGTTGCAGCGTGTTTCAGCCGTGGTGACAAGGCTCGGCGGCAACGTGCTGTCGTCGCAGGTCGATCTGCAGGGCACGCAGTCCAAGGCGGGATTCGTCAGCATCATCGCAAGCTGCGACATCGATCAGCCGGGCCTGCAGCAACTGCTCTATGACCTCGAAGCGGGTATGCCGTTCCTGTTCGTCGATCAGCTCTCGGTGCAGGCGTCGGCGAATTTCGCAAGCGCAGGCGAGGGCAGGCTGCGCATTCTGCTCGCAGTCTCGGGACAATGGCAGGGGGCGAAATGACGGTGCGGAAGACGAGAAGGACCGCCACGTGGCTGTTTCTGCTGGCGTGCGTCGGATCGGTGCTGCCGGCACCCACCTCGGCTTTGCCGACCGACGCGCCATCGCTCGATGCGGAGGTGCCTCCCCGCGCTGACGCGCCGGCTGGCTCTTCGCTGTGGGATACGCCGGCTGCTCCCGCGCCGATCGTCGTGCGGCCGCCCGAGCCGCCGCCCGTTGCGCCGTCGCGCACGCCGAGCGCGAACCCGCTCTGGGGCATCCCGCTCGCCACTCTGTCTGCGACGCGGGAGCGACCGATCTTCTCGGTGTCGCGGCGTCCGCCGCCACCCGCCGTCGTCGCGGCACCCGTGGTGAAGCCGCCGCCAGCGCCGAAGCCGCCCCGGATCGAGCGTCCGCAGCTCGCGCTGGTCGGCACCATCGCTGGCGGCGACGAAAGCTTCGGCATCTTCGTCGATCAGGCGACCAAGGCAGCGCTGCGCCTCAGGATCGGAGAGGACTATCAGGGCTGGAAGCTGCGCGCGGTGCAGGGCCGCGAGGTGACGCTTGAGCGCGACCAGCAGACCACGACCTTGAGCCTGCCGCAGCCCGGCGCCGGCAGCGTCGGCGCGGCGCGTGCGTCGACCGACAAGGCAATGGCACAGGACGACGATCCGTCGCCACGAAGGGCCCGGCGCTAGTGGAGCGGATGTGACGTTCGCTACCCATTTGCCACGATTCCATCATGCGAACGTCAAATCCAAAGCTCCACTAGCACTAAGAACTTAGCTCGTGGTCCTTTGATTCTAACGTTCGCAAACGTGCCTCCCAGATGGGATGTGAATGTTGGAATCGGACCACTAGAAGCCGCTCTGCTGAAGCCCAGCGGTAACCAGAAGTCCCAGCGCGAGAAACGGACCAAACGGCAGGACGGTTTGCCGCGTCATCGTCTGTCCTGCGACATGGAGGATGCCTGCGGTTGCAAGCGCGGTCAGCGAAGCGATCAGGAGCTGGAGCGGAACGCCGGCAACGCCGATCCAGATGCCGGATGCGGCGAGCAGCTTGACGTCGCCAAGTCCGAGACCGTGGAATTTCCGAATCCGGAAATAGAGCGCGCGCAAGAGCCACAGGACCGCGCCGATCGCGATGCCTTCGCCGAAGGCCTGCAAAGCTACCGTCCAGCCGCCAAGCGAGAGCGCCCGCGCCAGCCCGACAATGGCGATGGCAAGGTTGAGCCAGTCCGGGATGATGCCACGCTTGATGTCGATCCATGCGAGTAGGGCGCTTGCGACGCAGAGCAGGGCGAAACAGATCGCTGCGAGCATGATGGGGATCGCCGTGTGAAACCAACGTGTTGCCCACTATAGATCAAGCGCCTGCTTGCCTGCATCGACGAAATGCTGGTGCGGGCTCCTGAATCTCCGCAGGCATCGATCCCCCGAGGGCCCCGGGCGGGCTGGCCAGATCTCCGTTCGCTTCCGAATCGTTTTGACCACAGGCGAACAAATCCTTGCGCGAGACGACCAGCGTGTCGGGTCGCGGGCTTGCGCGGCGTCGAAATCCTGTGAGTTCGCCGTGCCGCCTTCATAGGACGACAACACCGATCGTTCGCCGCGACGCTTGTCGCGTGGATGTTGTCGAAGCGTCATGCCAGCGGAATAACGCGCGTCATCGTAGCCGAATACCAACGTCCTCGTTACCACCCACCCACCCACTCAAGAAACTCCAGACAGGAGAAGGTTATGTCAAAAGCTTCGCTCGCGCGCAGGCTTCGCTGGTTGCTGCTTGGCGCGTCCGTGACGACCCTTGCACTTGCGCAAGGTGTACGTGCCGAGGACGGTGATCGGGACGATGCTCGCAACCCGGTCGAACGGATCCGCACCGCATCGCCGATCAAGCATGTGATTATTATTGTTGGCGAAAACCGCAGCTTTGATCATTTGTTCGCGACCTATACGCCGAAATCCGGCCATGAGCGCGTGCTGAACCTGCTCTCGGAGCGCATCGTCAAGGCTGACGGTTCGCCGAACGAAAACTTCGACCGAGCGCACCAGTTCCAGATCAGCTCCGCGCCGAACGGCGGGAAGTATTTCATCAGCGCGGGCTCGGCCAACAAGACGCTTTACACGACACTGCCGGCGCCCGATCTCGGCGGCGTGCAGAATCCGCCGGCGGCCGGTGTTCTCAGCCTGCCGGGCGGTGATCCCGGGCTGCCGCCTTCACAGCAGTTCCTGTTCGGCACCGGCGGCACCGGGCTGCCCAACAGCCTGGGCCCGGATACCCGCATCACCAACGTGAACACGCTGCCTCCGGGACCGTTCCAGCTGACCGGCCCGACCATGCCCTACGACGCCTACACGGCCGACACCATTCATCAGTTCTTCCAGATGTATCAGCAGGTGGATTGCGCGATCGACGCCGAGCATGTCAGCCGCCGCAACCCGACCGGTTGTCTGCACGATCTGCAGTCGGCGGTCACCACCACCTATTCGACGCCGCCCGGCGGCGCGCCGCACGACACTGGCCAGACCATGGCCTTCTTCAACATGCAGAACGGCGACGTGCCTTACTTCAAGCTGCTCGCCGACGAGTTCACGATCAGCGACAACTATCACCAGCCCGTCATGGGCGGCACCGGTCCGGACAGCGTTCCGCTCGGCTTTGCCGACCAGGTCTTCTTCGGCGACGGTCACGGCAACGCCGCGACGCCGCCTGCCAGCACCGTCTACAACCCCGATCCGCGGCCCAACACGCTGAACCAGTACACCTTGCGCAAGCAGTGGTTCAACTGCTCCGATGCGACGCAGCCGGGCGTCAAGCCGATCCTCGATTATCTCGGCAAGCTGCCGTACACGGTGCAGGCGAAGTGCGACGCCGGCCATTACTACAACGCCGTGAACATCAGCCCGGCCTGGACGCCGCAGGGCACCCCGAGCGGGGCCGGCTCGATCCCGCCGGTCACGATGACCAGCGTCGGCGACCTCCTGAGCGCGAAGAACATTCCGTGGAAGTATTATGGCGGCGGCTACAACGTCTCCGGCACCGGCACGCCGCTGGACGGCACCTATTGCGACATCTGCAATCCGTTCGAGTATCAGCTCAACTATCCGGCGATGCGCGCCGATCACATGCGCGACGTCACCGACCTGTTCAATGACTTGAAGAACGGCACGCTGCCGGCGGTATCCTATGTGAAGCCGGACGGTGCGCTTGACGGTCATCCGGCCTCGTCGAAGTTCAACCTGTTCGAGGCGTTCGCCAAGAACATCGTCGAACTCGCCAGGAGCAACCGCGAGCAGTGGGAAAGCACGGCGATCTTCGTCACCGTCGACGAAGGCGGCGGCTACTACGATTCGGGCTTCATTCAGCCGGTCGACTTCTTCGGCACCGGTCCGCGCATTCCCATGATCGCGGTTTCGCCGTTCTCGCGCGGCGGTCATGTCAGCCACGTCTATGGCGAGCACTCCTCGTTCGTGAAATTCGTCGAGCGCAACTGGCATCTCGGCAAGCTGAGCCAGCGCAGCCGCGACAATCTGCCCAACCCGCGCATCGACGATGACAACCCCTATGTCCCCGTCAACATGCCGGCGATCGGCGATCTGTTCGACATGTTCGATTTCGACCGCGATCGTGATCGCGATCATGATCGCGACCACGATCATGACCGGGACGACGGCCGCGACTTCCACTAACTGAGGCGAAAGAGACAGGTTGGGCCGGCTGCTTGCAGCCGGCCCTTCCTTTTTTGGTCCGACTGCGCGAGCAAGGCGCGTGCGGGTCGTTGCACCAGATTGCGCTTACGGTTTTCGCACGAAGCGGCTCACCTCGGCGTCGAATGCGGCAAGAAACGCCTTCCCGACGACCGAGAGTTCGCGCTCCGCCGAGGCGAACGCCGCAATTTCGTAAGGTACCGCCGGCTCGAAGCGGCGAACCTCGATGCCGAGGCAGCGGAACTGTTCGGCGCTGGCGGGGTCCACGACCGAAACGCCGACGCCGCTTGCCACCAGCGCACAGATCGTGACGAACTGATCGGCCGATGCGACCAGGTTGAGCCGCGCGCCGGCGTCGGAAAACACGCTCGATACCACGTGATGCGCGTACCACTCGCGCGACACGCCGACGTAGGGCAGGTTCGACATGGCGCGTGGCGTCACGACCTTCCGCGCCGCCAGCGGATGGCCTTTCGGCATGATGGCGACGCATTCCATGCCGTAGCGCCGCACGTTCAATCCCGTCGGGTCGATCGGGACCTCGGCGATGCCGATGTCGTGCATGGCCGAAGGAAACATCATGCGCACCTGATCGGAATTGCGGGTCAGGACCTGGAGGCGCACTGCCGGGCGCTCCCGCGCGAATCGCGCGATCACCGCCGGCAGCAGCGCGGTGCTCGCCATCGGATGGCTTGCCACCACGAGCGATCCGTCGCGGCCGAGCTTGATATCCTCCACCGATCGCTCGAGGAAATCGATCCGCGCCAGCATGCGATCGACCGTGCCGCGAAAGGCCAGTGCCTCCGGGGTCGGACGCAGCCGTTTTCCCGCACGTTCGAACAGGGCAAAGCCAAGTTCCTGCTCCAGCCGCGCGAGCTGCGCGCTGACTGCCGGCTGCGTCACCCCGAGCGATGCCGCCGCGTGGGTCACCGAACCGGTGTCGAGTACGGTGCGAAACATTTCAAGCAGGCGGATTTCCATGATGCGCTCGGCGCCAGATGCTGCAGGCTTTTCAGGCAATTGCCGGAAGTTCGTGCAGCTTTCAAGATTTTTGTTCCGTATGCAATCATATATTAAAAATAGCTATTGAAGTTTCCGCAAATGCAGGCCTAGATTTAGCATAATGGTTCAAATAAAAGAATCATGAATAGATTTTGCTTATAAGTGAGGCGAACGGACATGGCTGACGTCCCGATCATGTCCGCCGATGGGGTCCGGAAATCCTTCGGGAGCCTGCAGGTCCTCAACGACGTTTCGCTGGCGATCGGCGGCGGCGAAGTCGTCTGCGTGATCGGGCCGTCAGGGTCGGGCAAGACCACGCTGTTGCGGTGCCTTGCGCTGCTGGAGCAGCCGAGCGGCGGGCAGATCGCGATGGCCGGCAAGGTGATTGCCGCGCCGACGCCGACCGGTGAGATCAAGCGCGCCGCGCGGGCGGCGCGGCCGTCGATCGGCATGGTGTTCCAGCATTTCAACCTCTGGCCGCACATGACCGTGCTGGAAAACGTGATCGAGGCGCCGATCCTGGTGAAAGGGACATCGCGCGCCAATGCGATCAGCGAGGCCGAGCGTCTGCTCGCCAAGGTGGGCCTCGCCGACAAGCGGGATGCCTATCCGACGCGGCTCTCGGGAGGCCAGCAGCAGCGGGTCGCGATTGCGCGGGCGCTCGCCATGAATCCGAAAGTGATGCTGTTCGACGAGCCGACCTCGGCGCTTGATCCCGAGCTGCGGCACGAAGTGCTCACCGTCATGCAGCAGCTCGCGGCGGAGGGCATGACCATGATGGTGGTCACCCACGAGATGGGGTTCGCGCGCAGCGTCGGCTCGCGCCTGGTTTTCATGGATCGCGGCGAGATCGTCGAGACCGGCGATCCCAAGGCGTTCTTCGCAGCGCCAAAATCGCAGCGCGCGCAGCGCTTCCTGCAGAATTTTTGAAGCGAGGGGAGGAGAGGATGATGAAGATCTCGACCGTGGGTCTGCTGGCGCTGGCCGTCATGGCATTTGCACAACCGAAGGAGGCCGCCGCCCAGCAAGCGGAATCCCGGCTTTATCAGGTCACCAAGTCGAGGAAGCTGCGGGTGTGCCAGTATCCGCTCTATTATGCGATCTCCTATCGCAACCCCAAGACCGGCCAGATCGAGGGCATCGACGCGGATCTGTCGAAGGAGCTCGCCAAGGAGCTGGACGCCCAGCTCGAAATCGTGGAATCGAGCTTCGGTACCTTCATCGCGGATCTCCAGGCCAACAAGTGCGAAATCGGGATGTTCGGCGTGGGCGCTACGCTCAAGCGGGCGCAGGCCGTCGATTTCACCAGGCCCTACCTCGTTTCCAGCATCTACGCGGTCGGACGCAAGGACGGCAAACTCAAGAAGTGGGCCGACATCGACAACAAGGGCAACAAGGTCGCCGTGCTGCTCGGCAGCTATGTCGAGCCGTTCATGCGCGCCTATCTGAAGAATGCCGAGCTGATCGCGATCTCGCCGCCCAACACCCGTGAAGGCGAGCTGCTCGCCGGGCGGGTGGACGCGATCATCGCGGACTATCCGACCGCGGTCAAACTCAGCGACGAGTTCGATTGGGCTCTTACCCTTGAGCCCGAGGAGAAGCTGTCGCCGACACCCTATTCCTATGTCGTGCCGCAGGGCGACCAGACCTGGCTGAACTTCATCAACCTGTTCGTCGACACCATCAAGCTCGACGGACGGCTGAAAAAGTACGCCGACAAGAACAGGCTGGGCCCGATCGTCGCTCCTTGACGCATCCGAATCCGGGGAGAACCGCGCGTGTTCGCCTATCAGTTCCGATGGGATGTCATTCCGGCCAACATCGATTTTCTGCTGGCCGGATTGCAGCTGACGCTGCTGATTTCGGCGACTGCGCTGGTTTGCGCGATGATCGGCGGGCTGCTGCTCGCCGTGATGGATATGTCGCGCTTCTGGTTCCTGCGCTGGCCGGGGCTGGCGATCGGCGAGGTGATCCGCAACACGCCGATCCTGGTGCAATTGCTGTGGGTCTATTACGTGCTGCCGATCGTCTTCCATGTCCAGATCACCGCATTCACCGCGGTGCTCATTGGCTTGTCACTCTACATGGCGGCGTTCATCTCCGAGGTTTATCGCGCCGGCATCCAGGCGGTGCCGAAGGGTCATCGCGAGGCGGCGCAGGTCCTGGGCCTCAGTCCGCTGCAGGCGATGCGGCGCATCGTGCTGCCGCAGGCGATCCGCCTGACGCTGCCGCCGCTCGCCTCCAATTTCGTGCAGCTCATCAAGTTTTCCTCGCTCGGCGCCGTGATTTCGGTGTCCGAGATCACGCGCAAGGGCATGGAGCTCGCATCGTCAACCTTCCGGCCGCTGGAAATCTTCACCTTCATCGCGGTCGTCTACTTCTTCATCTGCTGGCCGCTCGCGATGGCGATCCGCCTCTGGGAGCGGCGACTGGCAAGCCGCTAGCGCGAGACAGCCTCAAGGCAATACCGGGAAAGGAAAAAGAGCTGTGACGACGGAAATCAGCCATGGATTCATGGGCGCGCCATGGGCGACCTCGGCGAAAGGCGCCAAGGTTGCCATCCTCGGCGTGCCGTTCGATTGCGGAACACACGCGTTCCGGATCGGATCGCGCCAGGGACCGGGCTCGATCCGTGAGCAGTCGCGCCTGGTGCGCGCGTTCGAATCCGAAGTCGCCGATTTCGACATCAGGGAAACGCTGGGGCTGGTCGACTGTGGGGACGTGGTGCTGACGCCGAGCCGCATCGAGGAAGCTTTCGAGCGGATCGAGGAGGCCACGTGGCAGATCATCGAGGCCGGCGCGACGCCGGTTGCTTTCGGCGGCGACGGCTCGATCTCGGTGCCGCTGGTCCGCGCCGCCGCGCGGCGCTGGCCGCAGCTCTGCGTGCTCCATATCGACAGCCACACCGACTGCCATCCGGTCGACAAGCAGCACCCGTTCGATGCGGCAAGCCAGTTCAGCCACGCTGCGCTCGAGCAGCGCGTCTCGCCGCAGGCATCCTACCATGTCGGGATCCGCGGCTCGACCTTCCGGCCCGGCGTGTTCGACCACACCCGCGCGCTTGGCTACAACATCATCACGATGCGGGACTATATCGCGCGCGGCGAAGCCGATGTGCTGGCCGAACTTCATCGCAACATGAAGGGAAGGTCGGTCTATCTGTCATGGGACATGGACTCCTTCGATCCGTCGGTCGCGCCCGGTGTCTGCACCCCGACCTGGGGCGGCTTCACCGCGCGCGAAGGGCTGCAACTGCTGCGCGGGCTCGAAGGTCTCGACATCGTCGCCGTCGACGTCAACACCGTCAGTCCACCCCACGACGTCAACGGCATGGCGGCGCATCTTGCCGCCCATGTCGCCTATGAAGCGCTGCTGCTTCTGAACGCGGCACGCTGACGGATCGATCATGTCTACAGAACCGTCAGGAATTTCGGACCGCAAGGCGCTGGCCGGCTTCGCTCGCGAAAGCCGCGGACTCACGCTCGATCTCGCACTCAGGCTGGTATCGATTCCAAGTCCCAATCCGCCCGGAGATACCAGGGCGGTCGCGGCGGAAATCCTGAAGTTCGTCGAGCAAATTCCCGGCGCCGAGGCGAAGCTGCACGTGTCGGCCGAAGGCATTCACAACGTCGTCGCGGTCGTCAAGGGTCAGCGTCCCGGGCGGCGGCTGATCCTGAACGGCCATCTCGACACCTTTCCGCTCGCAGGCGCGGCGCAGTGGACGGTCTCGCCGAACGGCTGCGAGAGGGATGGCAGGATTTATGGTCTTGGCATTTCCGACATGAAAGGCGGTATTGCCGCAAGCCTCGTGGCGCTCCGCAACCTCGCGCTCTGCCGCAGTATCTGGTCGGGCGAAGTTGTTGCCACCTTCGCGGGCGACGAGGAAACAATGGGCCTGCTCGGCACGCAATACCTCATTGATCACGTGGCGGAGGCGAAGGGCGATGCCGTGATCTGCGCCGACGTCGGCTCGCCGCGCGTGCTGCGCGTCGGCGAGAAGGGTCTGATATGGTTGCGGCTGACGGCAAAGGGGCGCTCCAGCCATGCGGCCCATGTGCATCGTGGCGACAGTGCGATCGACAAGCTGCTCGTCCTGATCGCAGGGCTTTCGACCCTGCGCCACCACGCGGTGGAGCTGCCAGCGGCGGTAGAGAAAGCCATTGCCGAGGCGAAGGCCGTTTCCGAACCACTGTCCGGCGAAGGCGAAAGCCGGGTGCTGCGGTCGATGACCGTGACCTTCGGCACGATCTCGGGCGGACAGTTGCCCAATCTCGTCTCCGACCATGCGGAGGCGACGGCCGACATCCGCTTGCCGATGGGCACCAGCGTGTCGGATATCAAGCGCATCATCGAAGAGCATGTCGCCAGCGTTCCGGGCACAGCGATCGAGTGGGTCAGGGCCTATGAGCCGAGCTGGACCTCGCCCGAGGAGCCGATCGTGCAGGCGATCGCGAACGGCGTCCGCGAGGTGACGGGCGAGCGGCCCGTCGTCAACATGCGCATCGGCGCCTCCGACTCGCGGCTGTATCGGGCGGCGGGCATCCCGACCGTCGTGTGCGGGCTGACGCCGAACAACATGGGTGCGCCGGACGAGCATGTCGAAGCCGACGAACTCATGGGTCTCAGCGAGGTGCTGACGCTCGCGGCCTTCGACTATCTCAACCGCTGACCGCCTTGTCTGCGCACGCTGCCGCAAGCGCTCGCCCGCTAGAGGCGGATGAGCAGCTTGCCGTCATTCCCGCCGGCATAGAGCTTTTCGATCGAGCCGGGCGCCTGCTCGATGCCGTCGAGAATGTGTTCGCGGTATTTCAGCCGTCCCTCCCGCACCCAGCCGGCGAGGTCGTCGATCGCCTCGCGAAAGCGCGGTGCGAAGTCGGTGACCAGAAAACCCTGCATGATCGCGCGCGTGACCAGAAGGTGCCGCTCCGGCCGTGGACCCTGATTCCACGGCTCCCAGCTTGCGTAAGATGCCGTGCCGCAGATCGCGATGCGGGCGCCGACATTGATCTGCCGCAGCACCGCGTCATGGATCGCGCCCGAGGTGTTGTCGAAGAAGACGTCGATGCCGCCGGGGCAGGCGCGCCGCAGCGCATCGTCAAGGTCGGATGGCGCCTTGTAGTCGATCGCAGCGTCGTAGCCGAATTGCTCCAGGCACTGACGCACCTTGTCCGGCCCGCCGGCGACGCCGACAGTGCGGCATCCCCTGATCCTGGCAATCTGGCCGACTGCCGATCCGACCCCGCCGGCGGCGGTCGAGACCACCACCGTCTCGCCCGATTTGGGACGCCCGACATCGAGCAGGCCGAAATAGGCGGTGAGGCCGTTGACGCCGAGCACGCCGAGCGCAAGCGACAACGGCAGGTCGTCCTCCGTCACCTTGCGCGTGATCTGTGCTGCGCCGGCGGCCGCAAAATCCTGCCAGCCGAACAGGCCCATCACCCGCTCGCCCGCGGCATAGTCGGGATTCCTGGATTCGACGATCTCGCCAACGGCGAATGAGCGCATGGTGTCGCCGATCTCGATGCGCGGCCAATAGGTGCTCTTGTCCACGATCCAGCCGCGCATCGCGGGATCGGCCGACAGAAACCGGTTGCGGACCAGGATCTCCCCCTCGCCAAGCTTCGGAATGTCGGCTTTGCGGACGGCGAAGTCAGTGGTGGCCGGAATGCCGTTCGGTCGCGACGCGAGCCAGACTTGGCGGTTCTGCAGAGTGTCCATCGATTCCCCGCTGATTTTTTGCCGGGGCGGGATTTCGGACGCCCGTCAAGCGTTGCCCCGCCGTATGGAAAGGACAGCATAGCAAGCTTCACAACTGATGGGTGTGAAGGCCCGGTCGATTTTGGTTGCGTCGTGCGCCGTCAATCCGCCTTGCCCGTCCCACCTGCCGGCCCATTCGTGGCCCGGGGGCGAAGGCCTGATGGAACCTAGCCCGGGATTGCGCGTTTTCGCATCCAGCATCGCTGTGGGTAGAAAACACTGTGTTCGAGCCTCAATTTCGGGTCCCAGGTCCTGCCATCGAGACGACGGAGCGCCTTTTTGTCGGGCACAGCGAGCTGGCCAGGCTGATCGCAAGTTTCGACTGGGCGAGCACGCCGATCGGGCTCCCGCAGCATTGGCCGCAGAGCCTGAAGACCGCGGTCCGCATCATGCTCACCTCGCAGCAGCCGATCTGGATCGGGTGGGGAAGCGAGCTGATCTATCTCTACAACGACCCCTACAAGTCGATCATCGGCGGCAAGCATCCCTGGGCGCTCGGGCGGCCCACATCGGTGGTGTGGCGCGAAATCTGGGATGACATTGCCCCGCTGCTCGACAAGGCGATGAGCGGCGACGAGGGGACCTACACCGAAGCCCAGCTCCTGATCATGGAGCGCAACGGATTCCCGGAAGAGACTTATTACACGTTCTCCTACAGCCCAATTCCCGATACCGACGGCTCGCCCGGCGGAATCTTCTGCGCCAACACCGACGATACCCAGCGCGTCATCAGCGAGCGTCAGCTGCTGCTGTTGCGAGAGCTCGCCAGCAGCGCGGCCGAGGCGCGAAGCGTGCAAGAGGCCTGCGAGCGCAGCGCGGGCGCGCTGGCGACCGACCCGAAGGATCTTCCCTTTGCGATGATCTATCTGGCCGATACGCGGGAGGAGGTTGCAAGGCTCGCCGCGTTGTCTGGCATCGATGCCGGCCATCCGGCGGCGAGGCCGACGCTTCGGCTCGATGGTGGCGAGCCGTGGCCGCTCTCGGAAATATGGGAGAGCCGCAAGGCCGTGATCGTCGACCTCGCCGGCGTATCGCGGTCGGAGTTTCCTGCCGGTGGCTGGCGCCGGCCGCCGGGCCACGCCATCGTGCTGCCGATTGCCTCGAGCGGGGATGCCTCGCTGGCTGGATTTCTGATCGCAGGTCTTAATCCGTTTCGTCTCTACGACGATCGCTATGCGAGCTTCCTGGACCTTGTTGCGGCCCAGATCGCCGCGGCCATCAGCAACGGCCATGCCTACGAGGAGGAACGACGCCGCGCCGAGGCGCTTGCGGAAATCGACCGCGCCAAGACCGCGTTCTTCTCCAATGTCAGCCACGAATTCCGCACGCCGCTAACGTTGATGCTTAGCCCGCTTGAGGAAGTGCTGGTCAAGGCCGGCGGTCAGTTGCCGGGTGAATACCGCACGCTGCTCGACATCGCGCACCGCAACGGCACACGACTGCTGAAGCTCGTGAACACGCTGCTCGATTTCGCGCGGATCGAAGCCGGTCGCGTCACGGCGGCGTATGAGCCGGTCGACCTCGCGGCTTTCACCGCGGAGCTTGCGTCGAATTTCCGTTCGGCGATGGAGAAAGCCGGCCTCCGGCTCGTGATCGACCCCGCCCCATTGCCGCAGCCGGTCTATGTCGACCGCGACATGTGGGAGAAGATCGTCCTCAATCTTTTGTCGAACGCCTTCAAGTTCACGTTCGTGGGAACGATCACGGTCGAGGTCAGGGCGGCGGACCACGCTCAGGCGGAGGTCGTGGTTCGCGACACCGGGACGGGCATCCCGCCGGCGGAGCTGCCTCATGTGTTCGAGCGGTTCAGACGCGTCGAAGGCGCGCGCGGACGTTCGTTCGAAGGCAGCGGCATCGGTCTTGCTCTGGTGCAGGAGCTGGTGAAGCTGCATGGCGGCCGCATCCAGGTCGAAAGCGAAATCGATCGCGGCAGCGCCTTCACCATTCGAATTCCATTCGGCAGCACCCATCTGTCGCCGGAACGGCTGAATGCGGCTCCCGGCCATGCCCACTCCAATGTGCGCGCGCAGGCCTATCTCGACGAAGCACTGGGCTGGCTCGACGGAAATGCTTCGGTCGACCGGCCTGCCGCATCGTCCACCGATGATTTCGGCCTCGTCGCCTCGTCCGCGCCGGAGCGCCGCCATCGCGTGCTGCTGGCCGACGACAACACCGACATGCGCGACTATGTGCGCCGCCTGCTCAGCGACCAGTATGATGTCGAGGCCGTCGGCGACGGCCAGGCCGCGCTCGAGGCCGCATGGCGTCAGCGCCCCGACCTGGTGCTGAGCGACATCATGATGCCGCGGCTGGACGGGCTGGGTCTGCTCAACGCCATGCGCAACGATCGCGAGTTGCGCGAGGTGCCGATCATTTTCCTTTCCGCGCGCGCGGGCGAGGAGGCCAGGGTCGAAGGCTTGCGGATGGGTGCCGACGACTATCTGGTCAAGCCGTTCAGCGCGCGCGAATTGCTGGCGCGGGTTGCCGCCAATATCGAGCTGTCGGCGACGCGAGCCGAGCGCGCGAAACTGCTGCAGGAGGAATCCCATGTCCTGGAGCTCCTGAACAAGGTCGGGACGACAGTTGCGGCCGAGCTTGACCTCGATCGCGCCGTCCAGATCGTGACCGACGCCGCCACTGAGCTCACTGGCGCCGCTTTCGGTTCGTTCTTCTACAATGTCATCAATCAGCAGGGCGAGAGCTACATGCTCTACCCGCTCTCGGGCGTGTCACGCGAGGCTTTTGCCGGATTTCCGATGCCGCGCAATACCGCGGTTTTCGCGCCGACCTTCAGCGGCGAGGGAATCATACGTTCCGATGATATTCTGCACGATCCGCGCTACGGCAAGAACCATCCCCATGGCGGCATGCCGAAGGGACATCTCCCCGTGCGCAGTTATCTCGCTGCCCCCGTCGTTTCCCGGTCCGGAGAGGTGCTGGGGGGCCTGTTCTTCGGCCATCCGGAGCCCGGCCGATTCGACGAGCGCTCGGAGCGGCTCGTTCTCGGCATCGCGGCGCAAGCGGCAGTCGCAATCGACAATGCCCGCCTGTTCCAGGCTGCAGAGCGCGAGCTTTCCGAACGGCGGCGCGCGGAGGCTGCTCTGCAAACGTTAAATGCGACGCTTGAGAAGCGCGTCCTGGATGAGGTCAATGAGCGCACCAAGGCCGAGGCGCAGCTACGCCAGGTGCAGAAGATGGAGGCGGTGGGGCAACTCACCGGCGGCATCGCGCATGACTTCAACAATATGCTCGCCGTCATCATCGGCGGCCTCAACCTGCTGCAGCGAAAGCTCGCCAAGGGCGAGACTGATGTCGGCCGGTTCGTCGAAAGCGCGATCGACGGTGCGCGTCGCGCGGCGGCGTTGACCCAGCGTCTGCTTGCCTTTTCGCGCCAGCAAGCGCTGTCGCCGGAAGCTTTCAATCCGAACCGGATGATCGCCGGCATGACCGATCTGCTCAGCCGCACCATCGGCGAGCACATCAATGTCGAGACCGTGCTTGCCGCCGGGCTGTGGCCGGTCAAGGCCGACGCCGGGCAATTGGAAAACGCGGTGCTCAACCTCTGCGTCAATGCGCGCGACGCCATGCCTGACGGCGGCAAGCTGACGGTCGAGACCTCGAACGCCTATGTCGATGAGATCGTGAGCAGGGAATATGCCTTGGCGCCCGGCCAGTATGTGCTGATCGCCGTGGCCGATAACGGGGTTGGAATGAGGGGCGAGGTGATCGCCAGGGCCTTCGACCCCTTCTTCACCACCAAGGAGGTCGGCAGGGGCACAGGCCTCGGCCTCAGCCAGGTGTACGGATTCGTGCGCCAGTCGGGCGGTCATGTGAAGATCTATTCGGAAGTCGATGTCGGCACCACCGTGAAGATCTATCTGCCCCGTCACTACGGCGAGCCGACGGCGGAGCAGGCAAGGCTCGGCCCCGACGCGCCCTACCGCGGCCTCAAGAGCGAGCTCATTCTGGTCGTGGAAGACGAGGAACGCGTGCGCGTCGTTTCGGTCGAGGCGCTACGCGATCTCGGCTACAGCGTCGTGGGCGCCGCCAACCCGGCCGAAGCGTTGCAGCTTCTGGAAAGCGGGCTCGGGGTGTCGTTACTCTTCACTGATGTGATCATGCCGGCCATGTCCGGCAGCGAGCTCGCCGATCGCGCGCGCGACCAAGTCCCGGGGCTGAAGGTGCTCTACACCACCGGCTACACGCGTAACGCGATCACGCATAACGGCTTTCTGGACCCCGGCACGAGCCTGTTGTCCAAGCCGTTCACCGTGGATGAGCTTGCGATGAAAGTGCGCCATATCCTCGATAGCTGAGCGGCGCAGCCCTGGCTTACGCTGCGCGCTTGAGCGCGTCACCCAGGATCGAGACCATCTCGCCGATCTGCGCCGCTTCCACGATCAGCGGCGGCGACAGCGCGATGATGTCGCCGGTGACGCGGATCAAGAGACCCTTGTTGAAGCAGTCCACGAACACCTCGTAGGCGCGCGCTCCCGGCGCCCCCGGCCGCGACGAAAGCTCGATGCCGGCAACGAGCCCGATGGTCCTGATGTCGATGACGTTGGGCAGGCTCTTCAGGCCGTGCATCGCCTCGGTCCAGGTTTCCTTGAGGCTCGCGCCGCGGGTCAGGAGGCCCTCGGACTCGTAGATGTCGAGCGTCGCCATGCCGGCGGCGCAGCCGACCGGGTGACCCGAATAGGTGTAGCCGTGGAACAGCTCGATCACCTCGGCAGGTCCGGTCATCATCGCATCGTGGATTTCGCGCTTGGCGAACACCGCGCCCATCGGGATCGCGCCATTGGTCAGCCCCTTGGCGGTCGTGATGAGGTCGGGAACGACGCCGAAATAGTCGGCCGCGAACGGCGTGCCCAGCCGGCCGAAGCCGGTGATGACCTCGTCGAAGATCAGCAGGATGCCGTGGCGCGTTGCGATCTCGCGCAGCCGCTGCAGATAGCCCTTCGGCGGCAGCAGGACGCCGGTTGAGCCTGCGACCGGCTCGACGATTACGGCGGCGATGGTTTCCGCACCATGCAGCGCCACCAGCCGTTCAAGATCGTCGGCGAGCTCCGCGCCATGTTCAGGCAGGCCCTTGGAGAAGGCGTTGCGGGCGGGATCGTGGGTATGGCGCAGATGGTCGGTGCCGGGAAGCTGCGGGAACACCCGGCGGTTGCTGACGATGCCGCCGACCGAGATGCCGCCGAAGCCGACGCCGTGATAGCCGCGCTCGCGTCCGATCAGCCGGGTCCGCGTGCCCTGGCCGATCGCGCGCTGATAGGCGATCGCGATCTTGAGCGCAGTGTCGATCGATTCGGACCCCGAGCCGGTGAAGAACACGCGGTCGAGCCCCGCGCTTGCGCCGCCAGGCGCGAGCCGCGCCAGCCGCTCGGCGAAGTCGAACGCGATGGGATGCCCAAGCTGGAACGACGGCGCATAGTCGAGTGTCGCGAGCTGCCGCTCGACGGCGCGTGCGATTTGCGGCCGCCCGTGGCCAGCATTGACGCACCAGAGCCCAGCCGTGCCGTCGATCACCCGCCGTCCGTCCGTCGTCGTGTAGTGCATCCCATCGGCGGCAGCGAACAGGCGCGGCGCCGTTTTGAACTGGCGATTCGCCGTGAACGGCATCCAGAAATTTTCAAGAACCGGCGTGTTTCGTCGCAACTGGATGGTCATGGCGCTCTCCCTTTGCCCCACCGGGCCACGAACGCGTTGTCGCAACAAGCCCTTTTCTGTTGTGACCTAAGCCATTGAAATATATGATAGTGTTTTGAGCGCGTTGCGATATTCGCAACGACCGCAACGGCATGGCGATCGCATGGAGAAAATGGGGAGTGCGTCCTTGGCTGATGACCTCGGCAACCGGCTTCGCTACGTGCGTACGCTGCACAACCTCTCGCAACGCGAATTGGCCAAGCGCGCCGGCGTCACCAATTCAACGATATCCCTGATCGAATCCAACTCCAGCAACCCTTCCGTCGGTGCGCTGAAGCGTATCCTCGACGGCATTCCGATCGGGCTTGCCGAGTTTTTCGGTCTTGAGCCGGCGCCTTCGAAGAAGGTTTTCTATCAGGCGGGCGAACTGCTGGAGATTGGCAAGGGCCCGATCTCCTATCGCCAGGTCGGCGACAATCTGTTCGGCCGCGCGCTGCAGCTGCTGAAGGAAAAATATCAGCCGGGCGCGGACACCGGTGTGATTCCGCTGGTGCACGAAGGCGAGGAGGGCGGCATCGTGCTCGCCGGCCGGCTCGAAGTCACTGTCGACGGCGAGCGGCGGATCCTCGGGCCGGGCGACGCCTATTATTTCGAAAGCCGCCGTCCGCACCGGTTCCGCTGCGTCGGCCCGGTTCCCTGCGAGGTGGTGAGCGCCTGCACGCCGCCGACCTTCTGACAGGCGCCAGAAAAAATACCGCTGGCTCGTCGGGCGCGACCGGCGCCGTTCGTCTTGTCAGGGATTGCGGGCCGCTGCGGTCAGCGGATCTCTGGAACGGCGCATGTTTCGTGTCGAAGCGGACAGCCTGAAAGCCTATTTCGATGTCGACCGCGAGCGGAAGGGCGACTTGAAGAAGCTTGACGCGCTAATCCGCAAGGTGGCGCCGCAGCTTCGCCGTCACTTTCATGAAGGGACCGCTGCGGGCGAGGCCGGCATGCGCATGAAGATGATCGGCTACGGAAAGTTTCGCTATGCGATCGGTTCGGGCAAGCGGGCCGACTGGCCCGTGATCGGCGTCGCGCTCCAGAAGAACTACATCAGCGTCTATCTTTCGATCACCCGGCGCGGCCGTCCGATCGTTCAATCCTACGCAGGCAAGCTCGGCGAGATCAGGGTCGGTCGCAACAATTTCAGTTTCGTGACATCGCAGGATTTGAAGGTTCCCGCATTGTCGGCGCTGTTTGCCGAGGCTGCCGCGATCTTCAGGGCCGATCCGCAAAATCCGGTGCGGTACAGGGAGGGCGGTCGCCGGACGCGTGTCAGCGCACAGGACGCCGTTGCGCGTCGACCCTGATCGCGTCACCGGTGGCGTGATGTGATGCCGAATGGGTGACATGTGCGCCGCGTCCGCGCAATCGCATTGACAGCGGCTGCGTTCGAGCTAGGATGCAATCGATTGCAAAGACACAAACGTCAAAGGGAAGCGAATGACCAAGGCGACACGGCGCCAGTTTCTGGCGGGATCGGCCCTCACCGCGGCAGGTTTGGTTGGCGCGCCCTATGTGTATGCGCAATCCGATTTTCTGGAACCTGTCCGGATCAGGATGGGCTACGCGCCCTACATCTCGGCCGGCCCGTATTACATCGCGCAGGAAAAGAGTTACTTCAAGAAGCTCAAGATCGACATCGTGCCTTCGAGCCATGTCGATGGCTCGCTGTCGATGCCCTCGCTGATTGCGGGGGAGCTCGACATCACCGGTGCGACCTTGAGCGCCGGCCTGTTCAATCTGATGACCAAGGGCTCGGACCTGCGTCTGTTCTTCGAACGCGGCCGCGAATCGCCGGGCTGGGGGTCGAATGCGATCCTGGTTTCGAACGAGATGTGGGAGAAGGGTTTTCGCAACGTCGACGGCTACAAGTTCGCCAAAGGCGCGAAGATCGGCATCTCCTCGCGCGGCAGCGTCGCGCATTACCTTCACACCGTGGGGCTGGAGCGCGCAGGCCTGAAGGTGGATGACGCCGAGTGGCAATGGGGCCTCACGCCTCAGGTCAGCCTGCCCCTGATGCAGCAGAATCGCCTCGACGTCCTCAATTTGCCGCTGCCAGGCGCCTATGCCGCGCAAAGCAAGGGCATCGGCAAGGTCGCGACCTGGAGCGACGAGCTTGCGCCCGATTTCGTGCTCGCCTGCTCGGTGGCGAGCCGAAAATTCCTGCGCGAGCAGCATTCAGCGGCAGTGCGCTTCTCGATGGCGATCATGCAGGCCAATGCCGAGTACATGGATGCCGCCAAGACCGGCAATCCCGAAGTGCTGAAGATCATCGCCGACAACACCGGCCTTGCGGTATCTGTGATCGACGAGACCCGGCCGCGCTGGACCTATATGGTGATCGACGGCACGCCGAACATGCCCTCGATCGTCGCGCAGCAGCGCTTCTGGCACGACCGCACCGACCTGTTGGCCAAGACGGTGCCGGAGGACGAGCTGTTCGACGACCGCGCCATCAAGGAAGCCAAGCAGCGGCTCGCCGAAAAGAATCCATTCAACTGATCCCGCCGTTCGCCGATCAAGCGCAGTCCGAGAATTCCTGGCATGTCATTCGAAGCCATCTCCATCGAAGGCCTTTCCCATCGTTTCCTGAGCAAGAGCCGCGCGCCGACGGTCGCGCTCTCCGACGTCTCGCTGCAGTTTCCCGCCGGGAAAGTGACCTCGATCGTCGGCCCGTCCGGTTGCGGCAAGTCGACGCTGCTGCTCATCATGCGCGGGCTCGTGAAGGCGAGCGAAGGCGAGGTGCGATTTCTCTATGGCGACGGCAAGGGGGAGCCGACCGCGGGCGGACCGCCGCGGATGGCAACGGTGTGGCAGTCGTTCAACCTCCTGCCGTGGCGCACGGTGATCGACAACGTCGCCTTCGGCCTCGAGCTGACGGGCGTGCCGCTCGAGGAGCGTCGTGCGAAAGCGATGGCCGCGATCCGGGCGGTCGAGCTCTCCGGCTTCGAGCAGCATTATCCCGGCCAGCTTTCCGGCGGCATGAAGCAGCGCGTCGGGCTGGCGCGCGGCATCGTGATGTCACCGGACATCCTGTTCCTCGACGAGCCCTTCGGCGCGCTCGATGCGCAGACCAGGCTTTACCTGCAGGAGCAATTGTCGACGCTGGTCGAGCAGAGCGCCAAGACCATCATCCTCATCACCCATTCGATCGAGGAGGCGATCTTCCTCGGCGACCGCGTGGTGGTGATGACGGCGCGACCCGGCCGCGTGGCGGCGACGCTCGACATCGACCTGCCGCGCCCGCGGAACTTCGAGGTCCAGAAGCAGAAGTCGTTCAGCGACCTGTTTTCCGAAATCTACGGCCTGTTGCGCGACGAAGTCCGCAAGTCGATGCTGAACTGAAGGACGCGAGGCGATGACACAGGTGGAACGATCCGCGGAGATCGAAGCCGCGACCTCGCGGTCGATGGAGGCGCAGGAGACGCGGCTGCGCGACGATACCTGGTGGTACGGCCCGGTCGCGCTCGCGCTGTTCCTGGTGCTGTGGGAAGTGGGCGTACGCCTCGGCAACATCCCGGAAGTGTTTCTGCCGGCGCCCTCGCTCGTGGTGGTGTCGCTCTACGACCTCTTCGCGCACAAGCAGTTGCTGTACGATCTCGGGGTCACGCTTTATCGCATCTTCGGCGGCTTCATCGCCGCCGCCTTCATCGGGATCGTGCTCGGCCTGCTGATGGGTATGTCGAAGCGGATCTACGCAATTGCCGACATCTTCATCGCCGCGCTCTATCCGGTGCCGAAGATCGCGCTATTGCCGCTGCTGGTGATCTGGCTCGGCACCGGCAACATCTTCCAGATCGCGCTGTCGGCGCTCGGCTGCATCTTTCCGATCCTGATCAACACGATCATCGGCGTCCGCCAGTGCGACGAGGGGCTCATTCTCGCCGCGCGCGATCTCGGCGCGACCAACATGCAGATCCAGCGCAAGGTGGTGCTGCCCGCCGCGGTGCCCGCCATCTTTGGCGGCTTGCGGCTTGCGCTCGGCATCTCGATCATCCTGGTGGTTGCGGCCGAGATGCAGACCGCCCGCTACGGCCTCGGCGCCAAGCTGCAACTCGCAGGGCAAGTGCTGGAAACGGGCCAGGTGTTCGCCATCCTGCTGCTGCTCGCGGCGATGGGAATCGTGCTGACCAAGGCGCAGGACCGGATCGGCAGCGTTGTCGATCGCTGGCGCGCGAAATGACAATCATGCCACTTGCGGAGTGCTGAAGATGAAGCGGATCTTGATCGAATGCGGCTGGCTCGTCACCATGGACGAGAAGATCGGCGACTTCCGTGGCGCGCAGTTGCTGATCGAGGGCAGCCGCATCGCGGCGGTCGGCCGCAACCTCAATGCGGCGGCCGACGAAACCATCGATGCGCGCGACAAGATCGTGATGCCAGGGCTGATCGATGCGCACATCCACACCTGGCAGGCCGGCTTGCGCGCGATCGGATCGGAATGGCTCGGGCCGGATTATCACAAGAACATCCACGCCAACCTCGCCACCCGCTACGGGCCGGAAGACAATTACCTCGGCAATCTCGTCGGCGCGCTCGGCCAGATCGACGGTGGCGTCACCACGATCCTCGACTGGTGTCATAACCTGACGTCGCTGGAACATGCCGAGCGCTCGGTTGACGGCCTGGAGGAATCCGGCATTCGCGCGGTGTTCGCGCACGGCACCGCAAAGCCGCCGACCAAACCAGGCGAGTTGCCCTACACCCATGTCCCGCATCCGCGCGATCGCATCGAGGCCTTGCGCAACGGGCGTTTTGCCAGCGACGACCGGCTCGTGACGCTTGCGATGGCGATCCTCGGCCCGCACTGGGGCACCTATGAGGTGGCCGAGCAGGACATTCGGCTGGCGCGCGAGCTTGACCTGCTGTCGACCTCGCACGCCACTCGCAAGCCTGCCGACCAGATCGCGCCGGGCGGCTACACCAGGCTCGCAAAGGCCGGCCTGATGGGCCCCGACCACAATCTGGTCCACGGCAACTATATCGACGACGAGGAGCTGAAGCTCCTGGTCGAGGCCGGTGCTTCGTTCACGGCAACCGTGCTGACGGAGCTGCACGGCCATGTTGCCGAGCCGGTGACGCTGCGGGTGCGCAAGGCCGGCGGCATGCCCTCGATCGGTATCGACGTCGAGCCGATTGTGACCGGCGAGATGTTCCGCGAGATGCAGGCGGCCCTGCTGCATGCGCGCTGGGCCTCGCTGCGCGACAACGCGGCGGCCGGCAATCCGGCGCCGCAGCACATTCCGGTCAAATCGCGCGAGGCGCTGGCCTGGGCGACGATCGGCAATGCGCGCGCGATCGGTCTGGAAGACCAGATCGGCTCGCTGACGCCGGGCAAGAAGGCCGACCTGATCATGCTCCGCGCCAACGACCTCAACCTGTTCCCGGTGCACGATCCGTTGTTCTCGATCACCGATCAGGCTCACGCCGGCAATGTCGACACCGTCATGATCGATGGCGTGACCAGGAAGCAGGGCGGCAAGCGCATCTTCCCGGACGCGGTGCTGAACAAGCGCCGCGCCGAGCTGGTCGCCTCCGTCGAGCGCATCATGCGCGAAGGCGATTTCACGCTTAAGGTTGCGTAACCGGTCATGGCACGGAGCCTGATCGAATGCGGCTGGATCGTCTCGATGGATCCGTCGATCGGGGACCTGCGCCAGGGCGAGATCCTGATCGAGGATGACCGGATCGTCGCGGTCGGCCGCGATCTTCAAGCCGCGCACGACGCGGTCATCCGCGCTCCCGACATGATCGCGATGCCGGGGCTGGTGGATGCGCACCTTCACACCTGGCAGACCGGGTTGCGGGCCATCGGTTGCGACTGGGCGCATCCCGACTATTTCAACTATCTGCACGGCGGCATGGCGACCCGCTACGGCCCTGAAGACAACTATCTCGGCAACTTGATCGGCGCGCTGAACCAGATCGACGGCGGCGTCACCACGCTCAACGATTTCTGCCACAACATCACCTCGACCGAGCAGGCGGGGCGGTCGCTGGATGCGCTGGAGGAAAGTGGCATCCGTGCGGTGTTTTCGCTCGGCGCCGGAAAACTGCCGCCCGACGGTGAGCGCGAGGAGCCGTTCGAGCGGCGGATCAATCCGCGCGAGCGGGTCGAGTCCTTCCGGAAGGGGCGGCTCGCCAAGGTCGACGCGCTGGTCACGATGGCGCTTGCCGTCTCCGGCCCGCACTGGTCCGAGCTTGATGCCAACCGCACCAACCTGAAGCTCGCGCGTGAGATGGGCTTACGCTCGTCCTCGCATGCGACCAAGCGGCCGGAGCTCGCGATCGCCCCGGACGGCTATCGGAGCCTGCTCGACGAAGGCCTGATCGGCGAGGATCACACCATCGTCCATGGAAACTATCTCTCGGACGATGAACTCAGACGCCTGATCGACGCGGGCGTCGGCGTCTGCTCGTCGGTGCAGACCGAGCTTCGTGGCTATGCGGCCGACCCGCTGGTCAATCGCGTGCGCGCGCTGGGCCACGTGCCGGCGCTGGGTGTCGATGTCGAGCCGCGGGTGTCAGGCGAGATGTTCCGTGAGATGCAGATTGCGCTGCTGCATGCGCTGTCGGTGTGTCATCGCGACAATGCCCGCGAGGGAAAGCCGCCCTTCCGCACCGTCCCGATCCGTTCGCGCGAGGCGCTTGGCTGGGCCACCATCGGCGGCGCCCGTGCGCTGGGGCTGGAGCACAGGATCGGGTCGCTGTCGCCGGGCAAGAAGGCGGATATCGTGCTGCTCGACGGCGCTGATCTCAACCTGTTCCCGGTGCACGACCCGGTGCTGTCGATCGTCGAACAGGCCAACCAGCATAATGTGGATACCGTCATCATCGACGGCGTCGTTCGCAAGCGCGGGGGCAGGCTCGCCTTCCGCGAAGACGTGTTGCGGCGGCGCAAGCAGGAGCTTGTCGCATCCGTCGAACGGCTGATGGGCGAGGTCGGCTATCGGCCGTTCGAGCCGGAAAGAAGGGCAGTGCAGCCATGAAACGAACGCTGATCCGGTGCGGCTTTCTGATTTCGATGGACGAGGCGATCGGCGAACGCCGAAATGTCGATCTCGCGATCTCGGGTGATCGCATCGAGGCGATCGGCGAGGGGCTTTCCGGCGCGGCCGACGAGGTTATCGACGCATCCGACATGATCGTGATGCCGGGCCTGATTAACATGCACCTGCACGCCTTCCAGGCCGGCTTTCGTGCCGCGGGATCGGAGTGGCTGGGCCCCGACTACTTCCGCATCTTCTACGGCGATATCGCAACGCGCTTCGAGCCGGAGGACAATTACCTCGGCACGCTGTTCGGCGCGCTGAACCAGCTCGACTGCGGCGTCACCACGCTGCTCGACTATTCGCACAACATTCGTACCCTGCAACAGGCCGAGCGCTCGGTCGATGCGCTCGTCGATTCCGGAATCCGCGCGCTGTTCGTCCATGGCGACGGCCTGCGCGAGAGGGCGGTACCGGGAAAATTCCCATCCTCGCGTCCGCATCCGCGCGACCGCGTCGAGGCGCTGATCAGGAGCCGCTTTGCGCGAGAGGGCCGCGTGCGGCTGGGGCTTGCGATCGCAGGTCCGCACTGGGCCGACTGGGAGGCCTCGCTGCACAATGTGCGGCTCGCACGCGATTTCGGCCTGATCGTGTCCTCCCACGTCACCAAGTCGCACGCCAATGCGGTCGTGCCTGACGGCTATGATCGGCTGGCGGCAATGGGCCTGCTCGGGCCCGAGCACAACCTGGTGCATTGCAATCATCTTTCGATAGACGAGCTGAAGCGGCTGCTCGATGCCGGCTGTTCGGTGACCTGCACCAACATGAACGAGCTGCACGACTATCCGAACCCGACGGCGATGATGAATCTGCTGGGCCTTGGCGCGCTGCCCTCGATCGGGATCGACGTCGAGGCGATGGTGTCGGGCGATCTCTGGCGCGAAATGCAGATGGCGCTCTTGTTCGCGCGGATCGAGAACCTGAAATCCGGGCGGTTCAAGCCGATGGTGCGTTCGCGCGAGGCGCTGCGCTGGGTGACGACCGCGGGCGCCAAGGCGCTGATGATGGAGCGCGAGATCGGCGCGCTCAGGCCCGGCATGAAAGCCGACGTCATCATGCTGCGGGGCAGCGACCTCAATTTGTTCCCCGTCCACGACCCGGTCTATTCCGTGGTCGAGCAGTCGCATGCGGGTAATGTCGATACCGTGGTCGTCGACGGCATCGTCCGCAAGCGCGGCGGGCGTCTGCTGTTCGACCAGGCCAAGCGGCATCATCTCGGCGAGCGGCTGCTCTCTTCGGTCAACAGGCTTTCGGCGGAAGCGGGCTACACGCTGCCGTTCGCCGCAGGAATCAGAAGTTAGCGCGCCGTTTGCCGGGAGCCGGGTTGCGCCGCCGGCCTGGCGTCGGCCGCCGGCGCCTTGGTCGACTGGCGAACAATCAAGGCCGGCTCGAGCACCATGCGCACGCTGGCCGGCGCGGTCGCGGCCAGTTCCTTCAGCATCAATTCCGCCGCCATCCGGCCCATCGCACGATGCTCGATCCGCACGGTGGTCAGCGGCGGCGAGATCAGGTCGACCAGCGGCATGTCGTTGTGTCCGACGATCGAGATGTCGTCGGGACAACGCAGGCCCAGCCGATGCACGGCATCGATGGCGCCGAGCGCGAGCAGGTCGTTGGCGGCGACGATCGCCGTCAGCCCCTTGACCCGGCCGATCAGCTTTTGCGCCGGCGGCAGTCCGCACTCGCGCGTATAGCGCTCGGCCTCCTCGACATGCGTCTTCAGCCGATGGCGCGCCATCGCCTTGGCAAAGCCCTCCCGGCGCAGCATGCCGGTCGAGGTGTGCCGGGGCCCGGCGATATGACCGATGATCCGGTGGCCCTGCGCGGCGAGGTGATCGACCGCCAACTGCATGCCCTTGTCGTCGTTGGAGACCACCGACGAGACCCGGCTGCGGATCTCGAAGCGGTTGACCAGCACCGCCGGCATGCCGTTACGGATGCAATGCCCCAGCACCTCGTCTTCCGACGACACGGTTGCTAGGATGAGACCCTCGACGCGCTGCACCAGCAGGCTGTCGATCATTTCGATCTGCCGCGAGGCGTCGTTGCCGGCGTCGATCACGACGGGTGCATAGCCTTCGGTGGCCAGCGCCTCCGCGATGCCGCCGAGGATCGGCGCGAACACGGGATTGGAGATGTCGGGCAGCAGCACGCCGATCAGGCGGGAGCGGCCGGTCTTGAGCGTGGTGGCGACCCGGTTCGGCCGGTAGTCCATCGCCTTGGCAAGCTCGGCGACCCGCTCGGCGACCTCGTCGGCGACAAGGTGACGCTTCTGCGGGTCGAGCGCACGCGACACCGTCGATGGGTGCACGCCCGCCCGCCGCGCGATCTCTTTCAGGGTGGCCGGTGCCCTCGGCTTTCCCGTCCTCACCGGCCGGCGGTCCGCTTCATCATTGGCCATGCATCGACACGTCAGAGTTGCAATCGTTTGCAGTGTGACCCGTTGTAGCACATGAAACGGCTGCAAACGCAACCGGTATCAACGATGGTCAAGGATGCAAGGTCCTGGCGCCGACCGCCGCGGATCGCAGCGCAACTCGCCGCTATGCCCCCGATCGTGGCAAAACGCCCCCAGCCGGGGAGGGCTGGGGGCGTTGTGTTGAGCGCGACCGGATCAGGCCGCTTCGCGCTGTTCGGCCTCGATGTTGACGACCGAGGTCGCAAGCCTGGTCAGGGTCTGGTCGGTCGCTTCCTCCTCGTCCAGCGTCGCCTGCAGCAGTTCTGCTGCCTCTGGCAGGCCAAGCTCCTCGGCCCAGGTGCGAAGCGTTCCATAGCGTGCGATCTCGTAGTGCTCGACGGCTTGGGCGGCGGCCAGCAATCCAGCGTCCAGCGCGGGCGCGCCCTTGAACTCCTTCATGATCTCCGCGCCTTCATCGGTAATGCCGTTGATGGCTTCGCAGGATTTGCCGCGCGCCGGCTTGCCCAGCATGCGGAATACCCGGTCCAGCCGCTTCACCTGGCCGTGGGTCTCCTTCAGGTGCTTGTTGAACGCGGCTGCCAACTCGCGGGACTGCGCGGCCTTGGCCATCTTCGGAAGGGTCTTGATGATCTTGTTCTCGGCGAAATAGATGTCCTTCAGCGTCTCGTGAAACAGATCGCTCAGGTTCTTCTGCTGCGCTCGATTGCGTCGCGCCGTCGTTCGGCTTTTCTTTGCTCGTTTGGCCATGGGACCTCCTGGTTGCGGGCGGGAAGAGACGTCCCTTCCTCGCAGGTCAACCAGTCGTGAGGATGAAGGTTCCGAGCGAGCGCAACCAGGCTCTCTCACGCGGTCTTCGGCGATTGGCGAAGCCCGTCGCCCTTGATGCGTCGCTTGGCGAGCCCCGCAAGAAGATAGGTGATCACATAGACGATCACCCGGTAGATGATCGGCGATCCCGGCGGGATGCAGATGAACGACAGCCCGCTCAGGCCACGCAGCCCAAGCTCGTGCGCGATCCGGATGACCTCGTAGTCGCTCATGCCGATCGGTTCGGCGAGCTCGCCGAGGATGTCGCCGCCGGTCGGGCCGGCGCCGCCCAGCACGTCCATGTCGAAATGCGCGTAGAGGTCGCTGGTGCCGTCATAGGCGCGGTCGAGCAGCTTGCAGAGGCCCTCGATGCCGAGTTCGGACCGCACCTTCCACATCGGCACGAAATGCGCGCCTTCCCTCACGAAGCGCCGCACCACGTTCTTGTCCTCGAGCATGCCGCGCTCGCCGATCTCGACGAGATGGGGGATGCTGAGGTTGGAATGCCACTCATAGAGCTTGTGCTTCCAGCTTGCCGCGCCCGCAATCAGAGGGTCCATGGAGGCGCGGTCGAGCGGGGCGGCGTCCCAATGGGTGTCGAGGCTGACCACGCCGACCTTGCCGGCGGCGCGCTCGGCGATCGCCTTGGCGATGGCATAGGAGCCGCAGGGCGAATTCTGGCCGATCACGATCGGGACGGCGCCGGCATCGAGCACTTCGCCGACCTTCTTCTCCACGGCCGCCTGCGCAGCCAGGATGTTGGCGGGCGTTGCCACAATGCTCGCCTCGGCCGGGATGTCGGCGTCGCCATAGTCGACGATCTTGAGGACCTCGGTCAGGTCGATGTCGAAGTCCTGTACATAGGTACCGTAGCGGATCGACTGTTGCCGGACGCGCTTCGGCCCCGCCAGCCATTGCGACTTGTCGACGCCGGCATATTGGGTTCCCCAGCCGGCGGCGAAAGGCGCGCCGATGATCGCGACATCGACACCCTTGAGGTCGGCGGGTGAATGTGCCTGCGGCACGCCGAGGAAGGTCGGCATGTCCTCGGCCAGCCGCGGGTAGAATTTGTGGCGCACGAAATGCGAGTTGCGGAATTCGTCCCATTCGGGATAGCCGGACATTTTATTTCTCCGTGATTGCGGCGCCTTTGCCGAGTTCTTCCACCCGGTGGCACGCGACCTCGACGTCGCCGATCCGTCGCGGCAACGGCACGGCGCTGCGGCAGGTTGCGACGGTGTGGATGCAGCGCGGCGCAAAATTGCACTGCGGACCGTCACCGACCACGCCGGCTGCGTTCATCAGCTGCGCCGGCAGCTCGGCAGGCGGGACCCGCGCATCGGGCACCGGCACGGCCGCCATCAGCTGCTGGGTGTAGGGGTGTCGCGGATGGTCGAGGATCGGAACCGCGGGGCCGAACTCCGCGACCTTGCCGCGGTAGAGGATCATCAGGTCGTCGCAGATCTGGCCGATCAGCGAAAGGTCGTGGGTGATGAAGACCAGCGCCATGCCGAGCCGCTCGATCAGCGAGCGCAACAGCCGCAGGATGCCGGCCCGCACGGACACGTCGAGCATGGACACCGGCTCGTCGGCGACCAGCACCGACGGGCCGAGCACGATAGCGCGCGCAATGGCGACGCGCTGGCGCTGGCCGCCGGAGAGCTCATGCGGGTATTTGTCAAGAAAGGCCGCGCCCGGTCGCAGCTCGGAGCGCTCCAGCGCCTCGATCACGCGCTGCGTGCGTTCGTGTCGCGGATGACGGTGGATGATCAGCGGTTCCTCGACCGTCTGGCGGATGGTGAAGCGGGGGTTCAGCGAGGCGTAGGGGTCCTGGAACACCATCTGCACCTGGCCGTGGAAGGCGCGCTTGTCGGTGCGGGAGAAGCCCGCGAGGTCGCGGCCTTCGAACAGCATCCGCCCCGAGGTCGGCGCCTCCAGTCCGACCAGCACATTGGCGAGCGTCGACTTGCCGCTGCCGCTTTCGCCGACCAGGCCCAAAACCCGGCCGCGCGCGAGGCGGAACGAGATGTCGTCGAGCGCGCGCACCTGGCTCGAGGCCTTCGCGCCGGGAATCAATTCGCCCATGCCGCGATGGCTGCGGTAGGTCTTGCAGACCTGCGCGAATTCGATCACCGGCATGCCGTTCGCCTCGCTCATTCCGGTCGTGCCCAGGTAGCGGGGTTGGCGGCGCGGACGCGAAACTCGGCGGCCTGTTCCGCGAAGTGGCATGCGACCTGGCGACCGGCGATCGGCCGCAACGGCGGCGCCTCATTCCGGCATCGATCCTGCGCGAACGGGCAGCGGGCTGCGAACAGGCAGGCATCGATGGGCCGATCGAGCGCGGGCGGGGCGCCTGGAATGTTGATCAGCGCGCGCCTGGAATCGCGCATGTCCGGAAAGGCCTGCTTGAGGCCGATGGTGTAGGGGTGCAGCGGCTCCTCGAGCACGTCGACGGTGGATCCCTTTTCGACGATGCGGCCGCCATACATCACCGCGACGCTGCTGCAGAGCTCGGCGATCACGGCGATGTCGTGGCTGATGAAGATCACGCCGGTGCCGTGCTGGATACGGATGCGCCGCAACAGATCGAGCACCTGGCGCTGCACGATGACGTCGAGGCCGGTGGTCGGCTCGTCTGCGATCAATAGCGGCGGCTCGAACAGGAGCGACAGCGCGATGATGACGCGCTGGCGCATGCCGCCGCTCAATTCGTGCGGAAAGCTTTTCAGCCAGCGGGCGTCGAGACCGACGTCGCGCATCAGCGCTTCCGCGCGCGCGGTGACATCCTTCTCGCCATGGGCCCGGCCGGTTTCCGCGAACTGGTCGAGAATGCGCGCCACCGGATTGAGCGAATCCATCGCGCTCTGCGTGACGTAGGCCATCTCGGTCCAGCGCAATTGCCGAAGCTGTTCGGCATTCGCCTTGAACAGCTCGGTGCCGTCGAGCACGACGGCGCCGCCGGTCACCCGCGCATTGCGCGGCAACAGCGCCAGGATCGCTTTCGCAAGCGTGCTCTTGCCGCATCCGGATTCGCCGACCACGCCGAGCGCTTCACCTGCGCCGAGCGAGAACGACACCTCGCTCAGCGCCTGCACCGACATGTTGCCGGCGCGGTAGGTCACGGTGAGGTCGCGGACGTCGAGCAGGCTCATGGGTTGCGCAGCCGGGGATTGACGATGGTTTCCGCCTCGCGGCCAATCATGAAGGCTGAGGCAACGAGCAGCGCGATGCAGACGCCGGGCGGCACCACCACCCACCAGGACGAGCGGAACGAACCGGTGAGATAGGCCTGATACAGGATCTCGCCCCAGCTCAGCATGTTGGGATCGCCAAAGCCGAGGAAGCTGAGGCTCGCCTCCGCCAGCACCGCCCAGCCGATGCCGAGCGCGACATAGAGCAGCGACATCGGCAGCACGTTCGGCAGGATGTGCACATACATGATGCGCAGGTGGCCCGCGCCCGCGACCTTGGCCGCCTTGATGAAGGGGCGCTCGCGCAGGCTCAGGACCTGGGCGCGGATCACTCGCGCCGTGGTGCGCCACAACAGGCAGGAGATCGTCAGGATGATGTTGGACAGCGAGGGGTGCAGCAGCGCGACCAGCACGACCGAAAAAGGCAGGAACGGAATTCCGAACACCACGTCGGTGATCCGCATCAGCACGGTGTCGATCCAGCCGCCGAAATAGCCGGCGACAAGCCCGATATTGGTGCCGATCGCGGTGATGAAGAAGGCCGAGACGATGCCGACGATCATCGCCACGCGCGTGCCGTAGATCAGCTGGCTCAGCACATCCCGTCCGTAATAGGTGGTGCCGAGCCAGAACCGCGAGGATGGCGGCATGAGCTGGGCCACGCTGTTGTCGGGAAGCCGGTGGATCATCAGCGGATCGTAAGGGGCGATCAGCGGGGCGGCGAGCGCGACAAGCGTGAACACGACGAGGATCAATACGCCCGTCGCCCCGATCCGGGAGGACAGGATGATGAACAGCGGCGCCTGCCAGCCGCGGCGGCGCGGGAGGGCGATAGTCGCGTCAGTCATAATGCACCCGGGGATCGATGAACACGTAGAGCACGTCGATCAGGAGGTTGAGCAGGATGGTGATGACGGCCATCAGGAAGAAGGCGGCTTGCGCCACCGGGTAGTCGCGCTGCGCCACCGAATTGACCATCAGGCTCCCCATGCCGGGCCAGGAGAACAGCACCTCGACCAGCACCTGGCCGCCGAAGGCGAAGGAGACCATGATGGCGAGATAGGTCAGCACCGGGCCGATGGCGTTGCGCCGGGCCATCTTGCGCACCGTCCGTTCGCGCAAGCCACGCGCTCGGGCGAACATGATGAAGTCCTCCTCGATCACCTCCAGCATGCTGGTGCGCATGATCATCAGCGGATCGGACAGGAAGTAGATCACGGACGTGAGCACCGGCAGGAACATGTGCTGCGCCAGATCATAGCCCGGCAGGCTCTGGATCGGCGTTTCCGGGATGAAGGCGGGCGTGCGCAGGCCGCCGATCGGAAACCAGCCGAGCCAGTAGGAGAACACCATCAAGAGCATGATGCCGATCCAGAAGATCGGCAGCGAACGCGGGATCAGCACCAGGAGACTGCCGATCGTCTCGATGCGCTGCCCGCGTTTCCAGCCGAGATAGGCGCCGACCACGACGCCGATCACGGTCGCCAGCACCATGGCGACGCCCATCAGGAGCACGGTGTTCCACAGCATCGGCAGCAGCACGTCGAGCACCGGCCGGCGGTAGTAGAACGACATGCCGAGATTGCCGGTCAGAAGATTGCCGACGTAGTCGAGATACTGCCGGTAGAGCGGGGCATCGAGGCCCCAGGAGTGGCGCAGCGCCGCCAGCGCGTCCGGCGGCAATTCGCCGCTGCCGAGGAAGATGGTGGTGGGATCGCCGGGGATCAGGCGAAACATGCCCCACATGAGCGTCAGCACGGCCAGCAGCGTGACCGCCGTCTGTGCAAGCCTGCCCCCGATGTAGCGCCACAATTTCAAGGAATGTTTCCCGTCGCTAAAACCTTGCCCGCGGATCGGCTGTTCGCAGACCCGCGGGCGGCTTCGAGGCTCAAGAACTCTACGGCCTATCCCTTCGGATAGAGCAGCTCGCCGCTCGAATTCCAGCTATAGCCGGCCTTCTCCAGCGTCTTGCGTGCCGCCTCGATGCTGAAGGTCGGGTTCGGCACATTCGGATTGCTCCAGAACTTGTTGATCGGAATGATCGGCGTGTTGTACGCGACCACCCCGGCCCCACCGAACACAAGGTCAAGCAGCATCTGCCGGTCGGTCGCCTGCTGCAGCGCCAGCCGCAGGTTGGGCTCGTCGAGCGGCGCCATTGTCACGTGCATGCGGATTTCATGCAGCCCGTGGGTCGGCGTCGAGACCACCGTGAGATCTGGATTCTTCGCCAGCATGTCGCCTTGCTTGCGGTCGATGTACCAGCCGAGCAGGTCGGCTTCGCCGCGCTCCATCATGCCCATCTGGTTTTCCAGGTTGGGCACCACGAGCCAGTACACGCCGTCGATCTTCGGCGCCATCCACCAGTCGGGATTGCTCTTGAGGAAGAGATACTCGCCGCGCTTCCACTCGCCGAGCTTGAACGGGCCCGAGCCGACCGCATCATCGTTGGGATAGTCGGCCGGCGTCTTGAGGTTGCCGCTGGAGGCGACCTTCTCCCAGATATGCTTCGGCGCGATGAAGGTGAATCCGAGCACGTTGGCGAGGAACGGCGCGTTGGGCTGCTTGAGATGGAAGCGCAGCGTGCGCGGCGGAATGATCTCGGTGCTCTCGACCGTCGAGGTGACGCGCGCGAAGGACGGGAATTTCCACTGCGCGATGAAGTCGAAGGTGAACTTGGCGTCCTCGATCGTGACCGGCTTGCCGTCATGGAACTTCATGCCGTCGCGGATCACGACGTCGACCGTGGTGGGGTCGACCACCTTGAAGGATTCGGCCGCCCATGGCGTCAGATTCCACTGCTCGTCGCGGATCACGAAGGTCGGATAGATCCAGCGCAGCAGGGTCGAGTTGTAGACTTCGGGCGTCGCGAACGGGTTCAGGGTGTGGATGTCGTAGATCGACGTCGACTTGACCAGCTTGCGGCCCGTCTTCGCCGTCATCTTCAGATAGGTCCAGGGGATATAGGGCATCGCGATGCCGCTGCCGGTCACCGGCACCACGCCTTCGAAGCGCTTGTTGTTGTAGGCCTGGATGTAGTTGCGCGAGAACAGGATCAGCGACGGATTGGCGGCCGCCGCCACCGCCTGCGCCTCGAACACCAGCTCCTGGCGCTTCTTGTCGTCCATCTCCTCGCGCTGCTTGTTATTGACGGCGTCATACTTCGGATCGTTGAACTCGCCGTAATTGATGCCGCCCTTCTGCAGGCGCGAGGAATTATAGAATTCGGTGAGGAAATAGTCGGGGTCGATGCGGTCGGGCGCGCCGCCCCATGACATCGCCGCCAGATGCGGCATCTGATGCTGGCCGATGATCTCCGCCGTCCAGGTGTCGAGCGTGCCCTGCTTGACCTGAACGGAAATGCCGAGCTTCTTCCAGGCGTCGGTGAGCTGGCGCGCGATCTCGATCATGTCGGGCCAGTTCGGGATCCAGAACTGCAGCGGCTCGACCGGCGCGCCGGGCTGCACCGCGGCGCGCGCGGCGTTGGCGCTGGCATCGAGCGCGGTCAGCACGGCCGGCGGAAGCACGGCACCCATTCCCAGCGCGCTCATCATGCGCAGCACGCCGCGCCGGGTCTCCGAGGGGGCGTCGGCTGGATCGGACGGCGGCAGATCGGTCATTTCCGACATGGGGACCTCCTCTTTTGCTGCAACCCGGCAGCACGGCCGAACGCGTCGTTCGGTGCCTTTGCGTTGCTATCTCGACAGATAGTCGTAGGCGGACAGCACGTGGGTCCGCACCACCTGCAGGAAATCGTCCACCGTCACGTGCTCGTCATAGGACGCCATCCCGGTCGGCGGCGGGCCGTAGACATAGGCGGGAATGTTGCGATAGCGCCAGAGACGGGCATCGGTGCCGCCGAGGCTGACGATGGGAGTTGGCGTGAGGCCGGACAATTGCTTGACGTTCTTCTGCAGGATCTCGACCATTTCGCCATAGGGGTCGCAATAGGACGGCGGCGTGAAGTTGATCTCCTCGAACGTCACTTCGGGATAGCGCGCCAGGATCTTGCGCACCTCCTTCATGATCGCTTCCTTCTCGACGCCGAGCGGCAGGCGGATGTCGGCTTCGACCCGGCATTGTCCGGGAATCATGTTGACCTTCAGCCCGCCGGTGACCATGCCGATGTTGAGCGTCACCTTCGGCACGATGTCGGCGGCGCCCTTGCCCATTGCCACGTCGACGGCGGGCGCTGCCAGCGTCACCGCCTGCGCGATGTTGTGCGGCGGGGTGGCGGGAATCTCGGTCAGCGCCTCGAGGTCGGCGATCAATTTTCCGGCGATCTTGGTCGCGCTGTCGGACAGGTGCGTGTAGGCGCCGTGTGCGCCGGGGCTTGCGATATTGAAGGCGACCCAGAACGGCCCCTTCTCGCCGAAGCGGATGGTGTTGGTGCCGCTCGGCTCGCCGTTGAGCAGGCAGTCACCGAGCACTTCCGGGCAATTGTCGACGAGATAGCGCGCGCCCCACGGACCGAAGGTCTCCTCGTCGGACACGCAGGTCAGCGTCAGCCGGCCCTTCAGCTTGTCGCGGATGCGATGCAAATAGCGATAGGTGAAGATCGAAGCCGACGTGCCCGCCTTCATGTCGCAGGCGCCGCGTCCGTAGATCTTGCCGTCGACAAGTTCGCCGCCCCAGGGATCCCTGGTCCAGCCGACCGGATCGACCGGAAACACGTCGATATGGCCGTTGAGCACGAGGTGGCGTCCCGACTGCGGCGCATCGAAGGAGGCGACCAGATTGGGAAACTCTTCCTTCGGCGCGACGGTGCGGAATTCGATGCCTTGCGCGGAAAGGAATTTGCCGACATAGGCGGCCGCATCGCGCGTATCGCCCGGCGGGTTCGGGCTCCTGACGCGAACGAAGCCGCGAAAGAACTCGATGATCTCGTCGCGATCCTGCTCAATTGCCGCGAGCAGAGACTCTCTTACGCTCACTTGCGCGCCCACCTGTGCATTCCACCCTGCGATTATTGTCGTTGCGCCGATCAGCGATCGCACTCAACGCTCCGGCCTTATTGTCAAGGACCTTGACTAAAGGATAAAGCAGCGAAACGATGACCGTCAAGCGATAGTTGCCCGCGCCGATTGCAGCGAGACAATGCTGCGACGATTGTTCGCGGCAGCGAAAACAACAGCACTTCCGTTTTTCGGGAATCGAGAACATGCCGATCATGTCCGCCGACGATCACAGCTACAACCAGCTGATGAAGACTTTTCCGTCGCTACCCGAACCTGCCTTTGAAAGCGCGGAAATGCAGGAACTGGTCTGGCACGGGCAATGGGGTTGCACCAATGACGTGGGACGGCTGCGTGCCGTGCTGATGCACCGCCCGGGCGAGGAAGTGAATCTGGTCAGTGGCGCTGCCTATCTTCCCGAGATCGGCGCGCATGGCGATCCAGCCGCGGGCTGGTACTGGCGGGGTAAGGAGCCGCCGGACCTCGTGGCGATGCAGGCGCAGCACGACGGGCTCGCCGCAGCGCTGCGCAAGGAGGGCGTGAACGTCGTTTATCTCGAGAATGTGCCGCGGCGGCAGCACAAGTCGATTTCGACGCGCGATGCCGTGATCGGCGTCGGCGGCGGCGCGATCGTCTGCCGGCTCGGCACCCGCTATCGCCGTGGCGAGGAGCTCGCCGTTACGCGCGCGCTTGCGAGGCTTGGCGTGCCGATCCTGCGTACCATTCATGGCACCGGCATCGTCGAAGGCGGCAGTTTCGCCTGGCTCAATGCGAGGACCGCGGTGCTGAGCCTGAGCACCCGGGTGAACGCCGAAGGCGCGCGGCAGGTCGAGGAGGTGTTGCGGGTCACCGGCGTCGAGCTGATCCAGGTGCCGCTGACCGGCTATCGCCAGCATATCGACGGTGTCATGACGATGATCGACGTCGACACTGTGCTGCTCAATCCGCTGACCACGCCCTATACGCTGATCGAGCGGCTCAACGCGATGAAGTTTCGGATCATCGAGCTCGATCCTGACGACCATGCCTTCACCATCAACTGCCTTGCGGTCGCGCCCGGCCGCGTCATCATGAGCGAGACCTCGCCGCGCACGCTGGAGCGGCTCGATCGCGCCGGCATCTCGGTGATCCCCGTGCCGTTCGACAAGGTGTATCGCGGCGGCGGCGGTATTCATTGCTCGACCGCGCCACTCGCGCGCGATCCGGCGGGATAAAGTCACAAGCAAGGATTCAAACAAGACGCGACAGAACGGGGAGGACATGGTGAACGACGCGAACGCGCGCGAGCGAATCAAGGCCGGGTTGAAGCGGACGCTGAACGATCTCTCCCGGCTGCATGGCATATCGGGGTTCGAGCAGAGCGTTGTGCGCTACACGCAAACGCGGTTCGGCGAATATGTCGATGACGTCGAGACCGATCGCTATGGCAACATCACGGCCACCAAGCGCGGCCGCGCGACGACAGCGCCGCGACTGATGGTCAGCGCGCATATGGATGAGATCGGCTTCATCGTGAAGGGCATCGAGCCGAACGGATACCTGCGCTTCGACCGGATCGGCGGGGCGGGCGATGCCCTGTTGAGCTGCCGCAAGGTTGACGTCAAAGGCCATTTCGGCCTGATCGGCTCGGTTTCGGGCCATCTCGGTTCGGCCGACCAGCTTTCGCGCGTCACGCCGCTGAAGGAGCTCTACATCGATGTTGGCGCTTGCAGCGCCGAGCAGGTCGCTGCCATGGGGATTGCGATCGGCGATCCCGTCAGCTTCGTCGGCGAACTCGCCGAGTTCTCCGGCGGCGACCGCGTTTGCGGCAAGGGCATGGACGATCGGGCGGGCCTTGCGATCCTGATCCAGGTGCTCTCCGAACTGAAGGGCGAGATGCCGCACGGCAGCGTCCATGCAGTCGCGACCGTGCTCGAGCAGGTCGGCCATCGTGGTGCTGCGATGGCGGCCTATCGGATCAAGCCCGATTATGCGATCGCCATCGACGGCGTGCCGGCCGGCGATACGCCCGATCTGAGCTCGACGAAGGACGTCCCGTGCACGATGGGCAAAGGTGCCGTGGTGCTGCTCGCTACTTCCAGCGGTGACATCAACGTCCGTGGCAACATCGCTCACCCCGCGATGAAGCGCTTCGTGCTGGAGGCGGCTGGCCGCGAGGTCCCCTATCAGTTTGCGACCACAATCGGCCGCGGCAGCACCGAAGCCGGTCTCGTCCACATGAGCCGCGATGGCATCCCGGCGATCAGCATCGGCGTGCCGCGACGCTATTCCTATTCGCCGCACGAGATGATCGACCTCAACGATGCCGCCGCCGCTGTCGACCTGATCGTCCGTTTCGTTCGCGGCATGGAGGGGCACGGCGATCTTGGATTCCTGTGAGGCGGGGCCCGGCCCGCGGGATTGATTTTGCGCCAGGCGCGGCGGTGGATTTACGGTCGCGGCAGGGCGAGGCTATAAATTGCTACTCGCCGGGACATTGTTTCCGGCGCCATTTGTAACCCCTGGGAGAATGCATGCCGCCGAGAAAGTCCCAACCGCGGCGCCGGGAAAAGGCCAAACCCGGCGACAACCTGCTGATCGGGGCGTACCTGAAGCACGCACGGCTGAACCAGCGCCGTAGCCTGCGTCAGCTCTCAGACGAGGTCGGCTGCTCCGAGAGCTTCCTGTCCAAGGTCGAGAACGACAAGCTGCGCCCGTCGCTTGCCATGCTGCACCGGATCGTCAGCGTCCTCGGCGTCAGCATCGGCAAGCTGTTCGTGGCCGGCAACGATGCCGATCCAAGCACGCTCACCGTGGTGCGGGCCAATAACCGACCGATCCTGAAGACCGGACATATGCGCGCCGGAACCGGCATCACGCTGGAGTCGCTGGTTCCAATGTCGACGGCCGTGCTTCTGGAAGCGAACATTCATCGGGTCGCCCCCGGCGGTTCGTCGCGCGGCCTCATTCAGCACCAGGGCGAGGAGATGGGTTTCGTGCTCGAGGGCCGGATCGAGCTCAACGTCCAGGGCAAGAAGGTCACGGTCAACAAGGGAGACACCTTCTTTTTCCAGTCGCACCTCAAGCATGGCTACCGCAACCCCGGAAAGACCGAGGCGCAGATCGTCTGGATCAACACGCCGCAAAGCTTTTGAGGGCGATCGCCCTTTCTCCGCAGCAATTTTTGCGACCGATGCGTGGAACAATCGGCCGGTCACTGAATTGTGACGCTACGGCAGCGGAGGACATCCCATGGCATATGTCGGGCGGCTCGCCATCGTCACGGCAGTGATCCTTCTGCTCGGTAGTGCGATCTGGGCCAATTTCACCAAGGCGCCGATGTCTGAAATGCGCGGTGCCTGGATCAGCCAGGCGATGCGCGGTTCGGTGCATTGAAGTATCGCGTGAGCGCTTAAGCCGAACGGGACCGCGCAGGACGTCGTGACCGGCTTCCTCAACGACGATAATCAGGCGCGCGGTCGCCCGGTCGGCGTCGCCATCGACAAGACCGGCGCGCTCCTGATCGCCGACGATGTCGGCAACACGGTCTGGCGGGTCACTGCGGCGCAATAGCTGCGTCAGGCCCAAGCCTCCGTACAACGCAGTGCATACTTTACGTCAGCCGTCAGGATTCCCGAACAAATGCCTGCAACCGTTCGAGGAACGGCACCTGCGCGGCGTTGATCTTCTGGCGCGCAGCGTCAGGCTGGAACCATTCCGCGCGGTCGATCTCGGGGAACGTCTGGTGTCGTCCGCTGCGCGGCGGCCACTCGATCTCGAACGTGTTGCTCTCGATTTGCCCGGCGTCGACGTCGATTTCGGTGGCGAAGGCGATCACGGTCTTGCCGGCGCGCTGGCGGATCTCGCCGAGCGGGATCAGCGGCCCAGCGAGCGCGACGCCAGTCTCCTCGCAAAATTCGCGCCGCGCCGCCGTCTCGGCGTCCTCGGTGTCGTTGAATTCACCCTTGGGAATGCTCCAGGCCCCGATGTCCTTGTTGCGCCAGAATGGGCCGCCGGGATGGACCAGCAGAACCTCGAGTGTTGCGCCTTGCTTGCGGAAGGCAAGCACGCCCGCGCTTTTCACTGCCTTTGCCATCGCCCGACGCCGCTCGATGCCGCGGGCCGCATTGCCCGATCCGGCTTGCTCACCTGTCGAGGATCGCGACCGCGCGGGTCCAGCCGGCAGATGCGCGCTCGATCTTCACCGGGAAGCAGGCGACCATAAAGCCGGTGGACGGCAATTGCTCGAGGTTGTGAAGCTTCTCCAGATGGCAATAGCCGATATGGCGTCCCGCCTTGTGGCCTTCCCAGATCAGGCTTGCGTCCCTGGTTTCCGCATATTTCTTCGCGGTAAAGACGAACGGCGCGTCCCAGCTCCAGCCGTCTGTGCCGGTCAGGCGGACCCCGCGTTCGAGCAGGTACATGGTAGCTTCATAGCCCATGCCGCAGCCGGAATTGACATAGTCGGGCCGGCCGAATTTGGCGCCGGCCGAGGTATTGACTACGACAATCTCGAGCGGGGCGAGCGAATGCCCGATGCGCTTGAGTTCCGCTTCGACATCGTCTGCGGTCGCCACATAGCCGTCGGGCAGGTGACGGAAGTCGAGCTTGACCGCCGGCTGGAAGCACCATTCCAGCGGCACCTCGTCGATGGTCCAGGATCGCTCGCCGCGGTTCATGGTGGGGTGAAAATGCCAGGGTGCGTCGAGATGCGTGCCGTTGTGGGTCGAGAGATTGACCTGTTCGACCGCCCAGCCCTGGCCGTCGGGCAGGTCTTCGGCCTTCAGTCCGTCGAAGAACTGCAGCATGCGCGGCAGGCCCTGCTGGTGATCGATATACTGGATGGTCGGGTGGTTGCCGGGGGGATCGGCGGGCACATCGTTCTGCAGGGGAACGGAAATGTCGATCAGCCGTCGCGCCATGACGCCCTCCCGGAAAATCTGGCGGAGCAACAATGGCGTCCGGCCGGCCGTCGTTCAAGGCCGTTGTTCAGCGCTGGAGGTCGCCGAGTCGGCCGCTACCCATCCGCTCGATTTGGGCCTATGAATTCATGGTGCGCGATCGACCGGTGAAGGAGCGCAAAGCCATGACCGATGTGCAGCAAGCGGAGCCGCGACCGCTCGCCGAAATCACCAGTTTCCATGCCCACGTCTATTACGATCCTCAGTCAACCCGGCCACAGGCCGAGCGGTTGCGCAGCTGGATCGGCGAGCGATTCCCGGTCACCCTCGGTCGCTGGCATGAGGTGAAGGTCGGGCCGCACGACCAGGCGATGTACCAGGTCGCCTTTGCCAAAGAGGTCTTTGCCGAGCTCGTGCCCTGGCTGATGCTGAACCACGAAGGGCTCAGCATCCTGATCCACCCCAACACGAGCAGTCCACGCCGCGATCATCTCGTCGATCCCATCTGGATCGGAAAGCCGCTTCCTGTGCATGCCGATCAGCTGCCGGAACAAGCCGAGATCGAGCTGGCGCCCGCGCCGAACACCCATCCTTCGCGCCGCGTCTGACCGCGGGACTATCGCATCAAGCCTCCCGAAAAACTGAAAGCCTCCGGCAGGGCATTGCCGGAGGCTTTTGGAGGTCTAGCAAAAGAGGTTTAGCTGCTCCTTTGCCAGCGGCTGGCCAAGAAAACCCGGTCAGCTACGAGAGCTTTATACGCGACCTAAATATCTTTTTCAATTACCTGAGCTACTCAACTAAATAAAAAATCCGCGGCGGTGTGTCGCGACATGAGCGCTGGGTCGGGGCGCTGCCGGCAAAGAAAAACCCCGGCGTTTCCGCCGGGGTTCTCTCAGATCGTGATCGGATGATCAGGATCAGAAGTTGCGCTGAACGCGCAGGTTCAGCGAGGTCGTGCCGTTGCTGCCGTAGGTGTAGTTGGTGGTCGCCAGCGGCAGGGCCGTCGACGGGCTCTGCGCAGTCGCGCCACCCGACATGTTGGTCTTGAGGTAGGCGTACAGCACTTCGGCGCTGAACGTCAGGTTCTTGACCGGGGTCCAGCGGGTGGTGAGACCGATCATCGAGACGGTGAAGCCCGGATCGCAGGACGAGCCCGCCGCCATGTTGGCAGCAGTGCCGCCACCGTTGGTCACGTTGCCCGTACCGCCGATCGCAATGCCAGCCGTCGTGGAGTAGGCGTTGCAATACAGGGTCTTGGCCGTCGAGTTGTAGCTCAGGCCGGCGATGCCGCCGAACAGGCTGCTCGACCAGTAGGGATCCCAGTTGTGGTTGAACGCACCACGGAAGCCCCAGCCGCGGGTCAGCTGCTGCTGCGTCTGCGCGTTGGTCGCGCTGGCACCCGAGTAGATCGAGTCGGTCACGACGCCCATAGCAAGCTTGGTGCCGCTATAGATGTCGAAGGCCGAAGGCGTCGGCGAGCTGGTGGCCAGCACGTATTTCGACGCGCCGAGCGACCAGGTCGCATCCATCTTGATGTCGTCGCCGGCACCGGTCGGGATGTTCTTGATCTGCAACGCAGCCGACACCGCACCGCCCCACTTGTCGTCGGGATGCCCGGTGTTCACGTTGCCAGCCTGCGTGAAGCCGCCGACAGCCGCACCAACAGTGTTGGCCGTGCCGAAGTAGCCTGCGCGATTGTCATGCAGGGCGCCCGAAATCTGGAACAGACCCCAGGCCTGGTCGACGCGGACGTTGCCGACGATGTCAGGAGCAGTCGTGCCGCCGTAGGCACTGCCGACGCCGGTGATGTTCGCGCTTGAGGCGCCACCGAAGCCGATCGAACCACCAGCCGGGCCACCGACCGCATTGATGATCTGGGTGCGGTTGAAGCCGTTGGCACTGGAGTCGTCGATACCCAAGGTCGCCGACACGCCGTTGCCGAACTGCCAGGAGTACTGGATGTTGTTGATGCCGGTGACCGTGTCGAAGCCGCCGATCAGGAACGACGAGTTGTTGCCCGGATAGCCATGCCACGGCGTCGAGAACGCCGAAGCGGACTTACCGAAGGTGAAGCCGGCGAACTGGATGAACACCATTTCCACCGCGGTGTAGCCGTTACCAGCGGTGTCGTTGTTCACCTGGCCCTGCCAGGCGGCCGGATTGACGCTGCCCTGCACGCCGATGCTGCTGCCCGAGCCGAAGGTCGAGAACTGGAAGTCAGCCTGACCGAAGGTGCGGACCACGCCGTACTCGGTCGCGGTGCGGGTGTCGATCGTCAGCGCCAAGCGCGAACGGTCGTTGTAGAAGTTGGCGTAACGGTCGCGGATGCCACCTTCGCCGTTCCAGAACGGGCCGTTATAGATGCCGCCGTTGATCGTCAGGTCGGCGCGCAGATAACCACCCAGCTTGATGCAGGTATCAGTACCCGGAATGTAGAAGAAACCGGCACCGTACAGCGAACAAATCCTCACGTATTCGACCGCTTTGGCCTTCACGGGAAGATCGGCTGCCTGTGCCCCGCCCACGGCGATCAGACCCGCCGCTGAGCCAAGGATGAGGCTCTTAATCGTCTTCATTTAAGTCTCCAAGTTGTGTTGGAAGGCTCTACCCCCCAGAACCCCCGAATTTTCCGCGGGTCATCATGGGCGCCCCGGGAAGACTCCCAGCGCACGAAGACAATGCATTTCGCAAATCACTTCGTAAAACAGTTTATCTACTCATATAACTTGATTGTGGGCCCGTGTGATTTTTGCGCAACATGGGATTTTCAGGACTTGTATTGACCCAATTAATTGATCTAATTATTGAAATTGCGTATAAAAGCGAGGTCGATATGGCCAAGCGGAACGTAACCTCAACGCTGACCGTTCGTGCGATTGACGGTTCTGCCCACAGGGGCGGTGAGATCAATCAGGACGTATTCCGGAGATTTCTCTGGGAAATCACGTCGATCAACGTGCATCTCGACCAGATTCGGGAGTTCTGGGCCAAAAATCTCGGTGTCACCGGCCCGCAATGGATGATTCTGACGGCGGTATCCGATCTCGACCGGGGACACGGCGTGCCGGTCAAGGACGTGTCGGCGATTCTCCGCGTTGACCCGTCCTTTGTGACGACACAGTCGAAAATGCTGGAAAAGATGGGCCTGCTTCGTCGCCTGTCGTCGAACGAGGACGCGAGAGTGGTGCTGATGTCGCTGTCGGAAAAAGCGCGCAAGCACGCTGCGAGCCTTGCTGCGAAGCAGGAACTGTTCAGCAAGTTCGTCTTCTCCGAGTTCAGCGAGGCGGCGGCGCGCGATATTCTCGGCAAGCTGTCGCTGCTGGAGATCAGGCTCGAGAAGGCGGCGCTCAAGCTCAACGCCGACCTGTAGCGAATCGCACGGCGCGCGCACATTTTGCCGCATCGTCATGCGTGAGGTTCACGGGTATCTAGAGTGGACGGGCGGAAGGGCCTGTGCGCTGCCTGGTGTCGCCGTACCACCTTCACGTCCCGCATCGCAGTAACCGGCTCCGACGAGGCGAGCCGGCGTTGTCTGCTGCCGTGTCCGAGCAGATCATGACAGCGCAGGGGTAAAAGAAGAAGAAAATGCAACGAAGGCTGCTGCATCCGCAGGAACCCGCCTGCAGCTTCGAGGGGTGGCCACGATGGCCCGACAACGAGGACTTCTCGCTCGAATTGATGCGCGTGCTTGCCACCGCGACGGAAGGCGCGAGCACCGTTTCGGAATGCTTCTGGGCGGCGCGGCAGATCGACCAGGCGGACCGCACGAGCTGGCACGATGCGTGGACGGCGCTCGCGGCACGGACCAGGCAGCGCGGCGACGCGGCGGCCGCATCGCGCGGCTTCGCCATGGCGACCGGCAACTGGCTGCGCGCCTCGAACTACTACCGGACCGCCGAGACGTTTTTGACCGAAGACGACGAGCGGCGAAAACCAACCATCGATCTGATGCGTGCCTGTTCGCGGCTCTACCTCGAGCACGCGGCTTTGCGCGCGAGTGTCGTGCGCATCGATGACGCCGAAGGCGGGCTGCTCGAAGGCTATTTTCTGCCGGCGCCGCGCATGCGCCGGCCGGGCGCGGTGATCTGCGTCGGCGGCATGCATTCCTTCAAGGAAGACCTGCTGTACACCATGCGCCGTCATGGTGCGGCGAACGAGCTGTCGCTGCTGCTCGTCGACCATCCTGGTTTCGATCCCGTAACGGGGCGCCATCGCGGAAGCCGACGGGCCGAGGCTCACTTTCCGCTCAGCCGCTGGCTGGATTATCTCCTGACGCACGCCGACGTCGATCCGGACCGTATCGCGATCTATGGCGACGGGCTCGGTGCTGCTTGCGCCACCCAAGCGGCCAAGCGCGACGACCGCTTTGCCGCCGCGGTGTGCGACGGCGGAATCTGGGAGGCCAAGGAAAAGGCCTTTGCCGCGCGGCGCCTGTCCCCGAATGCGACAAAGCTTGACAGTCGGCTGGTCGCGCCGAGCCATGCCGATCCGAAGCCGCTTGCTGAGGTGGCGTGGCTCACCCTGATCGGCCACAGCGATTTCGTATCGGTGACGGATGCGGAGGAAATCAGGGCTTCGAACGAGAGGTCGGGCCTGCATCACGATCTGAAGATCTTCACCGACGAGGAGACCGCCTCCGCCCCCGGCCAGGTGGACAACCCCACGCTTGCGAAGGAATTTGCGTTCGACTGGCTGCGGCAAAGGCTCAAGGAAGGCCGGCGCGTTCCGGCCGCCTCCGAGAGCGCTTTCGATTGCTGAAGCTGCGGCTCGGTTTCAGCCGGCAGCTTTGTTGCAACCTCCGCTTTTGGCGCTAGCCAGGCGCAGCCCGCGGTGGTCGCCTTTTGCAATTGACCCTGCCGGAACCCCCCGTTACCTGTTGGCGGGAATTGCGGGGAAACCAATTGAGCGAGAGCAGCGCCGGCACCTCCGAATACGACTACGTCATCATCGGCGCGGGATCGGCCGGCTGCGTGCTTGCCAACCGCCTGACCGCCGACGGCAGGCATTCGGTGCTGCTGCTTGAGGCGGGACCAAAGGACAGCAACATCTGGATCCATGTGCCGCTCGGCTATGGCAGGCTGTTCAAGGAGAAGAGTGTCAACTGGATGTACCAGACCGAGCCGGAGCCCCAACTGCACGGCCGGCAGGTGTTCCAGCCGCGCGGTAAGGTGCTTGGCGGATCGAGCTCGATCAACGGCCTGCTTTACGTGCGCGGTCAGCACGAGGACTATGATCGCTGGCGCCAGCGCGGCAATGCCGGCTGGGGCTATCAGGACGTGCTGCCTTATTTCAAGAAGGCTGAGGACCAGCAGCGCGGCGGTGACGCCTATCACGGCGCGGGCGGGCCGCTGCCGGTGTCCGATTGGCGTCATCATGACCCGCTGTCGGAAGCCTTTGTGCTCGCCGCGGCCGAGGCCGGAATTCCAACCAATCCCGACTTCAACGGCGCGACCCAGGAGGGCGCCGGCTTCTTCCAGACCACGACGCGGCGCGGTCGCCGTGCCTCCACTGCGTTCGCCTATCTGCGGCCGGCGCGGCGGCGCGGCAATCTGCATGTCGAAACCGACGCGCTCGCGCAACGGATCGTGTTCGAGGGCCGCCGCGCCAAGGCGGTCGAGTACCGGCAGGGCGGTCGGCTGCGTACTGCACGCGCCCGCCGCGAAGTTCTGGTGTCGAGCGGCGCCTATAATTCGCCGCAACTGCTGCAGCTCTCCGGCGTCGGCCCGGCGGAGTTGCTGAAACAGCACGGGATCGCGGTCGTGCTCGATGCGCCCGGCGTCGGCAATGATCTGCAGGATCATATGCAGGTGCGCCTGGTGACGCGTTGCGCGCAGCGCGTCACGCTCAACGACGTCGTCAGCCATCCCGTGCGCCGCGTCATGGCGGGCCTGCGGTACGCGGCGCTGCGCAAGGGACCGCTGACGATTGCGGCGGGAACGTCGGGCGCGTTCTTCAAGACCGATCCGCGGCTTGCCACGCCAGACATCCAGATCCATTTCCTGCCGTTCTCGACCGACAAGATGGGCGAGAAGCTGCACCCGTTCTCCGCTTTCACCGCCTCGGTCTGTCAGCTTCGCCCCGAAAGCCGCGGCTCGCTGAAGATCAGGAGCGCCGATCCGACGGTGCCGCCGGAAATCCGCATCAACTATCTCGCGACGGAAACCGACCGCCGCGCCTTCATCGACGGCATCAGGATCCTGCGCAGGGTCCTGGCGGCGCCGGCGCTCAAGGCCTATTGCGTGGACGAGGTCTATCCGGGCGCCAAGGTCGTCAGCGACGAGGACCTGCTGGAGTTCTGTCGCAAGACCGGCAGCACCGTCTATCATCCGACTTCGACCTGCCGGATGGGCAACGATGCGCTTGCCGTCGTCGACCAGCGGCTTAGAGTCCGCGGGATCGATGGCCTGCGCGTGGTGGACGCCTCGATCATGCCGGACCTGATGTCGGGCAACACCAACGCGCCCACGATCATGATCGCCGAAAAGGCCTCCGACATGATTTTGCAGGATGCGCGATGATCTGGAGTGGCGAATAGTGGCGGAGCGCTTGCGGATCGGCACGCGCAAGAGCGCGATGGCATTGGCGCAGACCGGCGAAATCGCGCGGCGGCTGGTTGCGGCCGTGCCCGGCATCGACGTCGAGATCGTCAAGTTCGAAACCACCGGCGATATCGACCAGACCGGCAAGCTCTTGGCGCATGGCGGCAAGGGCGGCGCGTTCGTGGCGCAGATCCGCGAAGCGGTGCTCGCCGGCAGGCTCGAGGCGGCGATGCATTCGTTGAAGGACATGCCAGGCAACGAGGACACGCCGGGCCTCGTGATCGGCGCGACGCTGTCGCGAGATCCGCCCGGTGACGTCTTGGTGCTGCGGCCCGGGCTGTCGCTCGACGAGTTCAGGCGCGCCAAGGGCAGGGGGTTCAAGGTCGGCACCAACGCGGTGCGGCGCGCGGCCTATGCGCGTCGGCTGTTTCCGGAGGTCGAGGTCATTCACTATCGCGGCGCCGCCGACACGCGCGTGCGCAAGCTCGATCATGGCGAGCTGCAGCGGCTCCCCGGCGGCGGCGCCGTGGGGCCTGCGGACGCGCTGATCATGGCGCGCTCGGGGCTGGAGCGCGTCGGCTTGGCCAGCCGCATCGCCTATGAATTCCCCGCGTCTGAAATGCTGCCCGCGGTCGGCCAGGGTATCGTCGCGGTCGAATGCGCTGCGAAGGATTGGCAGGCGCGCAAGACCTTGTCGCTGATCGACGATCCCGACGCGCACGCCTGCGGCGACGCCGAGCGCGAGGTGCTGTGGGTGCTCAACGGCCACTGCAATTCGCCGGTCGCGGGATTTGCCCGCATCGAGGGCGGCGAGATGTCGCTGACAGCTTCGGTGCTGGATGAGGCAGGCCAACGCTTCATCGAGGCGTCGCGAACGGGCCCGGCGAGCCGGCCACGCGAGCTCGGCCGCGCGGTCGGGATGGAGCTGCTCGCCAGGGGCGCAGCCGAGATCATCGAGCGCACGCGGCCCGTCTAATCACCTTTGAAGCTTCTGACACGCGCGATCATCCGCTCAACATGGGCGATCGGGGTTTCCGGCAGGATGCCGTGACCGAGATTGAAGATCAGCCGGCCGTGTCCGTAGTCAGCCAGCACGTCGTCGACGGCGCGCTCGAGCGCGGCGCCGCCCGCAATCAGCGCCAGCGGATCGAGATTGCCTTGTACGGCGACCTTGCTCTGCACGCGCTCGCGGATCAGCGACGGCTCGGCCGACCAGTCGATGCTGACGGCATCGACGCCGGTCGCCTCGACATAGCCGGGCAGCAGCGCGCCGGCGCCGCGGGGAAAGCCGATGATCTTCGCGCCCGCGACCTGCTTCCGCACCCCGGCCACGATGCGCCGGGTCGGCTCGACCGACCAGCGCGCGAATTCGCGTGGGGTCAGCACGCCGGCCCAGGTGTCGAAGATCTGCAAGACGTCCGCGCCCGCCTTCAACTGGCGCACCAGGTATTCAATGGAATTGTCGACCAGCGCATCGATGATTGCTTGGAACGACTCAGGATGCCGATACGCCATGATCCGTGCCGGCGCCTGGTCCGGTGTACCCTGTCCGGCGACCATGTAGGTCGCGACCGTCCATGGCGCCCCGCAGAAGCCGATCAGCGCGGTCCCGGGATCGAGCACATGGCGGACGCGGGACAGCGCCTCGAACACTGGCTCGAGCTTCGCAAAATCGGCGCGTGCGGCGAGCGTGGCCACTTTGTCCGGCGTATCCAAGGGATCGAGCCGCGGGCCTTCGCCAGCCTCGAAACGCACCGCGCGTCCAAGCGCGTAGGGGATCACCAGGATGTCGGAGAAGATGATCGCGGCGTCGAAATTGAAACGACGGATCGGTTGCAGCGTTACCTCGGCGGCAAGCTCCGGCGAAAAGCAGAGGTCGAGAAAGCCGCCGGCCCTGGCGCGCACCTCGCGGTACTCCGGCAGATAGCGGCCGGCCTGCCGCATCATCCAGATCGGCGGCGGCGCTTGCCTGTGGCCAGCGAGCACGTCGAGGAAGGGTTTTGTCGTGGATGTCTGGGTCACGCGCAGATCCTGGAACTCGAGACGATGCGCCCTGATACACCGTCACCGAGGCCGAGCGAAGGGGGAACCGAGCCCGGTTCCGCGGCGTTAGGCTCAATGGAGGATCATCATGGCAGAGAAATTCAACCCGTCGCCCCACGACAAGCATGCTGACGACCCCCACGAGGCCGCTCTCACCGACGCTGAAATGCACGCCCGACTCGAGGCCGGGCTGATCGATACCTTTCCGGCGTCCGATCCGGTCAGCGCAGCGCAGCCTGCGTCGAGCCGGCACGATCGCCCCCCGGCCGTGGCCGAGGAGGGCAATGATCCTCACCACGAGACGCTCTGGGAAAAGGTGAAGGCGGTGTTCCGATAAGCGCATGACGCATGCTGACCCGGAGTTCAATCATGCTGCGAACGATTCCCCGCGCCAGCGGCGGCTCGAAGCATGTCACGCCGGTCGTGTGGTGCTTGATCGTGGCGGTGGCGGTCGCCGTCTTCGTCTGGCTCGTGATGAGCCGGTAGCCGCCTCGGTTGCAGGCGCAAAGCGTGCGGCCTAATAGTGCGGCGGCCGCTCGCTGGGTGGCCGCGCATTCGCCTCGGCTTCGCTCAAGCGCTCGCTCACGGCGGCGATCTGGCGCTTGAGCGCGTCGATCTGCTGCCATTGCTCGGTGATCGTCTGGTTCAGCGTCTCGATGGTGTCGTCCTGATACATCAGGCGGCTTTCCAGTGCGTCGATCCGCTCGCTCAAATGCTTCACCTCACTCATGCGCTTTCTGTCCCTTGTCGCGCTCGCGCAGGCCGTGGCCGAGCGCGACGCGCTCGTCGAACACGAAGCATTCGCCGCGGAAGCTGCTTTGCTGCTCCGGCATCTCCTCCAGATATTTCAGGATGCCACCCTTGAGGTGATAGACCTCGGCAAAGCCGCGCGCGAGCAGATGCGCACTCGCCTTCTCGCAGCGGATGCCGCCGGTGCAGAACATCGCGATCCGGCGATGCCTTGCGGGGTCGAGATGGCGCGCGGCAAAATCCTTGAATTCGCCAAAACTCTTCAGCCCCGGATCGACCGCGCCCTCGAAGGTGCCCATCGCCACCTCGAAGGCGTTGCGGGTGTCGATGACCAGCGTGTCGGGCGATGCGATCAGTGCATTCCACTTGGCCGGCGCGACATAGGTGCCGACCCGTCGGGCCGGATCGGCTGCCGCATCGCCGAGCGTCACGATCTCCTTCTTCAGCCGCACCTTGAACCGCTGGAAAGGCATCCCGGCGCTTTGCGAAAACTTCAGCTCGAGATTGTCGAGCCGGCCCGCGAAGAGGGCACCATGGCGCAACTCCGCGACCCAGGCGTCGATCGCGTCAGGCTCGCCTGCGACCGTGCCGTTGATGCCTTCGGCGGCGAGCAGCACGCTGCCCTTCAGCCCGAGCCGGGCGCCGACCGTGCGCAGGGGCTCGCGCAGCGCGCGAAAATCGTCAAGCACGGCGAACTGATAGAAAGCGGCGACCTTGCAGGGCATGGCCCGCTCTTTATCAGGGGGGAGGCGTGCGGAAAAGCTGGTATACCAGCCATTGCCCTCTGCGGCATGAATATGTCATGTAGCAGCGCCCGTCTTGGCAGACGTGCGGGCACCAAAAGGCCCGACAAGAAGAGCACTTGGTAAGAGAGCACTTGGTAAAAGAGCGATTGGCATGAGGAACTTCCATCTCGCCGGCCGGTCCACGGTCCACACCCAGAACGGCATGATTGCCACCTCGCACCCGCTTGCGGCGCTTGCCGGGGTCGAGGTGCTGAAAGCCGGCGGCACCGCTGCGGACGCGGCGATCGCGGCCTCGGCGCTGCTGGCGGTGATCGAGCCGCAATCGACCGGGATCGGCGGCGACTGCTTCGCGCTGGTCCAGCCGCGGGGCGAGGGCAAGATCACCGCCTATAACGGCTCGGGCCGGGCCCCGATGGCGGCCAGGGCGGAATGGTATCTCGAGCGCAAGATCCACTCCGTGCCGCTGACTTCTGCGCACGCGGTCTCGATCCCCGGCGCGATCGACGCCTGGGACACCATCCTGCGCGATCACGGCAAGTTCGGGCTCGACATGCTGCTGCAGCCCGCGATCAGGGCGGCGGAAGAAGGCTATGTCGTGGCGCCGCGCATCGCCTTCGACTGGAAGAACCAGTTCGAGAAGCTCAAGAAGGGCGTCAACACCGACCGCTACCTGCTGCCGCATGGCAAGCCTGCGGCGGCCGGCGACGTGATCCGCCAGCCGGAGCTGGCGCAGACGCTACGCGCCATCGCCAAGGGCGGCCGCGACGCATTCTATAGCGGGCCGATCGCGGAAGACATGGTCGAGACGCTGCGCAGCATCGGCGGCCTGCACACGCTTGAGGATTTTGCCGCGCATACGACCGAGGTCACCGCGCCGATCGGCACCATCTACAAGGGCTGCGACGTCTGGCAGTGCCCGCCGAACGGTCCGGGCATCACCATGCTGGTGATGCTCAACATTCTGTCGCGCTACGACCTCACCAAATTCGATCCGCTCAGCATCGAGCGTTTCCATCTCGAGGCGGAAGCCGCGCGCATCGCCTACATGATGCGCGAGGAGCATGTCGGCGATCCCGCCCACATGAAGATCGAGGTGGCAAAAATCCTCGCGAAGGAATTCGCCGACGAGCACATCAGCCAGATCCGGATGGATCGGCTGCTCAATCTGCCCAATGTGGCGCCGCCGATGAACCCGTCGACGGTGTACATCACCGTGGTCGACAAGGACCGCAACGTCTGCTCGTTCATCAACTCGATCGCGCACGCCTTCGGCGCGGCGATCGTCTCCAACAAGACCGGCATCCTGTTGCAGAACCGCGCCGGCGGCTTCCGCATCCAGCCCGGTCATCCCAACTGCATCGGCCCGGGCAAGCGGCCGCTGCACACCATCATTCCTGCGCTCGCGACCAAGGGCGGCCGCGCCATCCTGTCGTTCGGGGTGATGGGCGGGCAGTACCAGCCGGTCGGCCAGACCCACGTCCTGACCAATATCCTCGACTATGGCTGCGACGTGCAGGAAGCGATCGATATGCCGCGCGGCCTGCACTATGAGGGCGTCTACCAGCTCGAGGACGGCGTGCCGGCGGCGACCGTCGAGGGCCTGAAGAAGCTTGGTCACAAGACCACGAACCTGGTCTCGCCGCTCGGCGGCGGCCAGGCGATCTGGATCGACTGGGACAAGGGCACGCTGACCGGCGGATCCGATCCTCGCAAGGACGGCTGCGCGCTCGGTTACTGAGCGCTCCGCCTTCGCGGCAGCTTTCCTGATCGAGCGCGCTGCGCTAAACACCTGTTTCGTCTCAACAGGAAAAGGTGGCCGATGCTGCGTGCAAGTCTTTCGTTTCTGTCGGCGATCGCGATGATCGCCGTGATCCTGTCACCCGGCGACGCATCGGCCCAAGGAGCAGCAAAACCCGTGACCACCGCTTCGGGACTTCAGATCATCGACACCAAGGTCGGCACCGGCGCCTCGCCCAAGCCCGGGCAGATCTGCGTGATGCACTATACCGGCTGGCTCTACGAGAACGGCCAGAAGGGCAAGAAATTCGACTCGTCGGTCGATCGCAACGAGCCGTTCGAATTCCCGATCGGTCAGCGCAAGGTGATCGCCGGCTGGGACGAGGGCGTCACCAGCATGAAGGTCGGCGGCAAGCGCACGCTGATCATTCCGCCCGCGCTCGGCTATGGCGCGCGCGGCGCGGGCGGCGTGATTCCGCCCAACGCCACGCTGATGTTCGATGTCGAGCTCCTGGCGGTGAAGTAGCGTTTCTTGGCGTCGCGACCACCGATCTACCACCGCAATCAAAATGAAGAGGACCGGCCTTTCGGCCGGTCCTCTCGTTAACGCAGATCGAGCACTGTCTTAGTCGGCTGCCTTCTTGGCCGCTCCGGCAGCGCGGTCGATCGCTTCCTTGGTGGCTTCCTTGGCGTCGCCCATCGCCTTCTGGCCCTTGCCTTTCACTTCCTGCATGGCGCCTTCGCCCTGCAGGCGCTCGGACCCGGTGGCTTCGCCCACGCCCTGCTTGGCCTTGCCGATTGCTTCGTTGGCGGTGCCCTTGATCTTGTCGGTCGTGCTACCCATTACATGCTCCTTATTCGCGGTTGCCGGGACAACCGGGGAGGCATGAAGAAGTTCCTCCAAACATGCTGGTTTGCGCGCGGCGGTTTCGCTACTGTTCCCCGCGATCCGGTTTCATCAGGACAGCACGATGTCAGGTTCCCACGACCACACCCACTCGCATGATCATACTCACGATCACGACCGCTGGAAGCACGACGGCGTGCGCGTCATTCCCGGCCACCAGCTCGATCCCAACGTGCCCTCGACGCCGGGCATGGACCGCAAGGCCGCGATCAACTTCGCCCGCGTCGGCGCGCAGAAACTGTGGGCGGGCACCGTCACCATCAAGCCCGACGCCAAGACCGGCGCGCATCATCACGGCCATCTCGAAAGCATCATCTATGTCGTGAAGGGCAAGGCGCGGATGCGCTGGGGCGAGCGCCTGCAGTTCACCGCCGAGGCCGGCCCCGGCGATTTCATCTTCGTGCCGCCTTACGTGCCGCACCAGGAGATCAATGCGAGCCCGGATGAAGTCCTGGAATGCGTGCTGGTGCGCTCGGACGGCGAGGCCGTCGCCATCAACCTCGACATCGAGCCGGTGGAGAAGCCGGAGACGGTGCTGTGGGTCGATCCCGTGCACCGCGATCCCGCGGAGAAGAAGTGACGGAGTGGCGTAGCCACGAAGTCATTCCCCACGCAAGCGCGTAGCGCTTGTCGCTCGCCCGACGCGGGAACGTCGAACCCGGATCTCGCCCACTCATTGGAGATTCCGGGGCCGCGCGCAAAGCGCGCGTCCCGGAATGACACCGAATTACGCGAACACCGCGTGGTCGATCTTGCCGTTCGGCACGACGTAGCCGTAGCGCATGTTGGATGGCTCCGGCCCAAGCTTCTCGTACTCCGCCTTCATCAGCGCGAAGCGGTCGCCCTTGAATTCCTGCATCGCGCGCTTGGGCTGGATGTCGTAGAGCCTCGCATTGTTGCTGCCGAAGATGGCGGTCTTCACCGGCCCGTCGGCAGGGCCGAGCGGCGCGTAACCGAACTTCTTCTGCATCTCCTCGGGAATCTCGAGCCGGCGCAGGCCCTCGATCTGCCATTGCGGCGCGCCGGTCCACAGCGCGTCGGTGCCCCAGCAGACGTGGTCGACGCCGAGCCCCTTGATCAGCGTGCCCATCAGGGCCGCGCAGACATTCGGTTCGGCGACGAGTGTTGTCGCGAACAATTGCCCGACGTCGCCATAGACGTTGTTCACGCCATACTGCGCCGGGATGTCGGCGAGGTCGCTGGTCCAGGCGATGCGGCCGGTGCGGTTGAATTCGGCCAGCGCCACCTTCGGGTCGCCGCCGACGTGGCGATAGGCGGAGTGATAGATCACGAAGTTGAGCTGCGGCCAGTCCTTGGCGGCCTGCCCGACATCGGCGACGTCGGCAAAGCCGCGCAGGTTCGGATACTGCTTCTCGATTCCCGGCGGGAACAGCCCTTTGTGCACGCAGACATTCTTGATGCCCGCCTTCACCATCTTCTCATAGCCCTTGTAGGCGACCTTCTCGTCGTCCAATCGCCAGGGATAGCGGCTGATGTCCTTGTGGGTGTTGTCGCCGATCGTGTAGCCCTTGCAGGATTCCGGCTTCAAGGCGAGACCGGCGTCGAGCTTGTCGAGCCAGCCGGGCTGGCCCGGCGTGAAGATCATGTGGCAGAACACGCGCCGCGATCCCGCCTCGTCGTTGATCTTCTTGCGCGCGTCGGCCATCTGCTCGTTGGTCAGGAACCAGTCCTGCTCGATGTCGGAGGGCGCCGACGAGATCAGCGAGATCTTGGTGTCGGAATCGAGAAACATCTCCTTCTTGTAGTTGTTGAACTTGAGATCATCGATGGTCTGCTCGTGCTCGGCGAGCTGCTTGTTCCAGCCGGCCTTGCCGACCGCGTTGCGCATGTCGACGAAGGTGGTGATGCGGGTGTCGTCGCGCAGGAAGTGCGTGTGCATGTCCATGATGAACTGGTCTTTCAGCGCGTTGGCGCGCTCCTGCGCCATGGCCGGCGTCGCGGCTTCCGCTTTCGTGACGTCGAACAGCGGACCGTAGACCTCGTTCATCGCCACGAAGGAGGCGGCCATTCCGGCTGCGGTCTGGAAGAAGCCGCGGCGATTGAGGCCCTGCTTGGCGCCAAGCTCGTCGGCCATCGCGAGCAGCCGCGCTTCCACCTCGCGCTGCCTTTCGTTCTGCGGATCGGGATAGAATTCGTCGCTGGCGACGATCTGGGTCGGGATCGGCGTCTGGTACTGGCACAGTTCCGACGGCATCAACGCGGCAAGTTCTTCCGGAGTCAGATTGTTGCTCATCAACTCGCTCCCTGCTTCACGCCGGATTTATCCGGTCTGGCGTTGCGGAGACTAGACCGCGTCTGGCAAGGTGTCAGCTTCTTCCATCGTTCATCGCGTGATGGTGTTTTAGGCAACTGCACCGCACACAAGTTCGGGACGATTGCAAAACTTTCATCATGCGAAAAAAGCGGACACCTTTTGGGGAAACGCCATGACTCATTTCGAGAACACGCTGGCGCGGCGCGCGGTCATCAAGGGAGCCGGCCTTGGTCTTGTTGCCGGCGCGCTTGTGGAGGCGTTGCCGGCGCAAGCCGCGACCGAGGGCGGCGAAATCTGGAGCGCGGAATACTGGGCGAAGAAGGGCGACGTGCCGTTGTGGATCTATCGCAAGCGGCTCGGCGCGCCGAAGCCCGGTGAGCCGCCAAGGCCGGTGGTGTTCTTCGTGCACGGCTCGTCCGTGACCTCGCGGGCGTTCGACCTCGCGGTGCCAGGCAAGGGCGAATATTCGCTCATGAACGAATTCGCCCGCTACGGCTTCGATTGCTGGACCATGGATCATGAGAACTACGGCAAGTCCGGCCGCACCTCTGGCAATTCCGACATCGCGAGCGGCGTCGAGGACCTGAAGGCCGCGGTCGAAATCGTCGCCCGCGAGAGTGGCCGGCAGAAATTCCATTTCGTCGGCGAATCCTCCGGCGCGCTGCGGGCCGGCGCCTACGCCATGGTGGCGCCCGAGCGCATCGACCGCCTGGTGTTCGCCGCCTTCACCTACAAGGGCGAGGGTTCGCCGACCCTGAAGAAGCGTGCCGAGCAGCTCGACTATTACCGCAGCCATAACATGCGCAAGCGCGACCGCGACATGATCCGCTCGATCGCCACCCGCGACAAGCCGGGTACCAGCGATATCGCCGCCGTCGAGGCGCTTGCCGATGTCGAGCTGCAGTTCGGCGACCAGATCCCGACCGGCACCTATCTCGACATGACCGCAAATTTGCCGGTGGTGCTGCCTGAGAAGGTTCTGGCGCCGGTGCTTTTGGTCCGTGGCGAGTATGACGGGATCGCAACCGTCGCCGACCTCGAGGAATTCTACAACAAGCTGCCCAACGGCGATCGCCAGTTCATCATCCTGCCGGGTACGGCGCATTCGGTCGTGCTCGCCATCAACCGGCAGCTGTTCTGGCACGTCACCCGCGCCTTCCTCACCATGCCGAGCCCGATCGCGACCTGACGCGCTAGCGCCACAGGGCTGGCGGACTTGCAGTGATTCGTCATGCCCGGGCCTGTCCCGGCCATCCACGCCCTTGGTTTCGCTAGGAAAAATCAAGCATGGGTGACTGGACACCGTCGGTCATGACGGACGAAATATTTTTTATGCCTCTTGTCGGCAGCGCGTCCGGCCATCCGTCCTTGGGGGCGAGCACACCCAAAAGGAGCCCACATGTCCAAAATGATTTTCGTCAACCTGCCGGTCAGCGATCTCGCGCGCGCGACGGCCTTCTATCAGGCGGTCGGCGCGACCAAGAACGCGCAGTTCTCCGACCAGACCGCCTCCTGCATGGTGTTCTCCGACACGATCCACGTCATGCTGCTGACCCATGACAAGTTCCGGCAATTCACGCCGAAGAAGATTTCCGATGCCAAGGCCTCGAGCGAGGTCCTGATCTGCCTCTCCGCCGACAGCCGCGCGGCCGTCGACGATGTCGTCGGCAAGGCCGTGAGCGCGGGCGGGTCCGCCGATCCCGGGCCGAAGCAGGATTACGGCTTCATGTACGGCCGCAGCTTCGAGGACCCCGATGGCCATATCTTTGAATTGATGTGGATGGACGTCGAGGCCGCGAGCAAGGCGCAGAACGCCGCGGCCAAGGCCTGATCTGATCGCGACCGAAGGAGCCTTTCGATGTCCAAGATTGAACCCTGCCTGTGGTTCGAAAGCGAAGCCGAGGAGGCCGCAAAATTCTATTGCTCGCTGCTGCCGGACTCCGAGATCGATACGATTCAGAGGAACACGGTCGATGGGCCCTCCGGCAAGGCGGGCACCGCGCTTGTGGTCCAATTCACGCTGGCGGGCCAGCCCTTCATGGCGCTGAACGGCGGCATGCGCGTCGAGTACACGCACGCGGTGTCGTTCAAGATCGACTGCGAGGACCAGGCGGAAGTCGATCGTCTCTGGGATGCGCTGTCGAAAGGCGGCTCGGGGGGACGCTGCGGCTGGCTCAAGGATCGCTACGGCGTATCCTGGCAGATCGTGCCGAAGGCCTTGCCGAAATATCTCGGCGGGCCGGATCGCGAGGGCGCCAAGCGCGCCATGCAGGCGATGCTCGGCATGGCGAAGCTCGACATCGAGGGGCTGCGCCGCGCCTATGAGGGCAAACCGGCGGCCTGAGCGCGCGACGCGGGCACAGTCCTGCAAACCCGAGGCTGGGAAGGGGCGCGACGGCGATGCCTCCATCGCGCCCCTTCGCTTGCGTCAGTAGTTGAAACGCAAGCCCACGCCGCCATGGATCGTATTGCCGACCGGCTGTGGGCCGAGCGTGCCGTTGACGAAGAGGTCGGTGACCCAGCCCTTGCTGATCCGGAAACCGAGCCGGCTGCCGTATTCGAACCAGCCCTGGTTGCCCATGGTCGGCACGATGGTGCCTTGCCCGGTGACGGTGGCGACGATGCCGGAATGCGTGCCAAACGACTGCACCCAGCCGCCGTTGATGTTGGCTTCGATGTTGCTGCCGAACAAATGGGTCCACTGCCCGCCGATCTTGACCAGGCTCGTGCGGTCTGTGCCGGTGGCGATGCTGGCGTCGAACGGGTTGAACGCGGCTGCGGGATCGGCATAGCCGCCGACGCGCTGCCACATCTGCCAGAGCTCGACGGATGCCGCGACCTCGTCGCGCGGCGAAAGCCGGCTGATCCAGCCGGCGCGGCCGTAGACACCGTAATCGGAGCTGTCGGTCGAGCTGGTCAGCGAGACCGGGCCGAGTGTCGTGTTGTAGCCGCGGGTGTAGCGCACATGCTGGAATGGCGAGAGGATCGTGCCGACGTCGAAAAACGGACGTGACGAACCCCAGTCGACGAAGTCGTAGCGCAGCGCGAACGCGCCGATCGGCGCGCTGGTGACATGGTAGCCGTTCTCGCTGAACTGCGTGTAGGCGAGGCCCGCGAGCAGCGACAGGTTCGGCGTCAGCTCCTTGCGCCCATGGACGCCGGCCGAGAACGAGCCCGCCGAACCGAACGCGCTGAGACAGTCGCTGCAATTGACTTGCTCGTTGACGCCGAGCAGCACCGTGCCCAGCACGCGGTTGGTGACCATCTGGTTGAAGCGCTGGTCGGCGAGGCCCTGCGTGCCGCTGGGGTCGGTGCCGGTCGGCATCGGTGTCGGGGTCGAGGGGTAGGGCCCTTCGCCGCCATTGCCGGGCGTCGGGCTTGGCCCGCAGTCGAATTCGCACTGTGCCGCCGCGGGCCGGACCTGCACGGCGAACAGAACAAGCGAAACCGCCGCGGTGAGCGCGAGCGATGCGATGAAGCTGCGGATGCCAAGCGCTGCCATGGTCAGCGCCCGCACAGCATGCCGGTGGGATCATTGCCCGGGCCGGCGTCCGCAAATTGCGTCACGGTGCACAGCCCGGCCGCCGCGCTGCATGTCGCGGCGAAGGTCCAGGGCGAATTCGTCGACTTCTGGATCGTGGTCTTGCCGTTGCCGGTCGAGGTGATGATCGCGGTGTCGCCGGGCTGGGTGAGCTGAATGCACTGGAAGCCGAGCGTGCAGACGGTGGATGCCCCCTCCTGCAGCACGACGATGGTCTGGCCGCGCTGCGACAGGATGTCCAGGATGGTGCCGCGCACGCCGATCGTCGCGAGTGGCGTCGTGATCTTGTAGGCGGTCTTGGCGGAGTCGCCGGTGACGAAGCGGAAAGCGCCCGAGGTCAGGCGGACCGCGATGTCGCGATAGGTGTGTTCGTCGTTGAACACGGTGCGGTCGAGCTTGATCGAGGCATTCGGGCCGAGCGAAAGGTTGGTGTTGTCGGCCATCACCAGCCGCGTCGCGCTGTCGAGGCCGGTGCGCACCACCTCGTCGCGCAGCAGGCCGTCGCCGACATTGATCCGGCTGCTCGCAGATCCTGCGATGCGAAGCACCTCGTTCTGCACGACGACGGCTTCACCGACGCGGGCTTGCGCTTGGGCTGAGCCTGCCGAAAGGCCCGCCGCCGCACTGAGTATCAGAAGAAGGAAAACGGTATGACGCCAATTCATTTTCTAAGTTCTTTGTTGAATTCCAAGTTTCTTTGTTGAAGCTCTTCGTGGGAGTCATCTTAATCGCAACGGAGCCAAACTTACTGGCCAGGGGCGAACGGGTCTTGGACCTGTGCGAACTCTCCAAACATTCGCCGCGCGTGTTGTATGCCGGCAACGGCGCGCGGATGATGCGGCCTGATTTTTTGCCTTGAACCGTGCCGCATCGTATTGGAATGTCGGCATGCGCGATGTTGTAAACGTGCCACAGGATTCCACCTCGAAGAGCCCCAGGGTTTAGTGGCCGCCGATCGAACAAAAGTTCACCTCCGCCGCGCGAAAGACGAGCCTGTGTCCGATGTGCCACGCATCGCGGGCAAGAGCGGCGCGGCTGCCGGCGAATCGTCTTTTGTTCCGGAGCTTTCGCGGCGAAATCTGATCGCGACCGCGCTGATCCTTTTCGTCTTCGCGCATCTGGCATTCGTGGTCGGGCTGACGAAGCCGCAAAAATTCGTCTTCGACGAGGTGCACTACGTGCCGGCGGCACGCCAGATGCTCGCGCCCATGATGTCGCAGCCGACGCTCAATCCGATGCACCCGCCGCTTGCAAAGGAGATCATCGCGCTCTCGATTCGCATTTTCGGCGACAACGCGTTCGGCTGGCGGTATCCCAGCACGCTGTCCGGCGCGCTCGCTATCGTTGGCGTCTATCTGTGCGGGCTTGCGCTGTTCTCCGCGCAAGGGCCGGCGCTGGCGGCCGCCCTGATCGCCTTCTTCAACCAGATGATCTTCGTGCAGTCGCGTATCGCGATGCTCGATATCTTCTCGCTCGCTTTTCTCCTGCTCGGCATTGCCGCCTTCATTCATGGCTTTCGCCAGGTGCGGCCCACGCGCTGGTTTGCTGCCGCAGGCGTCGCGTTCGGGCTTGCCGCCGCCTGCAAATGGAGCGGGTTGTTTCCGCTCGGCGTCGCCATCGTGATGATCGGCATGGTCCGCCTGCTGCAACGCTGGGGCACGCGCTTTGCCGATGCCGGCGCGGACGACTGGTATCGCCCCGACCGTTGGCCTGATTTGCGCTGGTATCATTTTGCGGGCTGCTTCGCGCTGCTGCCGGCGGTGGTCTATTTCGCGAGCTTCGTGCCGCTGTACGGCCTGTCGCTTGCCGATATCGCTGCCGCGCAACGCAGGATTTTCGCCGACAACGTCACCAGCGCATTTTCGGGCCACGTCTACTCCAGCGCCTGGCCATCCTGGCCGTTCCTCGCGCGGCCGGTCTGGTATCTGTTCGACAAGACGAGCGAGGACGACGTTGCCGCGATCGTGTTTCTCGGCAATCCCCTGGTGCTATGGCCGGCGCTGCTTGCGGTCGCGGTCTGCCTGCGCGACTTCATCGTGGCGCGCCGCGCCGACGCCTTCCTGATTCTCGCGTTCTATTTCGGGCTCTATCTCGCTTGGGCGGTGCTGCCGCGCGTGGTCGGCTTCATCTACTACTATATGCCGGCCGCAACGGTTGCGAGTCTCGCGCTGGTCTACGCCTTGCGGCGCGGCAAGAACCCGCGCTGGCTGTTGTGGGCATTCGTGGCGCTGGCGGCTTGCGGCTTTGTCGTGATGCTGCCGATCAGCGCCGCCTGTATCGGAACCTCGATGCGCGCGTTCAGCCGCCTGATGCTGTTGCGGAGCTGGATCTGAGTTCGATGACGAGGCGTCGATCGCCGCCATCGCCTCATTGATGCGCGTGCGACGCCGATATCGCCTGCCGCGGGGTCGCAGGCGACAGGCTTGCGGTCACTGCTGCGCGGTCTTGGTGTCCATGTTGACGACCTGGACGCGGCGGTTGATCGGATCGTTCGGGTTCTCGGTGTCCTTCAGCTTTGTCTTGCCGTAGCCGACGGTAACGAGGTCACTGCCCGCGATGCCATACTTCTCGATCAGGTAGCGCTTGATGGTGTCGGCGCGGCGCTCGGAAAGATCCTGGTTGAAGCTGTCGCTGCCGACGCCGTCGGTGTGGCCGGCCACCACGAAGGTCGAGCCGCGCAGGTTCGGGTTCGACAGCGCCTTGCCGAGCTCCTGCACCGCTAGCGTCGAGTTCCTGCTGATCGAGGCAGAGTTGTAGTCGAACTGGATCTCCAGATCGATCTTCGGCTTGGTTGCCGCGATCTCGGCGATCTGCTCGCGCTCGCCGAGCGACAGCGAGCGGGTGGCGCGGTTGCGCAGCGTCTTGACGAAGCTGATCTCCTTGGCGGAAGCAGCGGGATCGGCCTGCGGGCCGACCGAGAGGCTGCGGGTCAGCGGCTTCGGCTGCAGCGCGTGGAGAATCTGGTCCGCCGACACGGTATTGTCGGCGGCAAGCGCCAGGCCCGCCGTCATCGACAGCGCGGCGCCAAGGGTTACGGCCTTGAGTGTGATCGCCTTGCTCAAAGAGTTCTGAAAACGCGTCATCGTCGTATCCTCGTGGTTCACGCCTGCAAAGACGCTTGCATTGCGTTTGATGGTTCGAGGATAGAGTGGGTTCGAAACCAGGAATGTGATCCACGTCACTTAGGGAGGGGCCCGCTTCCAGCGGCGGCCGGAGCATGGTCGCGCCCATCGCAGCGCGGCGCGAACCGGTTCGATTCGCCGCTGCTGTCTGCGTATCGCTGCGTTGCAGGACGGCCCGTCGACCACGACGCGCAACCTGTCGACCGGCATCGACCCCGCGACCTTCACCCAGCAAGCGGACCAGGTCTCCGAAGACCAGCTCGGGCTCGACAAGGCGCAGCGTCGCGACGTGCAGCGCCGCCTCACTGCGCTCGGCTTCGACGCCCGCGTCACCGGCAAGTTCGACGAGGCGACGCGCACGGTGATCGGGCGCTGGCAGGCCACGCGCGGCTATCCGGCGACCGGCTATCTCAACGGCCTCCAGCAACGGGCGCTTTCGTCCGAGATCATGCCGACCCGGCTTGCCTCGGCCGATGGTTCCGACGACGAGCCGTCGCATCGTTCGCGTCATGCCGGTGGCGGGCGTCACTATCGCGGTGGTGGTGGCGGACCGGGCGCGTTCTTCGGTCACATGATGGGGGGACTGTTCCACCGCTAGAGCATGATCCGGAAAAGTGTGTAGCGGTTTTCCCTCGCGACAAACGCGGAGCGCGTTTGCGCGGAGATCATGCTCAACAAGAACCTAAAGCGCGATGACGATTCAACCTGATCTCACCGCGCTTTAGTGGGCGATTCGGAAGTCCGCATCGTTCCAGTCGCCGCTACGGTGTGGAACACGCGAGGCGAATGACAGAAAGCGACTCCCGCGAGCCGCTTTTTGTGTGCATGATCGGGACAGATGGTTTCACCGTGTCGATGTGGTCGCAAAGCCGACGCGCGAGCGCCGGTGTGAGAACAAGAAATGGGCCAGATGCGTTCCTAAGAAGGGCGTTCGTGAACAAGAAGCCGAAAGAAGTGCAGGGGGCCGTGTTCCAGTCAGTCAGGAAGCCAAGCGAGTATCAGACGTATCGCGCAGGAAATTCAGGTTCAGCAGGTGCAATGCCGGTTTTGGTCGGGGCGGCGATGATCGCGATCGCGATTCTGTTGTCGACGCTGGTCACGGCGCTGGGCACCCGCTATGTCGGGATCGAGGGGCCGACGGAAGAAAGCGCGTGGCTGGTCGATCGCCTGACCGGCAGCGTCTATCGCTGTCAGGCAACCGAGCGCGGCAAGGCCTCGTGCGAGGCCGAGGTGGCGACCGGCAGCATCCCCGATCGCAGCAAGCGCTGACCTCCGTCGGCGCGCGTCACCTCTCCCCGATGGGGCGCGGTCGGATCGCGTAAGCGATCCGGGTGAGGAGTTCCGCCTTGAGCGTCGCCTCAGCCAGCTGTCGGGATCATCCTGGCCGCCTGGTCGGCGATGAACTGCCAGAGGCGGTTCGCGACCGGGCCGTGCGGCGCGTTGCGCAGGCGCGCGGCCACCAGCTCGACCTGGCCGCCCCTGAAATATTTGCCGGCAATCGGCAACAGCGTCTTCTCGCGCAGATCGCGTTCGATCATGTAGCGCGGCATGTGGCCCCAGCCCATACCCTGGAGAATGAGCTCCCGCTTCATGAGCTGGTCGCTCACGGTCCAGCTCCGCGCGCCCTCGACCAGATAATAGTTGCGCGGTTCCGAATGGGTCGCGGTATCGCGGATCACGCATTGCACGTAATCGCGCATCTGCTCCGGCACGATCGATTTCGTGATCGGGAAGCGCAGGTAGTTCGGCGCGACGACCGGGATGACCTTCGTCGTGAACAGATCGACGAATTCCAGCCGCGGATCGCTCTTCTCGACATAATGGAAGATGAGGTCCGCCTCGTTGTCGAACAACCGCTCCCAAGGGCCGGAAACCGCCTCGAAGTGGAGGTGAAGCTTGGTGCCGGGATGGTCGTCGAAGAAGCTGCGCAACAGTCCGAGTGTTTCCGGCAGCGGGCTGACGTCGCCGATCACGACGTGCAGCTCGCTTTCCTGGCCGATCGCCAGCTGGGCGGCGTGGTCGCGCAGTCGGCTGAGCTCATGAAGGAGCACCCGCGCATGGTCGTAGAACGAGCGGCCGGCTTCGGTGAGGGTGACGCGGTAGCCGCTGCGGTCGAGCAAGGTGAGCCCGAGCTGGGCTTCCAGATTCTTCACCGACGTCGAGACGCTCGGCTGTGAGCGCAACAGCTTTGCGGCCGCGGCCTGAAAGCCGCCCTCGCTGACGACAGCTTCGAAGCACTGCAGCTGGTGCAGTGTCAGGCCATCCCCGATCATCCCGGAAATTCCATTGGAAGATCCTATAGAGATGATCAAAATTATATTCTTTTTCTCAATAGAGCAATCGGCGAGGCTCCGTCCTGTTCAAATCATCCTACGGAGCGCGGTCATGCGTGCCATCGTCATCAAGCAATATGGAGGGCCTGAAGTCCTGACCCTGGAAGAGCGGCCCGATCCCGAGCCGCGATCCGGTCATGTCATCGTCGAGGTGAAGGCGTTCGGCCTCAACCGGGCGGAAACCTATATGCGCGCCGGCGCATGGGGCGACGTCGCCGAGATCACCGGCATCGAGTGTGTCGGCACCATCAGGTCCGATCCCGAGGGCCGGTTCATGCCCGGCCAGAAGGTCGCGGCGTTGATGGGCGGCATGGGCCGGCTGATCAACGGTAGCTATGCCGAGCAGGTCAGCGTCCCCGCGACCAATGTCGTTCCCGTTGTCACCGGCCTTGCCTGGGAAGAATTTGCCGCGATCTCGGAATCATACGCGACCGCCTGGAGCAGCGTACGCGGCAATCTCGGGCTGTTGCCTGGCCAGACGCTGGTGGTGCGCGGCGCGACATCGGCGCTCGGCCAGGCCGCGATCAACATTGCCGTCGATCTCGGTGTGCGAGTGATTGCGACGACGCGCAGCGCAGCGCGGCGGCCCATGCTGGAAGCGCTCGGCGCAAGCGAGGTGCTGATCGAGGCCGGCGAACTGTCGAAACGCGTCCGCGAGCTCTACCCGAAAGGCGTGGATGCCGTGCTTGACGTCGTCGGTAATTCGACTGTGCTGGACTCATTGGCGATGGCGCGCCGCGGCGGCCGGGCCTGCATCGTCGGTTTGCTCGATCACGTGGCCTCGATACCCAACTTCAACCCGATGTTCCAGATGCCGCATGCCGGCGTGCACTTCTCCAGCTTCGTGAGCTGGTCGCTCGGAACGCCCGACTGCCCGCTGACCGAGATTCCGTTCCAGGGCATCGTCGATCGGGTCGCGGGCGGCCTCTACAAGGCGAAGCCCACCAGGGTGTTCGGCTTTGAAGACATCCGCGAGGCGCATCGGCTGATGGAGGCGAATGCGGCGAACGGCAAGATCGTCGTCCGTCTCTAGGATCGGGAGCATCGCCATGACCATTGCCTATCGCCACGCCGTCGTCGACGGCATCCGGATCTTCTACCGGGAAGCCGGACGGCCTGACGCGCCCGCGCTGCTGTTGCTGCACGGCTTTCCCACCTCGTCGCACATGTTCCGCGAACTGATCCCGCTGCTTGCCGATCGTTATCGCATCGTTGCCCCCGACCTTCCGGGCTTCGGCTTCTCCGACGCGCCAGATGCCGAGGTCTTCAAATACACCTTCGACGATCTGGCCCGCGTGGTCGAACGCTTCACCGAGCAGATCGGGCTGGCGCGCTTTGCGGTCTACGTTTTCGATTATGGCGCCCCCGTCGGGTTTCGTCTGGCGCTGAAGCATCCTGAGCGCATCAGCGCGATTATCTCGCAGAACGGCAATGCCTACCTGGAAGGTCTCAGCGAAGGCTGGAATCCGATTCAGGCCTATTGGAAGGATCCGACGCCGGAAAACCGCTGGGCGTTGCGCAGCTTCCTCACGCCCGAGACCACCCGATGGCAATACGTCCATGGGGTGCGGGACGAGAGCCAGGTTGCGCCGGAGTCCTGGACGCTTGATGCTGCGCTGCTGGCGCGGCGGGGCAACGATGAGATTCAGCTCGACCTGTTTCTCGACTACGTAAGCAATGTCGCGCTCTATCCGCAATTCCAGGCCTATTTCCGCAAGCACGCGCCGCCGCTGCTCGCCGTATGGGGCCGAAACGATCCGTTCTTCCTGCCGACCGGCGCCGAGGCGTTCAGACGCGACAACCCGCGCGCCCAGGTGCAGTTCTTCGACACCGGTCACTTCGCGCTCGAGACCCATGTGCGGGAGATCGGAGCGGCCATTGGGACGTTTCTGGCCGAGCATATCGGCTGAGAATTTGCCCCGCAGGGCTTGTCACTCGCGCCTCACATTGCATCGCGGCACATGAAAATGTCTTCTCCGCGAAACGTGCGGGGTAGAAGATGCGTATTGCGTTGGTCGGCAATTTCGCCGGTTTCTTGCAAAGAGGGTTTTGCGATGAGGATATTGATTGCTGCTGCGATGCTTTCCGCTTTCGCCTTCACGCCCGCTTCCGCCGCGATGATGAAATGCACGTCGGACAATATGGCCAAATCGGCCGGCGCGATGCAGACCATGCCGGACACGCCATCCAAGCGCGCGGCCGACAAGGAGATCGGCATGGCCAACGCCGACATGAGCAACGGCAAGATGCGCAGCGCCTGCGCCCACTACATGAAGGCCCAGAAGAGCGCGATGATGAAGTAGGCTCTTTGCAATTTTCTTGGCTCAAGCCGCGCTGCGCCGCAGCGCGGCTTTTTCTTTTGCGGTCGAATCCCGCTACAGTCACCTCCCGATGTCCCGCGACGAAAAATCGTTCCATCTCGGCAAGGCCGAAGGCCGGCGGATCTGGCTCGCCGCCCAGCGGCTCGATGCGCCGGCGCCCTTTGGCGAAGGATCGCAGGCGGTGGCGGCCGCGGTCGCGCATCTCGGTTATGTGCAGATCGACACCATCAACGTGATCGAGCGCTGCCACCACCACATTCTCCATAGCCGCATTCCGCGCTACCGGCGCGCTGACCTGCGTGCCGCGCAGAGCATCGACAAGAGCGTGTTCGAATACTGGACGCACGCCCTGTCCTACGTGCCGACGCGGGATTTCCGCTTCTTCCTGCCGGCGATGAAGGCGCACCGGCGCGAGAACGGCAAATGGTTTGCCTCGGTGAAGCCGGCGGACCTGCGCAAGGTGATGCGGCTGATCCGCCAGGGCGGGGCGCTCACCATCCGCGACATCGAGGACGACGTGCTGGTCGAGAAGGAGCATCTGTGGGCCAGCCGCAAGCCGTCGAAGCGGGCGCTGCAGCTTGCCTTCTACAACGGCGTGCTGACGATCGCCGAGCGCAACGGCATGCTCAAGACCTACGAGCTGATGGAGCGGCATTTCGGCTGGGAGGTGCTGCCGAAAGCGGCGAGCACCGCCGAGACCACCGCCTACCTGCTCGACCGCGCCTTGCGCGCGCAAGGCATCGTCTCGCTCGATTCCATCTGCCACCTCGATGCGCCCAGCAAGAAGGCGGTGGCGCGACTTATCGCGTCGCGCGTGCGTCGCGGCGAGCTTTTGCCGGTCGCGCTGGAAGGCGCGGGCAAGCAGGAGCATTGGGTGCAGCCGGCGACGCTGGAAGCGAAGCCCGACGCGCCGCCGTCGCTGGTCCACATCCTCTCGCCGTTCGATCCCTTGATCATCCAGCGCAGGCGCACGCATCTGTTCTTCGACTATGAGCACCGCTTCGAGGCCTATGTGCCGAAGGCGAAACGCAAGTTCGGCTATTTCGCGCTGCCGGTGCTGGCCGGCGAGGAGATAGTCGCCGCGCTCGACCTGAAGGCCGACAGGCAGAACAAGAAACTGCTCATGCAGAAATGGAGCTGGGTCGGCGCAGGCAAGGCAGCGAAGGGCGAGGCGCGCCAGGCGCTCAAGCGCCGCATCGAGGAGGAGCTCGATCGTTTCGAGCGCTTTCAGCTTGGCGATTGAACAGGCTGTCGCCGCGTCACAATGTGTCGCCGGCGACGCCTGTGGCGCAGCAATCGTGCCGAGTGCGCCCGCAGCATGCGTGGCGCGCAACGCCGGAATTCACCAATGAACATGCGCGCGCGCCTGAAAGCATTTGACTCTCCCGTGGCGATGCCAAAAAAACACGCGGGGTCTGTCAATCAATAATCGAGCTGGGGAGCTAACGCATGAGTCAGTCCACCATTGCCGCGGCAGGCGGCGCCAAGAGCGACATCGAAACCTCGACCATCAACGCCATTTCGTGGCGGCTGATTCCATTTTTGATCCTGGCCTACTTTTTTTCCTATCTTGACCGGGTCAATCTCGGTTTCGCGGCGCTCACCATGAATGCCGAACTGAAATTCACGCCGCTGATCTTCGCCTGGGGCGCCGGGATCTTCTTCATCGGCTATTTCATCTTCGAGGTGCCGAGCAACCTTGCGCTGGAGAAATTCGGCGCCAGCCGCTGGATCGCGCGCATCATGGTGACCTGGGGGATCATCTCGGCGTTGATGGCGACCGTGAGCGGCGAGTGGAGCTTCTATATTCTGCGCTTCCTGCTCGGCGTCGCCGAGGCCGGCTTCTTCCCCGGCATCATCCTCTATCTGACCTACTGGTATCCGGCGGAATATCGCGCCCGCTTCCTTGCGGCCTTCGCGCTCGCGGTGCCGGTTTCCACGGTGATCGGCGCGCCGATCTCGGGCTACCTGCTCAATCTCGACGGCGTCATGGGCCTCAAGGGCTGGCAGTGGCTGTTCATCATCGAGGGCATTCCCTCGGTGCTGCTCGGCATCGTCACCTGGTTCTATCTCACCGACAAGCCGGAACGTGCCGACTGGCTGAGCGCCGATCAGAAGGCGTGGCTGTCGGCCCGACTGAAGGCCGAGCTTGCCGCCAAGCAGGCCGCCACGCATCTGACGCTCGGCCAGGCGCTGTCCTCTCCGAAGGTGATCGCGCTCAGCCTGATCTATTTCGGCTTCGTCGGCGCGCTCTACGGCATGCAGTTCTGGCTGCCGCAGATCGTGAAAGCGTTCGGCCTGACCAACGTGCAGACCGGCTTCGTGACTGCGATCCCCTATCTATTCGGCACGGTCGCGATGATCCTGTGGGCGCGGCATTCCGACGCCACGCGCGAGCGCGTGGCCCATGTCGGCGCGCCGCTGCTGCTCACCGCGATCGCGCTTGGCGCCTCCAGCTATCTCACCGATCCGACCGCGACCATGGTCGCGCTGACCATCGCCGGGATCGGCGTGTTTTGCACCTTCGCGGTGTTCTGGACGCTGCCGACCGCATGGCTCTCGGGAACGGCGGCCGCGGGCGCGATCGCACTGATCAACTCGATCGGCAACCTCGCAGGCTTCGGCGGGCCTTATCTGATCGGCTGGGTCAAGGAAGCCACGGGCAACACCTCGACTGGCCTGCTGGGGCTTGCGATCCTGCCGTTGATCGCGGGCCTCCTTGTTTTCGCCGGGCAGCACAAGAGCGCCGTGGAATTCGCCGGGCAGCCGCAGGAAAGGTGAGAAGCGGCCGTTCTCTGGCGGTGGTCCGGCGCCGGGCGGGGTTCTCTGACAAATGATTGCCAGCGGCGTCGGAACCCCGGCGCCGCTGGCTTCGTATGAGGGGGCTGGCGAGGCGCAAGAGAAACCGAGGCGTAAGCGAACAGGTAACCAAGGTTGCGCTCACAAATTGATGATGATCTATGACGAATATTGACATTCGTCAGTTCATATTCGACACTCCCCGGGAACGCAGGCGATGGAGTGTCCGATGCTCGTCAAATCGATTTTGTCTAGCTATTCCAGGCTCTTCGCTGGAATTTCACTGGCCGCGCTGGCGATCTCGCTGGCTGGCTGCAATGACAAGGTCGCCGAAAACGCCACCCCGACGCGGCCGGTTTTGGTCGCCACGGCTCACTATGAGGCGGAGCAGCCGGCGCGCAGCTTCGTCGGTACGATCAAGCCCCGGATCGAGGCCGACATGGGCTTTCGGGTTCCCGGCAAGGTCGCCAAGCGCCTGGTCGAGGTTGGCCAGACCGTCGATGTCGGGCAGCCGCTCGCCACCCTCGACGAAGTCGATTTGAAGCTGCAGGCCGAGCAGGCGGAAGCCGAATTCCGCGCCGCGACCGGTGTGCTTGCGCAGGCGGCCGCAGCCGAGCAGCGCGCCAAGGACCTGAAGGCCAAGGGCTGGACCACGGACGCGCAGCTCGATTCCGCCAAGGCCGCCGCCGACGAGGCGCGGGCCCGGCTCAACCGCGCCGAGCGCTCGGTCGATCTCACCAAGAACTCCCTGTCCTATGCGACGCTGGCGGCCGACGCCCCCGGCGTCGTCACCGCAACCCTGATCGAGCCGGGCCAGGTGGTCGCTTCGGGCCAGGCCGCGATCCGCGTGGCGCGCTTTGCCGAGAAGGAAGCGGTGGTGGCGATCCCGGAGACGCTGCTCAACCGCGCCAAGGACGGCGCCGCCACCGTGACGCTGTGGTCGGAGCCGGATCGCAAGTACCAGGCGAAGCTGCGCGAGATCGCGCCGTCGGCCGATCCCGCGACGCGCACCTATCTTGCCAAATTCTCGTTGCCCGGCGCCGACGATCGGGTGTCGCTCGGCATGACCGCGACGCTGACGCTTGCCGATCCCGCCACCCAGCGGGTCGCGCGACTGCCGCTTTCGGCGCTGTTCAACGAAGGCGACAGTCCCTCCTTCTACGTGGTCGATGATGCCGGCAGCGTGACGCTGAAGCCGGTCATCGTGAAGGCCTATGAGAGCGGCGACGTGGTCGTCACCAGCGGCGTCGAGGAAGGCGCGAAGGTGGTCGCGCTCGGCGTGCAGAAGCTCGATCCCGCCCAGAAGGTGCGGGTGGTGTCGTCGCTGTCGTTCTAGTTTTCCTGTCATTGCGAGGAGCAACGCGACGAAGCAATCCAGGATCCGGGCGCCAATCGGTTCTGGAGTGCTTCGCTAATCGTTCGCAATGGCGTCCCAACGAGTACCGGAACAGAGATCATTGGAGAGTTCGATGAAGCGCTTCAATCTTTCGGCCTGGGCGGTCAGCCATCCCACCCTGATCCTGTTCCTGATGATCGCGCTCGGCGTCGCCGGCTTCTTCTCCTACCAGAAGCTCGGGCGCGCCGAGGACCCGTTCTTTACGGTCAAGGTCGTGAACGTGTCGGTGATTTGGCCGGGCGCGACCGCGGCCGAGATGCAGACCCAGGTCGCCGACCCCATCGAGAAGAAGCTGCAGGAATTGCCGTTCTTCGAGAAGGTGCAGACCTATTCCAAGCCGGCGTTCACCGCGATGCAGGTGACCTTCCGCGATTCCACCCCGCCGAAGGACGTGCCTTACCTGTTCTACCTGCTGCGCAAGAAGCTGGTCGACGTGCAGGGCCAGTTGCCTGCGGGCATTCTCGGCCCCGTGGTCAATGACGAATTCTCCGACGTCGATTCCATCCTCTACATGATGACCGGCGAGGGCGCCGACTACGCCCAGTTGAAGAAGGTCGCCGAGGGCCTGCGCCAGCGGCTCTTGAAGGTGAACGGCGTCACCAAGGTCGACCTCTACGGCACCCAGGACGAGCGCATCTATGTCGAGTTCTCGCATGCGAAGCTCGCCACGCTCGGCATCACGCCGCAGGCACTGTTCGACTCGCTTGCCAAGCAGAACAACGTCACGCCCGCCGGCACGGTCGAGACCTCGTCGCAGCGCGTGCCGCTGCGCGTCACCGGCGCGCTCGACGGCGCCAAGGCGGTCGCCGAAACCCCGGTCGAGAGCAACGGCCGCGTCTTCCGCCTCGGCGACATCGCGACCGTCACCCACGGCTTCGTCGATCCGCCGAGCTTCACCGTGCGCCAGGAAGGCAAGCCCGCGATCGGCATAGGCGTCGTCACCGCCAAGGGCGCCAATATCCTCGATCTAGGCACCGACGTCGCCGCCGCCACCGCCGAATTCATGAAGGCGGTGCCGCAGGGCGTCAATGTCGATCTGATCGCCGACCAGCCGAAGGTGGTCGAGCACGCCGTCAGCGAGTTCGTGCACTCCTTCATCGAGGCGCTCGCGATCGTGCTGTTCGTGTCGTTCATCGCACTCGGCTGGCGCACCGGGTTCGTGGTCGCGGCCTCCGTGCCGCTGGTGCTCGCGATCGTCTTCATCGTGATGAACACGATGTCGCTCGACCTGCATCGCATTACGCTCGGCGCGCTGATCATCGCGCTCGGTCTTCTGGTCGATGACGCCATCATCGCGGTCGAGATGATGGTGGTGAAGATGGAGCAGGGCTGGGACCGCTTCAAGGCGGCGTCCTTTGCCTGGGAATCCACTGCCTTTCCGATGCTGACCGGCACCCTGGTCACCGCGGCCGGCTTCCTGCCGATCGGCTTCGCCAATTCCGCGGTCGGCGAGTATGCCGGCGGCATCTTCTGGATCGTGGCGATTGCGCTCGTCGCCTCCTGGTTCGTTGCGGTGATCTTCACGCCCTATATCGGCGTCAAGCTCTTGCCGAACATCAAGGTCCATCACAACCACGATCCGCACGCGATCTACGAGACACGGCTCTATCGCGGCTTGCGCGGCGTGGTGCAGTGGTGCGTCGAGCACCGGGTGAAGACGGTCGCCGCCACCGTCGGCATCTTCGTGGCTTCGATCGTGGCGTTCGGCCATGTGCAGCAGCAGTTCTTCCCGCTCTCGGAGCGGCCCGAGCTGTTCCTGCAGCTTCGCCTGCCTGAGGGCACCGCCTTCAACGTCACCGAGAAGGCGGTGAAGAAAGCCGAGGCGCTGCTCAAGGACGACAAGGACATCGCGACCTACACCGCCTATGTCGGGCAGGGATCGCCGCGCTTCTGGCTCGGTCTGAACCCGCAGCTTCCGAACGAGGCCTTCGCCGAGATCGTGATCGTGGCCAAGGACGTCGAGGCGCGCGAGCGGATCAAGGACCGGATCGAGAAGGCCGCGAACGAAGGCGTGCTCAGCGAGGCGCGGGTGCGCGTCGACCGCTTCAATTTCGGGCCGCCAGTCGGCTTCCCCGTGCAGTTCCGCGTGATCGGTCCCGACACCGGCAAGGTGCGCGAGATCGCCTACAAGGTGCGCGATGTCATGCGGCAGAACAAAAACGTCCAGGAGGTGCAGCTCGACTGGAACGAGCAGTCGCCCTACCTGAAGCTCGTGGTGGACCAGGACCGCGCCCGGGCGCTCGGCCTGACCCCGCAGGACGTCTCCCAGGCGCTGTCGATGCTGATCTCGGGCGCGCCGGTCACCACCATCCGCGACGGCATCGAGAAGGTCGGCGTGGTGGCCCGCGCCGTGCCGTCGGAACGGCTCGACCTCGCCAAAGTCGGCGATCTCACCATCATTTCGCGGGGCGGCGTTGCGGTGCCGCTGCAGCAGATAGCCAAGATCGAGTATGCGCATGAGGAGCCGATCCTGTGGCGGCGCAACCGCGACATGGCGATCACGGTGCGCTCCGACGTCAAGGACGGCGTGCAGGCGCCCGACGTCACCAACCAGATCTGGCCGCAGCTCAAGGAAATCCGCGACCATCTCGAGCCGGCCTACCGGATCGAGGCGGGCGGTGCCTTCGAGGAGTCCGCCAAGGGCAATGCCTCGATCTTCGTGCTGTTTCCGCTGATGGTCATCGTCATGCTGACGCTCCTGATGATCCAGCTGCAGAGCTTCTCGCGTCTGCTCCTGGTGTTCCTGACGGCGCCGCTCGGCATCGTCGGCGCCTCGCTCGGCCTCAACGTCGCGAACCAGCCGTTCGGCTTCGTGGCGCTGCTCGGCCTGATCGCGCTCGCCGGCATGATCATGCGCAACGCCGTGATCCTGGTCGATCAGATCGAGACCGACGTCGCCCAGGGTCTGACCCGAAAAGAGGCGATCGTGGAGGCGACGGTGCGGCGCGCCCGCCCGGTGGTCTTGACCGCACTGGCCGCGATCCTTGCCATGATCCCGCTGTCGCGCTCGGCCTTCTGGGGCCCGATGGCGATCACCATCATGGGCGGATTGTTCGTTGCGACCTTCCTGACCCTCTTGTATCTGCCCGGCCTTTATGCGCTATGGTTCCGCAAGAGCCTTGAAGAAAGCGGCACCAACGAACAGATTGGCCTTGCGCCGCAACATCACGGCCCGGCTCGACCCGCATTTCCGCTTGCCGAAGCTGCTGAATAATTGAACATTGAGTAGGCCATGACGCTTGTTTCGGAACATATCGAAACCGACACCCGGGAGCGCATTCTCGTGGTGGCGGAGCGCCTGTTCCGCCAGATCGGCTACCAGAAGACGACGGTGGCCGATATCGCCAAAGAGCTCAGGATGAGCCCGGCCAACGTCTATCGCTTCTTCGATTCGAAGAAGGCGATTCACGAAGGCGTGGCGCGCACCCTGATGGGCGGGGTCGAGGAGGCCGCCGCCGTCATCATGGCGAAGCCCGGCTCAGCCGAGAGCCGGATGCGGGAGTTGCTCGCGACCATCCACCGCATGAACTGCGAGCGCTATGTCGGCGACGCCAAGCTGCACGAGATGGTCGAGATCGCCATGGAGGAGAGCTGGGAGGTCTGCGTCGCCCATGTCCAGACCCTCACTGAGACGATCGGCGGCGTGATCGCGCAGGGCGTGGCTTCGGGCGAGTTCAAGGCCGCGGACATCCCGCTGGCGGCCACATGCACGTGCCATGCGATGATGGGCTACTTCCACCCGCAGATGATCGCGCAGGCCCAGAACAAGCCGGGTCCCTCGATCGACCAGATGATCGACTTCGTCCTTGCGAGTCTTACCGCGCGGGGCCGGACATAGCGGCAGGCATAGCGCATTGCGGAGGCGCAACGCGATCACCCGCTCCGCTTGCTGCGCAAGGTCCGCCGGGTTAGGAATCTGCCGGAGCGTCAGGGCACGCAGGCCGAAGCAGTCCAGAAATCTCGATGCAGATCGCTGGCCTGGATTGCTTCGCTGTCGCTCGCCATGACGGGAGAAATCGAGGGAAGAAGGCGCGTGACGAAAGACCTGCATTTCTATGAGCCGAAGAATGGTCACGGCCTGAGGCACGACCCCTTCAACGCCATCGTGGCGCCGCGCCCGATCGGCTGGATCTCCTCACGCGGAGCCAGGGGCAATGTCAACCTCGCGCCCTACAGCTTCTTCAACGGCTTCTGCTACGTGCCGCCGATCATCGGCTTCTCCTCCACCTCCTGGAAGGACAGCGTGCAGAACGTGCAGGAGACCGGCGAGTTCGTCTGGAATCTCGCCACCATGGACCTCGCCAAACAGATGAACGCAACCGCGGCCCATGTCGCGCGCGACGTCAGCGAGTTCGAGACTGCAGGGCTGACCCCGGTGCCGGGCAAGCTCGTCAAGGTGCCGCGGGTCGGCGAAAGCCCGGTTTCGTTCGAATGCAAGGTGACCCAGATCATCCAGCTGCAGGGCGTGAATGGCGAAAAGGCGCAGGCCTGGCTGACGCTGGGTGAGGTGGTCGGCGTGCATATCGACAAGGCGATGATCCGCGACGGCGTGTACCAGACCGGGCTCGCGCACCCGATCGTGCGCGCCGGGCGGCGCGGCGACTATTTCGAGATCAAGCCTGAAAACATGTTCGAGATGATACGGCCGGACTGACCTTCCTCTCCTCCCGCGGTCGCGGGACGAAACGGGACTCTCCCGCGAAGGCGGCAGGCAAAGGGAGGCGGGGTGGCCCGTTCAGGCGCCCCATGCCACGATGCCGCAAGTCATGGTTGTCACGGCGGTTTTTCGGAACTGAGGCCGTGCCGTGCCGTTAACAAACAGCGCACGGACCCGCGTTAATTTCGCTCCATTTTGCAGGTGAAGTGTTCACCCGCGACCGGCACTTTCCGCTAACATGATCGCACCCCGCGCCGCCGATTCATGAGGATTCCACCATGAGCTTTCGCCGCGACTTCATCACCAAGCCGATCTTTTCCCTCGCCCGCGGCGTCATGCCCTCGATGTCCGACACCGAGCGCGAAGCGCTGGAGGCGGGCGATGTGTGGTGGGATGCCGATCTCTTCACCGGCAATCCCGACTGGTCGAAGCTCCTCGCCTATCCGCAGGCCAGTTTGACCGATGAGGAGAAGGCCTTCCTCACGGGGCCGGTCGACGAGCTCTGCGCCATGCTGGACGACTGGAAAATCAACTGGGAATGGCGCGACCTGCCGCCCGAGGCATGGGACTTCATCAAGCGCCACAAATTCTTCGGCATGATCATCCCGAAGGAGTTTGGCGGTCTCGGCTTCTCGCCCTTTGCGCATTCCGAAGTGGTGCGCAAGCTTTCCACGCGCTCGCTCACCGCGGCCGTCACCGTGATGGTGCCGAACTCGCTCGGGCCCGGCGAGCTCCTGATGCGCTTCGGCACCGACGAGCAGCGCCAGAGATGGCTGCCGCGGCTCGCCGACGGCCGCGACATTCCCTGCTTCGGGCTGACCAGCCCCGAGGCCGGCTCGGATGCCGCCTCGATGGTCGATACCGGCATCATCTGCAAGGGCACTTTCGAGGGCCGCGAGGTGCTGGGCCTCAAGCTCAACTGGCACAAGCGCTACATCACGCTCGGTCCGGTCGCGACGCTGCTCGGATTGGCTTTCAAGGCCTATGACCCCGATCATCTCGTGGGCCAGCAGGAGGAGCTCGGCATCACGGTTGCGCTGATCCCGACCCATCTGCCCGGCGTCGAGATCGGCCGCCGCCATCTGCCGGCGATGCAGGTGTTCCAGAACGGCCCGAACTGGGGCCACGACGTCTTCATTCCGCTCGACTACATCATCGGCGGCCAGGAACGGCTCGGGCAGGGCTGGAAGATGCTGATGACGGCGCTGGCCGCCGGTCGCGGCATCTCGCTGCCGTCGCTGTCGGCCGCGGGCGCGGCGTTTGCCGCCCGCACCACCGGCGCCTATGCGCGCGTCCGCGAGCAGTTCGGGATCTCGATCTCCAAGTTCGAGGGCATCGAGGAGCCATTGGCGCGGATCACTGCCACCGCCTATCTGCTCGACGCCGCGCGCCGGCTGACCTGCGCCGCGCTCAACCAGGGGCATCATCCCGCCGTCATCTCCGGCATCATGAAGCTGCAGGCGACCGAGCGGATGCGGATCGCGATCGACGACGCCATGGATGTCCATGGCGGCAAGGCCGTGATCGACGGCCCGCAAAACTATCTCGGCAGCCTCTATCGCTCGGTGCCGGTCGGCATCACCGTCGAAGGCGCCAACATCCTGACCCGCAATTTGATCGTGTTCGGCCAGGGTGCGATCCGCGCGCATCCCTACCTGCTCGAAGAGATGAATGCACTCGGCGAGGCCGATCGCGACAAGGGCCTCGATGCCTTCGACAAGGTGTTCTGGAAACATGTCGGCCACAGCATCAAGACATTGTTTGTCGCCGGGGGCCGCGCCTGGACCTTTGGCCTGTTCGCGCCGGCGCCTGACGCGGGCGATGCGAGCCGCTTCTACCGGCAGATGTCGCGCTATTCTGCGGCCTTTGCGCTTTGCGCCGACATGGCGCTGCTTACGCTCGGTGGCGCGCTGAAGCGCAAGGAGATGCTGTCGGCGCGGTTCGGCGACATCCTCTCCGAGCTCTACCTGTTGTCGGCGGCGCTGAAGCGCTGGCAGGACGAGGGCCGGCAGAGCGCCGACTTCGCCGCGCTCGAATGGTGCATGGCGCAGGGTTTCAGGACCATCGAAACGCGCTTTGCGGAAATCCTCGCCAACCTGCCGAACCGTTTCGTGGCGGTGATCCTGAAATTCCTGGTCCAGCCGTTCGGTGCTCGCGCGGTCGGACCCTCGGACCTGACCGTGCACCGCTGCGCGCAGCTCGTGCTGGAGCCGGGTGCGGCGCGCGACCGGCTGACCGCCGACCTCGCGCATGTTGACGATGACCGCGGCTTCGCGCGCCTGGAGAAGGCGTTCCTGCTGGTCGCCGACACCGAGGATGTGGCCAGGAAACTGCATGCCGCGCGCCTGCACGACTGGCAGGAGGCGGTGAAGCGCGGCGTGATCACGCAGGGCGAGGGCGAGCGGATCGCGGCCGCGCGCGCGGCGGTCGCCAAGGTCATCGAGGTCGATGATTTCGCGCCTGAGGCGCTGTCGCCGATTTACAAGAAGCCCGCCGACGTGCATCAGTTCTTCCAGGAGCTGGGTGAGCAGAGGGCGGCGAGCTGATGGCGCGACCGGTCTTTATCGTCGACGGCAGCCGGACGCCGTTCCTGAAGGCGCGCTCGGGCCCGGGCCCGTTCACGCCGGTCGATCTCGCCGTGCAATGCGGCCGGCCGCTGCTGGCGCGGCAGCCGTTTGCCCCTGATGCCTTCGACCAGGTGATCCTCGGTTGCGTCAATGTCATTGCCGACGAGATGAACCCGGCGCGCGTCGCAGCCCTTCGGCTCGGCATGGGCGAATCCATGGTCGCCTTCACCGTGCAGATCAATTGCGGCTCCGGCATGCAGTCGATCGATACCGCGTACCGCTATATCCGCGAGGGCAATGCCAATCTGATCCTGGCGGGCGGCGCGGAAGCGCTGAGCTACGCGCCGCTGGTGTGGCCGGCGTCCGGCGTGCGCTGGTTTGCCGGTCTCGCCGGCGCCAAGGGCCTGGGCGCGAAGATTGCCGCGGCGCTGAAGATCCGCCCGTCCTATCTCAAGCCGATCATCGGGCTCGAGCGCGGGCTGACCGACCCGATCACCGAGCTCAACATGGGGCAGACCGCTGAGGTTGTCGGCCATCTCTTTGGCATCACCCGCGCGCAGTCCGATGTTTATGCCGCCGAGAGCCACAAGCGGCTTGCGAATGCTCAAAGCCAAGGCTGGCTCAAGGGCGAGGTCGAGATCGCCTTTGCGCGCGACGGCAAGTTCTACGATCACGACGACGGAGTTCGCCCGGATTCGACGCCGGAGACGCTGGCGAAACTGAAGCCCGTGTTCGAACGGCCCTGGGGCCAGGTCACCGCCGGCAATTCCTCGCAGATCACCGACGGCGCCTCCTGGGTGATCCTGGCTTCCGAGGAAGCGGTCGCCAAGCATGGCTTGACGCCGAAAGCGGCCATCATCGACAGCCAGTGGTCGGCGCTCGATCCGAGCATCATGGGCCTGGGGCCGGTGCTGTCGGCAACCGCGCTCCTGAAGCGCAATGAGCTCACCCTGCAGGATATCGATACCTGGGAATTGAACGAGGCGTTCGCGACGCAAGTGCTCGCCTGCCTCGCCGCCTGGAACGAAGACAAGTTCTGCCGTGAGATCCTCGGGCTTGACGGAGCAGCCGGCGAGATCGATCGCGAAAAGCTCAATGTCGATGGCGGTGCCATCTCGCTCGGCCATCCCGTGGGCACCAGCGGCAACCGCATCGTGCTCCACCTCGTCAATGCGATGAAGCGGCTCGGCACGCGGCGCGGCGTTGCCACCGAATGCATCGGCGGCGGGCAGGGCGGCGCCATGCTGATCGAGATGGTGTGACCATGGAATCGCGGATCCTGGATGTGCTCGACGACCGCGTGCTCGAGCTCGGGCCGAAGCCTGAGGCGGGCGGCGCGTACCGCAATTTCAAGCTGACGCGCGATGCCGACGGCATTGCCTGGCTGCTGTTCGACCGCGAGGGCGCGAGCGCCAATACGCTTTCCGCCGACGTGCTGGAAGAGCTCGACAAGATCATCGCCGAGCTCGAAGCGCAGCGGCCGGCCGGCCTTGTCGTCCGCTCGGCCAAGAAAAGCGGCTTCATTGCCGGCGCCGACGTCAATGAATTCCGCGGCGCGAGCGATCCATCGGTGGTCGAGCGCGCGATCGGTCGCGCGCATGCGGTGATCGATCGCCTCGAGGCATTGCGCGTGCCGAGCGTGGCGGTCATCCACGGCTTCTGTCTCGGCGGCGGGCTCGAGGTCGCGCTCGCCTGCCAGTCGCGCATTGCCATCGACGACGCGCGTTTCGGCTTTCCCGAGGTGATGCTCGGGCTGCATCCCGGGCTTGGTGGCACCGCTCGTTTCACCGCGCTCGTCAACCCGATGCAGGCGATGACCCTGATGCTGACCGGGCGCACCATCGATGCCCGGCGGGCAAAGGCGCTCGGCCTCGTCGACGCCGTGACGCAGGAGCGTCACGTGCGCAACGCGGTGAAGGATGCGGTGTTCGGCGGGTTGAAGCGCGCACGGCCCGGCGTGATGAACAGCATCCTTAATGCCGGCCCTGTGCGCGGCTTTCTCGCCTCGCGCATGCGCCGCGAGGCCGACAAGGCCGCACCACATGAGCATTATCCAGCGCCGTTCGCGCTGATCGATCTCTGGGAAAAGCACGGCGGCGACAAGGCGGCGATGCTTGCCGCCGAGAAGGTTTCCTTCGCGAAGTTGATGGTGACGCCGACCGCGCAGAACCTGATCCGGGTGTTCTTCCTGCGCGAGCAGATGAAGAAGATTGCCGGAAGCGGCAACAAGGTCGGCCATGTCCATGTCATCGGCGCCGGCGCGATGGGCGGCGACATCGCTGCCTGGTGCGCGCATCAGGACATGCGGGTCACGCTCGCCGACATGAAGGCCGAGCCGGTCGCAGGCGCGGTCAAGCGCGCCAGCGATCTCTACAAAAAGATCGTCCGCAAGCCCACCGAGGTCAGGGACACGCTCGACCGGCTGATCCCGGACATGGAAGGCGAGGGCGTGCGCAACGCCGACTTGATCATCGAAGCGGTGCCGGAAAAGCTGGAGCTGAAGCAGAAGGTTTATGCCTCGCTCGAGCCGAAGATGAAGCCGGGCGCGATCCTTGCGACCAACACCTCGAGCATTCCGCTGCAGGACCTGCGCACCACGCTTGCAAGGCCGGAGCGGCTGGTGGGGCTGCATTTCTTCAACCCGGTGTCGCGGCTGCAGCTCGTCGAGGTCGTCAGTCATGACGGCAACGACCCGGAGCTTCTCAAGGAGGCGACCGCCTTCGTCGGCGCCATCGACCGCCTGCCCCTGCCGGTGAAGAGCTCGCCGGGCTTCCTCGTCAACCGCGCGCTGACGCCCTACATGCTGGAAGCGATGGTGCTGCTCGACGAGAAGGTCGACAAGACCGTGATCGATGCGGCCGCGGAAAAATTCGGCATGCCGATGGGGCCGATCGAGCTCGCCGACCAGGTCGGGCTCGACATCTGTCTCGACGTCGGCGACATGCTGCGCTCGAAATTCGGCGATGCGCTGCCGCCGACGCCGGCCTGGCTGCGCGAGAAGGTGCAGAAGGGCGAGCTCGGCCGCAAGACCGGCAAGGGTTTTTACACCTGGACGGACGGCAAGGCGCAGAAGGGCCCGACGCCTCCAAATGCCGGCCAGCCCTCGGCCGAGATGACCGATCGTCTGATCCTGCCGATGTCGAATGTCTGCGTCGCCTGCCTGCGTGAAGGCATCGTCGAAAACGCCGACGTGGTCGACGGCGCGATGATCTTCGGCACCGGCTACGCGCCGTTCCGCGGCGGCCCGTTGAACTATGCCCGTACGCGTGGCGTCGACGACGTCGTCGCCACGCTGCGGCGGCTGGCTGAAAAATTCGGCGGCCGCTTCACGCCGGACGCGGGCTGGGAGACCTTCAAATAATGAGCGATACCCATCCGCACGCGCCGCCGAACAGCGAGATCGAGCCCTGTGGCGATCTCTGCATCCGCACGCTGGCGATGCCGGCCGACACCAACGCCAATGGCGATATCTTCGGCGGCTGGCTGCTCAGCCAGATGGACGTCGGTGGCGGCGTGTTCGCCTCCAAGATCGCGAAATCCCGCACCGTGACGGTTGCGATCGACGCGATGAATTTCCGGAAACCCGTCTATGTCGGCGACCTTGTCTCCGTGCACGCCAATCTGGTCCGCCTCGGCCGCACGTCGGTGACGGTCCATCTCGAAGCCTGGGTGTTGCGTCGCAAGGAAGCGATACAATCGATGCTGGTGACCGACGGCAACTTCACCTACGTCTCGATCGACGATCAGGGCCGGCCGCAGGAGATCGCGCGGGACGGCGCGGCGATCACGACCTGAAGTACCCCGGTTCCCGCCTACACGCGAATGTCATCGCACGGATGGCTTGCGTGCCACGGCTTCGCTTGCGTCGCTGTCGCGCATTTCGCACCTGGAACGTTCTTCGCCCTGCTTCGTTGTTGGCCCGCTATTGAGGAGGCCAAGACCCGGGCAATGTCGAAGTCCTACATCATCGAAATCAATTCCCAGCCGGCAGGCATCGTCGTTCGTGACCGTTCCGGCTATCGCTTCTTCGCCGCTTCACCCAGATTCGGCCGCATGGAAGGCCAGGTTTTCCGTAGCGCCCGCGAGGCGGAGCGGGCTGCGGCGCAGCTGTCGCGCGAGATGAGCGCCGCCGCCTGAGCCATTCCGGCGGGGTGTGCGGGCGGCGCGGCGATCCGGCTCTCTTCGCCGGCCGTCACCGGGCAAATCCTTAACCGCGATTGCATGATCCGCCCTCCCGCTCCGTTGACCGTGCCGGAAAACCGCCGCACCATGGCCGCCCCCCTGTCCGAGCATCGCCATGGCAAGCCTGTCCAATCGCCAGACCGAGATCCTCAACCTCGCCCGCGCCTCCGGCCGCGTGATGGTGGAGGAGCTCGCGCGCCGCTTCGAGGTCTCCGCGCAGACCATCCGCAAGGATCTCAACGATCTCTGCGAGGAGCGCGCGCTGACCCGCATCCATGGCGGGGCGATCATCGCCTCCGGTGTCGAGAACCTCGCCTATGAGGCGCGCCGCTTCGTCGCGGCGGAGGAGAAGAAGGCGATCGGCGCCGCCGCCGCGGCGCTGATCCCGGACGGCTGCTCGCTCTTCATCAACATCGGCACCACGACGGAGGAGGTGGCGGCCGCGCTGACCTCGCACGAGGACCTGCTCGTCATCACCAACAACCTCAATGTAGCGATGCTGCTCTATCGTTTTCCGCGCATCGAGGTGATCGTCGCGGGCGGCACGGTGCGCCGTGCCGACGGCGCCGTGGTCGGCTCGACCGCGACCAACCTGATCGGCCAGTTCAAGGTCGATTACGCCATCATCGGCGCGTCCGCGATCGACGAGGAGGGCGCGCTGCTCGACTTCGACTATCGCGAGGTGCAGGCGGCGCAGGCGATCATCGCCAACGCCCGCAGCGTCATGCTGGTTGCCGACTCCACCAAGCTCAGGCGCAGCGCGCCGGTGCGCATCGCCCATATCGGCCAGATCCAGACCTTCGTCACCGACCGCGCGCTGCCATCGAGCCTTGCCAATATCTGCCACACCCGCGGCATCCAGGTGATCGAGGCAATGCCGCAGTCCGGTGACGATGCCGACGAGGCGGGGGAGGCGGCAGAGCCCGCCGCCGAGACCGCGGAGTCCTCAACCGAGGCCGCGCCGATCCCGTTCCGCCGCGCCTAGCTCCTTTACGCTGTCATATTCCGGCGCGGCGTGATCACTCGATCACTTCATCCACATTGGCGAGCAGCGGGCCCGGCACCGTCACGCCCAGCGCCTTCGCAGCCTTCAGGTTGACCACGAACTCGAATTTGGTGGGCCGTTCGATCGGCAGATCGGCGGGGCGCGCGCCGTGCAGGATCTGCGCAACATAAGGACCGAGGCGGCGATAGAGGTGCACGAGGTCGGGACCGTAGGACATCAGCCCGCCGCCGTCCGGAAAGGTGCGGAATTGCGAAATTCCGGGAATGCCCTGGCTTGAGAGGATTTCCGCGATACGTGCTCCGCCCTGGCGGATCAGCGGCGAGCCGAGCAGGATTGCGGCTTGCGGTCGCTGCTTCAGCCCGAGATCGAGCGCCGCTTCCAGGCCTGCATTGTCCTTGAAATCCATCGCCACGATCTCGATCGACCTGGCCTGCGCCGCTGTCTTGATGGCGTTGAACTGATAGACGCCGGTCGTCGTATCCCAGAGCACCGCGATCCTGCTCGCGTCCGGCTTGACGTCCAGGATCTGCTGCAGCCACTTGCCGCAAAGGCTCGGCGCATCCAGGAAGACGCCGGTGAGATTGCCGCCGGGATGGGCGAGGCTTTCGACATAGCCGCTGGCGACGGGATCGCTTTCGAGATCGTTGGCGATGAGCGGCAAATCCCTGGTCGCGGCTCTCGCGGCCTCGATCGAGGGGCGGGCCGTCGGGATCAGGAGCGCGACGCGAAGTTGAATCAGTTCCTGGACCAGTTGCGGGAGAATTTCCGGCCTGCCGCGCGCCCAGCGCTCTTCGACCTTGATCGTCTCGTCCACGACATAGCCCGCGTCGCGCAGGCCCTCGCGCAGGGCATTGGGAATGAGCGACCCGGACTCCGGCGTGCCGGGGTGCAGAAATCCGATCACCGGCAGCTTCGCGGGTTGCGCGCGGGTGCGCCGGACGCTCGCCGCTGCTGCCGCCAGCCCTGCAATGAACGTCCGCCGTTTCATGCATCTTCCCCCAAGGCTGTCGCATCGTATCGGCGCGACCGGACCGGAGGAAGGAGCCGTCGCGGCCTGCGATCTGCCGGCGACTGGGCCGTCACGCACCGGCCATCGCATTTGCGCCGCGCGATCGGGGTGTCTGGCCGGTCTCTCGCTCCGAACTTTCGCTTGCTTTCGTTTTAGGTTCTGTTGTAGTCACAAACGAAAGTAAATCGCCAATGTGAACGGGCGATCGCCGGGGAAAAGCGCCTTTGGACCGGATTTTCGACCTCGCCATCATCGGGGGCGGCGTCAATGGCTGCGGCATCGCGCGCGATGCGGCCGGCCGCGGCAATTCCGTTTTCCTCTGTGAAATGAATGATTTGGCGAGCGGGACATCGTCCTGGTCGACCAAGCTCGTGCATGGCGGCTTGCGCTATCTCGAATATTACGAGTTTCGCCTGGTCCGTGAGGCGCTGATCGAGCGCGAAATCCTCTGGCAGATCGCGCCCCATATCATCCGTCCCCTGCGCTTCGTGCTGCCGCACCACGCCGGCTTGCGGCCCGCCTGGCTGTTGCGGCTTGGCCTCTTCCTTTACGACCACATCGGTGGCCGCAAGCTGCTGCCGCCGACGCGGACGCTGGATCTCGCACGCGATGTTGTCGGCAAGCCGCTGATACCAGGCCGTTACACCAGGGGCTTTGAATATTCCGACTGCTTCGTCGACGATGCGCGCCTTGTCGTGCTCACGGCGCGTGATGCGGCCGACCGCGGCGCCGAGATTCGCACCCGTACCCGCGCGGTCGAGATCCGCCAGGTCGACGGCATCTGGCGTGTCACGGTCGAGAACACGCTGACCGGCGCGCGCGAGACGATCGGCGCCCGCGTGCTGGTCAATGCCGGCGGTCCCTGGGTCGAACAGGTGCTGGCGGCAGGCTCCGGCGTCAATGCGCGCGCCAAGGTGCGGCTGGTGCAGGGCTCGCACATCGTGGTGAAGAAGCTCTACGAGCACGACCGCGCCTACATCCTGCAGAACGCCGACGGCCGCATCGTCTTCGTCATTCCCTACCAGGACGACTTCACCCTGATCGGCACCACCGACCGCGACTATCACGGCGATCCGGCGAAGGTGAAGGCGACGGCGGAGGAGATCAGCTATCTCTGCGCGTCCGTTTCCGAATATCTCGCCAGGCCCGTGAAGCCCGAAGACGTGGTCTGGACCTATGCCGGCGTGCGACCGCTGTATGACGACGGCGCCAGCGAAGCCAAGGCCGCCACCCGCGACTATGTATTCGAGCTCGACCTGCCGGGCGGGGCGCCGCTGCTTTCGATCTATGGCGGCAAGATCACGACCTATCGCCGCCTGTCCGAGGAGGCGCTGGAGCGGCTTTCGCCCTATCTTCGCGGCTCGAGCCAAAGCGAGGGCTGGACCGGAAGAGCCCCGCTGCCCGGCGGCGACATGGATGTGTCGATGCCGCCAGCGCTCGCGGCCGAATTGGTGCGCGATTACCCGTTTCTCGCGCCGGCCCATGCCAACAGGCTCGCGCATGCCTATGGCACGCGTGCCGCCCTCGTGCTCGGCAGCGCGAAATCGATGGCCGATCTCGGCCAGTCCTTTGGCGCGACCTTGACGGCGGCCGAGGTCTCCTACCTGATGGCGGCGGAATGGGCGTTGACCGCTGAAGACATCGTATGGCGGCGCTCGAAGCTGGGTCTGCGCATGTCTTCCACCGAGGTCGCCGCACTCGACGACTGGATCGCCACCGTCAGGGACCAGCGCACGGCGCCGCGGGCGGAGGCGGGAGGGCGGCCATGAGCGTCACGCTCGACCATGTCATCCGCACGATCGACGGCGTCCCCGCCATTCGCGACGTGTCGCTGACATTGGAGCGCGGCACGCTCAACGTGCTGCTCGGGCCGACGCTGGCGGGCAAGACCTCGATCATGCGGCTGTTCGCCGGCCTCGACAAGCCGACCTCGGGCCGCGTGCTGGTCGACGGCCGCGACGTCACCGGGGCGGACGTGCGGCAGCGCTCGGTCGCAATGGTCTACCAGCAATTCATCAACTATCCGTCGCTGTCGGTCTACGAGAACATCGCCTCGCCCCTGCGGGTACAGGGCCAGCCGCGCGCCGAGATCGAGAAGCGCGTCGCGGAGGCCGCAAGGCTGTTGCGGCTCGAGCCTTACCTCGAGCGCACGCCGCTCCAGCTTTCCGGCGGCCAGCAGCAGCGCACCGCGATCGCGCGCGCGCTGGTCAAGGGCGCCGACCTCGTGCTGCTCGACGAGCCGCTGGCCAATCTCGACTACAAGCTGCGCGAGGAATTGCGCGCCGAACTGCCGCGGATCTTCGAGGCGTCGGGTGCGATCTTCGTCTATGCGACCACCGAGCCCTCCGAAGCGCTGCTGCTCGGTGGCCGCACCATCTGCATGTGGGAAGGCGAGGTGCTGCAGGCCGGCGCGACGCCGACCGTCTACCGTCATCCCGACACCTTGCGCGTCGCGCAGGTGTTTTCCGATCCGCCGCTCAACCTGGTGCGTATCGAGAAGCGCAGCGGGCAGGTCACCTATGCGGGCGGCGTCACCGCGCCTGCGAGCGGGCTCTATGCCAAGCTCGGCGACGGCGCCTATCGCGTCGGCTTCCGCGCGCATCAGCTCGAGATCGCAAATGGCGTGGCCGGCCGCCACGCCTTTCCGTCCACCGTCGCGGTCACCGAGATCACCGGCTCGGAAAGCTTCGTCCATCTGCACCGGCACGACGCCGACGCCAACTGGGTCGCGGTGCTGCATGGCGTGCATGAGTTCGAGCCCGGCCAGGCGCTCGAGGCCGTGCTCGATCCCGACAATGTCTTTGTGTTCGATGCGGCGGGCCGGCTGGTCGCTGCACCCGCGGTAGCGTTTTCGAGCGAAGTGCATGGCGGTTCGCGGCAAGAAAACCCGCCAAGAAATTCGAGCAATTGAGGGAGATGCGCCATGGCCCGCATTGACCTCGTCGACCTCGCGCATTCCTACGGCAGCAACGACGCGCCGCCGGAATCCTTCGCGCTGAAGCCGGTCACCATGACGTGGCGGCAGGGCGGCGCCTACGCGTTGCTCGGACCTTCCGGCTGCGGCAAGACCACGCTGCTCAACCTGATCTCCGGCATCATCGCGCCCTCGCGCGGGAAAATCCTGTTCGATGGCACCGATGTCACGCCACGGTCGACGAGGGAGCGCAATATCGCGCAGGTGTTCCAGTTCCCGGTGATCTACGACACCATGACAGTGGGGCAGAACCTGGCATTCCCCCTGAAGAACCGCGGCGTGCCGAAGGCGGAAATCGAGGCGCGCGTCGCCGAGATCGCGCGGCTGCTCGACCTCTCGCCCTATCTCAACCGCAAGGCGACGCGGCTCACCGCCGACGCCAAGCAGAAGATTTCGCTCGGCCGGGGGCTGGTGCGTTCCGACGTCGCCGCGATCCTGTTCGACGAGCCGCTCACGGTGATCGACCCCGAATTGAAATGGCAGTTGCGCTCCAAGCTGAAGGCGCTGCACCGCGAGCTCGATCTCACCATGATCTACGTCACCCACGATCAGACCGAGGCGTTGACCTTCGCCGATACCGTCGTGGTGATGCATGACGGCCGCGTGGTGCAGAGCGGCACGCCGGCCGAGCTGTTCGAGAAGCCCGCGCATACCTTCGTCGGCTATTTCATCGGCTCGCCCGGCATGAACATCATTCCGGCCGAGGTGAGGGGCCGCGAGGCGCGGATCGATGGTCACACCATCGCGCTGACGCGAAGCTATAACGCTCTGCCGTCGGGCGCGAAAATCGAGATCGGCGTGCGCCCCGAATTCGTCGACATCGCGCAGCCCGCGCCTGGTCTGCTGTCCGCCCGGATCGAGCGGATCGACGATCTTGGCCGTATCCGCTTCGCCCGGGTGCGGGTCGGCGATGCCAGGCTTTCCGCGCGCGTGCCATCAGGCTTTTCGGCTTCCGACGGCGTCGCGGGGCTGAAATTCGATCCTGCCCATGTGCACGTCTATGCCGACAGCCGTCTGGTCGAGGGAGCGGCCTGATGGACAAGACCGTCAACCAGAAAGCCTGGTTCCTCGTGCTGCCGGTGTTCGCAGTGGTGGCGTTCTCCGCCGTTTTGCCACTGATGACGGTCGTGAACTATTCGATGCAGGACACCTTCGGCAACAACCAGTTCTTCTGGAACGGGGTCGGCTGGTTCAAGGAGCTGCTCGATCCCTCGACCGATCTCGGCAGCCGCTTCTTCGCCTCGCTCTGGCGCAATCTGTTCTTCTCCGCGGTGATCCTTGCCATCGAGGTGCCGCTCGGCATCCTGATCGCGCTGTCGATGCCGCGGCAGGGCTGGCAGGTTGCCGCATGTCTGGTGATCCTCGCACTGCCGCTCCTGATTCCCTGGAACGTGGTCGGCACCATCTGGCAGATCTTCGGCCGTGGCGACATCGGCCTGCTCGGCTACGTGCTGAACAGCATCGGCATCAACTACAACTATGTCGCCAACGACGTCGACGCGTGGGTCACCGTGATCGTCATGGACGTCTGGCACTGGACGAGCCTGGTGGCGCTGCTTTGCTACGCCGGACTGAAGTCGATCCCCGACGCCTATTACCAGGCCGCGCAAATCGACGGCGCCTCGCGCTGGGCCGTGTTCAAGGCGATCCAGCTGCCGAAGATGAACCGCGTGCTCCTGATCGCGGTGCTCTTGCGCTTCATGGACAGCTTCATGATCTACACCGAGCCCTTCGTCGTGACCGGCGGCGGACCCGGCAACTCGACGACCTTCATCTCGATCGAGCTCGTCAAGATCGCGCTCGGCCAGTTCGACCTCGGCAAGGCTGCCGCGCTTTCGCTGGTCTACAATCTGATCATCCTGATCGTGTGCTGGGTGTTCTACACCGTCATGATCAATGCCGGCACCGAGCGTCGGGCCAAAGACGGGGGCAAGTGATGTACTCGATTCCCGGCCGCCGCCTCATCCTCGGGCTTTTCCTGGTCTTCCTGTTGTTGCCGATCTACTGGCTCGTCAACATGAGCTTCAAGACCAACAACGAAATCGTCACGACCATGACGTTGTGGCCGCATCAGCCGACACTGCAGCATTACCGGCGCATCTTCACGGACGAGAGCTGGTACTCCGGCTACATCAACTCGCTCGAATACGTCGTCATCAACACCATCATCTCGATCTCGGTCGCGCTGCCGGCGGCCTACGCGTTCTCACGCTACCGTTTCCTCGGCGACAAGCACCTGTTCTTCTGGCTGTTGTCGAACCGCATGGCGCCGGCCGCGGTCTATGCGCTTCCTTTCTTCAATCTCTATTCGGCGATCGGACTGTTCGACACGCCCTGGGCGGTGGCGCTGGCGCACTGCATCTTCAATGTGCCGCTCGCGGTATGGATTCTCGAAGGTTTCGTGTCCGGCGTGCCGCGCGAGATCGACGAGACCGCGTTCCTCGACGGCTATTCCTTTCCGCGCTTCTTCATCAAGATCCTGATTCCGCTGATCGCAAGCGGCATCGGGGTCGCCGCCTTCTTCTGCTTCATGTTTTCCTGGGTCGAGCTGCTGCTTGCCCGCACGCTGACGTCGGTGGCTGCAAAACCGATTTCGGCCGTCATGACCCGCACGGTCTCGGCCGCCGGCATGGACTGGGGCCTCTTGGCCGCGGCGGGCGTGCTTACCATCATCCCGGGTGCGCTCGTGATCTGGTTTGTCCGCAACTACATCGCGCGTGGCTTCGCGCTGGGACGGGTGTAGCCATGGAAAACATCGCATGGATGGCCTGGACCCTGCCGACCGCGATTTTCTTCGCGCTGCTTGCCGCCACGCTTGGCGCGATGACCTGGCTTGCGATCGCCTATCCGGAAGCCGAGCGCGTCGGCGTGTTGCGCATTCCGACCACGCGCGGCGACCGCCTGTTCATCTCGCTGGTGCTTGCCGCCGTGATCCATCTGTTGTGGATCGGCCTCGTCGGCACCGACGCCATCGCGACCTTGCCGATCGGGGAAGATGGCTTTGAGATTTCGAGCCTGTGGCTCGCGACCGCGATTTCGCTTGGTCTAGCCGTGCTGATTTTCCGCACGGTCTAGGACGGCGAAGAGGAGCAGATCCGGGACCAACCCGGGCCTGATGATGTTTGTAGCTGCCAACGGAGGAACAACATGCGACACTTGGAGAGCAGCAAGGGGCCTTTGACCAGGACCCGGGTTCTGATGATGACCAGCGCGTTCGCGCTGATTGCCGCGTCTGCCGCAGTGACCGCGCCCGCCCGCGCCGGTGAGGCCGAAGCCAAGAAATGGATCGACAGCGAATTCCAGCCGTCGACGCTGTCCAAGGACGACCAGATGAAGGAGATGCAGTGGTTCATCAAGGCCGCTGAACCCTTCAAGGGCATGGAGATCAACGTCGTCTCCGAAACGCTGACGGTGCACGAATATGAATCGCGCACGCTCGCCAAGGCGTTCGAGGAAATTACCGGCATCAAGGTCAAGCACGACATCATCCAGGAGGGTGACGTCGTCGAGAAGATCCAGACCCAGATGCAGTCGGGCAAGAACGTCTATGACGGCTGGATCAACGATTCCGACTTCATCGGCACGCATTTCCGCTACGGCCAGGCGGTCGACCTGACGGATTGGATGGGAGGCGAGGGCAAGGACGTCACCGATCCGATGCTCGACGTCAACGACTTCATCGGCAAGTCGTTCACGACCGCGCCGAACGGCCACCTCTACCAGTTGCCCGACCAGCAGTTCGCGAACCTCTACTGGTTCCGCTACGACTGGTTCTCCAATCCCGACTACAAGGCCAAGTTCAAGGCCAAGTACGGCTACGACCTCGGCGTTCCCGTGAACTGGTCGGCCTATGAGGACATCGCTGACTTCTTCACCAACGACATCAAGGAGGTCAATGGCGTCCGCGTCTATGGCCACATGGACTATGGCAAGAAGGACCCGTCCCTGGGCTGGCGTTTCACCGACGCCTGGCTGTCGATGGCCGGCAACGGCGACAAGGGCATCCCGAACGGACTGCCTGTCGACGAATGGGGCATTCGCATGGAAGGCTGCCGCCCCGTGGGCTCCTCCGTCGAGCGTGGCGGCGACGTCAACGGTCCCGCGGCGGTCTATTCGATCGTCAAATATCTCGACTGGATGAAGAAATATGCTCCGCCGCAGGCGCAGGGCATGACCTTCTCCGAGTCGGGACCGGTGCCGTCGCAGGGCAACATCGCCCAGCAGATCTTCTGGTACACCGCTTTCACCGCCGACATGGTGAAGCCGGGTCTGCCCGTGATGAACGCGGACGGGACGCCGAAGTGGCGCATGGCGCCATCGCCGCACGGCTCGTATTGGAAGGAGGGCATGAAGCTCGGTTACCAGGACGTGGGCTCGGCGACGCTTCTCAAGTCGACCCCGGTCGACCGCCGCAAGGCCGCCTGGCTCTATTTGCAGTTCATCGTCTCCAAGACGACGTCCCTGAAGAAGAGCCACGTCGGCCTGACCTTCATCCGCGAATCCGACATCTGGGACAAGTCGTTCACCGAACGAGCGCCCAAGCTCGGCGGCCTGATCGAGTTCTATCGCTCGCCGGCGCGCGTGCAGTGGACCCCGACCGGCAACAACGTGCCCGACTATCCGAAGCTCGCGCAATTGTGGTGGCAGAACATCGGCGATGCGTCGTCGGGTGCGAAGACGCCGCAGGCCGCGATGGATGCGCTTGCTGCCGCTCAGGACTCCGTGATGGAGCGTCTCGAGAAATCCGGCGTGCAGGGCGCCTGCGGGCCGAAGCTGAACAAGAAGGAGAAGCCGGAATACTGGTTCGCCAAGGCGGAGAAGGACGGCCACGTCGCCCCGCAACGCAAGCTCGCGAACGAGAAGCCAAAGGGCGAAACCATCGACTACGACACGCTGATCAAGTCGTGGCCGGCAACCCCGCCCAAGCGCGCGGAAGCGAAGTGAGGCGACCTCGCCGTCGTCGCCCGGCTTGACCGGGCGATGATCCGACATCGCGAAAGGCCGGGAGCGATCCCGGCCTTTTTGCCTGGCATTTCTCGCAATATTCTTGCAGAGCGTCTCGTCAATCCATCGGCTCGAGCCTGACGATCGAGGCGCCATCGTTGCTTCCCACCCAGAAGCTGACCGGCGTCGTCGAATTGTCGACGAAGACCCTGCGGATGTTGGTCGAGCGCGGCAGGAGATAGTCGACCACCTCGCCCGTTCTGGTGTTTAGCCGTGTCACCTGGTCGGTCACCATCGATCCTGTCCACGCATTTTCATTCTTGTCGAGCACGACATCGTAGGGCGCCGACCAGCGCGTGTTCAGTTTCCATTCCCTGAATTGCCCGGTTCTGGTGTCGAACATCCCGATCCGGTCGCCGCGATATTCGCCGAACCAGAGGCGATCCTGCGCGTCCATATTGCCGCGCCGTGGCGCCGAGCGGGGCGTCGGTGTCTGGAACAGCGAGACCTCGCCGGTCTTCGCATCGATGCGGCCGATCTGTCCCTGGCGGAAATCGGTGAAGTAGGCGTTGTTGTGGGAGTCGGGGATCACGTCGTAAATGTTGTGCGGTTCGCCCTTGGGCGCGTCCTTGAACGGTCGCCACGTCTCGATCTTGCCGGTCGCGATGTCGAGGCGGTGGACGCCGGCAAAGCCGTTGTTCTGCGTCCAGACCTTGCCGTCGACGTCCGAGTGCTGCGGGCTCACCATGTTGACCTGCGCCGCATCGATATTCGCTTCCGACGGAAGCGTCCAGAACCGAAACTGCTCGGTGTTCGGATCGAACTTGACGATGGTCGCCTGATACATGTTGCCGAGCCAGAGATTACCCGCGGCGTCGGCACGCAGGCCAAGGCTGCCGGTCGGAAAATTGTCGCGATGCGTGGGGTAGGGATATTCGGTGACCTTGCCGGTTCTGGGATCGAGCCTTCCGAGTTTTTGCTCGCCAAAGCCTGAAAACCAGACGGTGCCTTCCTTGTCGACGATGACGTCGTGGGGCGCCATTTCCTCGCGCGGCAGGTCGTATTCGGTATAGATCACCCGCGTCGCCGCGCCTTTCGGGCGCGGCAGCGTCTTCAACGCATATTTCCATTGCTCCGTTGTGCTGAGATTGATCGTGCTCAAATACTGGGCCACGGAGCGATAGATCTCGATCCGGTCTTCACCCTGCTCCTCCATCAGCCGCTCGGCCGGCCGCAATTGCGGGTGGATCGGCAGGCTCTGCTGGACATAGCTCTGCATGCGCGGCAGGATCTGGGTCAGAAAGCCGTCGGTATCGTATTTGGAGCGCATGATGCGCTCGACACGGTGGCAGCCGACGCAATTGAGGAGTTGCCCCTTCTGCTGGTCGGAGCCGGGGATGCTCGCCAGCCATTCGCCGTTCGACAATTGCGCGGCAAGGTCCCTGGCTTTCCCGAGCTTGAGGTCCGCCGTTGCGGTCGTCGGTCCGCCTATCTCGACCTTCTTTGGCTGCCCAAGCTCGTAGCCGATTGCGCGCACCGCAAGGGTATATTGACCGGGCGCAAGCCGGCTCACCGGAAAACGGTAGCGCCCATCCGCGTCGGTCACGACGGTAACCGTCGTATTCGATCCGTCCCTGGTGGCGCTGACGAGCACGCCTTCCATGACGGGCTCTTCCGCCGAGCTGACGAGACCAGTCAGCGCCGCAGCTGGTTGCTGTGCCTGGATCGCGGGCTGAAACGCGAGGACCAGGGCAGAGCCGATGGCGGCAAGCAGGGGACGACGACGCATGGTTTTCTCCCGACGTCTTTTTTGATTGCCCGGAGCATAGTCCGGGCCGGTTGGGCGCAGCAAGTTGCTCGACGCGCAGATCAGCCGTGATTGACCGCCGGGCAGCGGCGCCGCAACATGGGCGTCAAGGGAGCTTTCCATGCGCATGATCTTTCGCTGCGACCCAAAGCTCGTCGATCATCTGCCGCGGCCAGTCGCGGCGCGCAGCCGCTTGCCGGACTGGCTTCGTCAGATGCCCGCAAAGGCCTATTCGGAGATCCATGGTCGCGACATCCGTACCGTCAAGCAGTGCCCGCCCTTCGTCGACGCGATGGCCCATGGCGTCATGATCCTGCTGCCCTGCGACGTCAGGGTCGAGCGCGGAGCTTTTGCCTGGGACTGGGACATTCCGGAGCCCGCGACCTCGGGACATCCGCGCGCGCCGCTGAGCTTCCACCCCGCCGCACAATTTCCCGATGCTCCCTTTGCGAATGGAAGGGCCGCGCTCAAGTTCAACAGCTTCTGGACCATCGAGATCGATCCGGGCTGGTCGTTGTTTGCGACTCATCCCGTCAATCGCGACGACCTGCCGTTCCGCCTGATCTCCGGGCTGGTCGATGCCGATCGATTTCACGATGGCGGCATCAATTTCCCGGCGATCTGGACGCAGCCGGATTTTGCCGGCGTGCTGGCGAAGGGCACGCCGGTCGCGCAATGCTTTGCCGTGCCGCGCGAGGCGCCCGAACTGGTGTTCGAGGCATTCGACGATGCGCACCGGGAAGCCTATTCGAAGGTCGTCGGCGATGTGCTGGCGGCGCCCAACGTCTATCGCAAGCATTTTCGCGCCCGGCGCGGGCGGCTAACCACCACCGAGTGAGCGGCGAAGAGCAGCTTCGTCGATCCATAGCCGGCCATGGGACGCCGAGGTCAGGGCCATCGCGATGGTGCCGAAGCTTTGCGGACGCAGCCGATAGGCTTCCCGATAGGCTCGCATGGCGCCGTCGAGATCGCCCGATTCCTGCAGCGCAATCCCCAGGTTGAGCGCGGCCTCGGCATAGTCCGGCTTCAGCGCGATCGCCCTGCGGTAGGCATTTGCGGCCGAGGCATGGTTGCGAAGATCCTGGTATGCGAGGCCGAGATCGAACCAGACCGAAGCCGGGGCGTCGCCTGCGGTGGCGCGTTCAAGCATCGCGGCGGCGGCCGCGTGGTCGCCATCTTCAAGGGCAAGTCGCCCCAGTCGCGCAGCGGCCTCCTGATGCGTCGGAACGACTTTCAGGATCGCATGCCAGGCTTCGCGCGCCTGTTGCCTCAAGCCTGCCTGGTCGAGCGTCCGCGCCTTTTCGACAAAAGCATCGCGCTGTGGTGCGATCGCGATCGCGGCATCAAGATGCGAAAGCGCGGCATCGAAATCCTGCGCGGCGCGCGCGAGGCGAGCGGCGAGCAGGTGGGCCGCCGCGTTGCCGGGGCGCTTGGCAAGGCTCGTCTCGATGTGGCCCCGGGCCGCCCGAATGTCGTCTTTCGCAAACAGCACGGCGGCAAGCAGATGGCTCAGCATCGGCTCGCCGGATTGTTGGGCGAGGCCTTGCTCGCAGATTTTCTGCGCCTCGTCGCGCCGGCCGTCATTGAATGCGGCCGTTGCGCGGCGGACGATGTCCTCGGCAGTATCCGTCATGGCAGCGCATTAGAAACGCGCTGCGGGGCAAGCGCAACCGCCGTCATTCCAGGGCGCGCGTCAAACCTGGCGGTTGCGCGCCAGCCCGGAACGACGATGTTGCGAGGCTACTGTGCCGCTTCTGCCGTCTGCAGCGACGGGTAATCGGTATAGCCCTTGGCGTCGCCGCCATAGAACGTCGCCTTGTCCCACTCGTTCAGGGCTGCGCCCTTCTTCAACCGCTCGACCAGATCGGGGTTGGAGATGAACGGCTTGCCGAACGCGATCAGGTCGGCCGCGCCTTCGCGCAGCACCTTGTCGGCGAGCGCGAAGTCGTAGCCGTTGTTGGCGATGTAGGCGCCGGCAAAACGCTTGCGCAGGGACGCGTAGTCGAACGGCGCGAAATCGCGCGGGCCGCCGGTGGCGCCCTCGACCACGTGCAGGTAGACGAGCTTCAGCGCGCTCAAGCCGTCGACGATGTGGTCGAACAGGGCCTGCGGATTGGAGTCGGAGACGTCGTTTGCGGGCGTCACCGGCGAGATGCGGATGCCGGTACGATCAGTGCCAGCCTCCGTGGCAACGGCTTTCGCGACCTCCAGCATCAGCCGCGAGCGGTTTTCGATCGATCCGCCATAGGCATCGCTGCGCTTGTTGGCGCCGTCCTTGGCGAACTGGTCGAGCAGATAGCCATTGGCGCCGTGGATCTCGACGCCGTCGAAGCCGGCCGCCAGCGCATTCGCTGCGGCGCGCTTGAAGTCGTCGATGATTCCAGGGATTTCCGACAATTCGAGCGCGCGCGGCTCGGAGATATCGGTGAAGGCGTTGTTGACGAAGGTCTTGCCCTTGGCGCGGACCGCTGAAGGCGCAACCGGCGCACCATTGTTTGGCTGCAGGGAGGTGTGCGAGACGCGGCCGACGTGCCAGATCTGGATGAAGATGCGGCCTCCTCGCTCATGGACGCGGTCGGTGATTTTGCGCCAGCCCTCGACCTGCGCCCTCGAATAGATGCCGGGCGTGTCCTGATAGCCCTGGCCCTGTTGCGAGACCTGGCTCGCCTCGGTGACGAGGAGGCCGGCCGAGGCGCGCTGGCCGTAATATTCCGCCGCGAGCGGACCCGGAACCATGCTTGGGGGAACAGCGCGGTTGCGCGTCAGCGGCGCCATCACGAGCCGGTTCGGCAGCGTGATCGGGCCAAGCTTGAAGGGCTCGAGGAGTTTGGAAGACGTGCTCATCAGGATGCTTTCGGGAAAGTGAAGATGGCTAACAGATGGGGTATTTTGGGCAGTGCGGCAATGCCGCGGGCCATACGGAGCGCGCAGACGAGCCGTGCTGCGGGTCAGGGAAATATTCGTTCAAACATGCGGCAGCCGGGGGAAGGCTGGCCTCTCGTTCGGCCATGGCGGAAGCTTTCATTCCCGGCTTGCGCCGATCCGCGCAGCCGGGAATGACGCGCGTCATTCAATTAACGCCGAGGAAATCGCGCTTGCCGATCTCGACGCCGTTATGCCGGAGCAGGCCATGGGCGATCGCGGCATGGAAATAGAAATTCGGCAGCGAAAAACTGCTCAGGAATTGCTGGCCCTTCAGCGTCAACGACCGGTCGGGGCCGGCCGGGAAGGTGACGTCTTTGGTATCGGCGCCTTCGAACTGCGCCGGCTTGAACGACTTCACATAATCGATCGTCCTCGCCACGCGCTGCCTCAATTCCTCGAATGTCTTTTCGGTATCAGGCGTCGCGGGCACCTCGACATGAGCGAGGCGGGCGCAGCCCTTGGCGGCAAAGTCGCAGGCGAGCTGGATCTGCCGCGTGAACGGCAGCATATCGGGATAGAGCCGCGCGTTCAGGATCGCCTCGGGCTGGATGTTCTTCTTCTGGCAATGCGCTTCGGCCTTGGAGAGCAGGCCGTTGAGGGCGGAGAGAATCTGCAGGAAGGCGGGGACGGTCGCGTCATAGAAGGACATGTGATGCTCGTTCGGCTGGCGGGATGGTAAAGTCTTCCCGACATGGGGCGACGAGGAGTGAAATTCAACTCTCAAACGCCGCCGGCGCCAGTTAAATCTCGCGCAAATGCTGTCATCATCCTGAGACGTCGCCAGCGGGTCGAACGAATGCGTGCCGGATCGTCTAGCGCGCGATCGGCGCGGCGCTGGCCGCGGGCTGGGCCTGCGCCCGAGCGGGCCCGCGCATTCGCGCCAGAAGCTCGGCCGTCGGCCAGGAATCCGCCGGCAGGCCGTACTTGATCTGCATCGCCTTCACGGCGTTGCGGCTCTGCTGGCCGAGCACGCCGTCGATCTTGCCGACGTCGAAGCCGGCGTGCGCCAGAAGCTGCTGCAATTGCTTGATCTCGCCGAGCGGAAGTTGCGCGACGGGCGCGGAGGGCGGCCGCATCGGCGGCGCGCCGGCGATGCGGGTTGCGAGATAGCCGGCGGTGGTTGAATAGATCAGCGAATTATTCCATTCGGTATAGGCGGCGAAATTCGCGTAGGCCAGAAACGCAGGGCCGGTGCGGCCCATCGGCAGCAGCAGCGAGGCCGGCATGTCGTCATTGGCGAGCGCCCGGCCGTTCGGATAGGCGACCCCTAACTCCGCCCATTTCGAGCGCGGCAGCTTGATCGTGAGGTCGGCCTGGTCCCACGGGAAGCTTGCCGGTGCCGTCACCCGCACCTCCTCGAGCCAGGGCTCGCCGCGCCGCCACTTCAGTCCGGTGGCGATATAGTTCGCGGTCGAGCCGATCACGTCGGGCGCGCTGCCGAGCAGGTTGCGCCGCCCGTCGCCGTCGAAGTCGACCGCATAGGTGACATAGTGCGTCGGCAGGAATTGCGTCTGGCCGAGCTCGCCGGCCCAGGAGCCGATCATCTCCGACGGCGACAGATCGCCGCGATCGATGATCTTGAGCGCCGCGATCGTCTCGTTCTGGAAACGCTCCGCGCGCCGGCAGTCATAGGCGAGCGACACCAGCGACGGCAGCACCGGCAGGTTGCCCATGTTGGCGCCGAAATCGCTCTCCAGTCCCCAGAACGCGGCGATCACAGCGGGCGGCACGCCATACTCCTTCTCGGCGCGGGCAAACGCCGCCGCATGCGCCTTGATCTGCGCCTGGCCCTGCTGCATGCGGAAGGGCGCCGCCATGCGGCCGGCGAACTGGGTGAAGAGCTGGCCGAACACGCGCTGGCCGCGGTCGCGGTTGACGATGCCCTGGTCGTAGGTGAGATAGGGCGAAGCTTCCGCGATCGCCTGTTGCGAAACGCCCTCAGCCGCCGCGCGCTGCTTGAGATCGGCGAGGAAGCGCTCGAAGCTTGCGCCGTTATGGCAGGCCGCCGCGCGTGACGAGGGAGCGGTGGCGGGACGCGGCGTGGCGGGCGATCGAGGCGCTTCGCTGACGGGCCGGGTCGGCGCGGGAAAAAGCTGGGCCAAGGCGGGCGTCGAAAACGCCGCAACGGCCGCAAGCGCGAATGCAATTCGGAGGGAAGGGGTCTGCATCAAGTTCATCGGCTCAAGCGTGGCAGCCCTCTCCATACACCGGGGCCGAGGGCTGACATAGTGTCCCGCTCCCCAGCGCGCGTGAGGTGGATCCGAAAGGCCCGATCGATCACTCGGAGCCCTGGTGCGCGGCCGCGGTCGCCGGCTGCGAGCTCGCCTCCTGCGCCGCCGCCGGGCGCTCAGGCGATTTCGCGATCGTGGTCGCAGTCCCACCGTCGAAGCGCAACCGATAGATCTGGAAGTTCTCCATCACGCGCTGCACATAGTTGCGGGTCTCGGCGAACGGGATGCGCTCCACCCAGTCGACCGGATCGATGTTGGGATCGCGCGGGTCGCCATAGCTCTTCACCCACTGCCGCACGCGGCCGCGCCCGGCATTGTAGCCGGCAAACGTCATGATCTGCGAGCCGGCATATTCGCGCCATAGCGCGGAGAGCTCGGCGGCGCCCATCTGCGTGTTGTAGACCGAGTCGGAAACCATGCGGTCCCAGTCGTAGCTGACGCCGACGCGTTTCGCCGTATCGCGCCCGGCTTCCGGCGTGACCTGCATCAGCCCGACGGCGTTGGCCGCCGAGCGGTCGCGCGGATTGAAGGCGCTCTCGGTACGCGCCACTGCATAGATCATCGAAAGCTCGATCTCGGGGCCGACCTGCTTGTGCGGGGGGATGCCGATGGTCGGGAAGGCGTAAAGGTCGAGCGCGAGGCCGCGACCGAGCGCGGCCTTGCCGACCTCGAGCATCGAGCGTGCGTCGTTGTTCTGGCCGGCAAGCTCGCCGATCGCGGCAAGCGTCACCGCATCGGTGCACTGCTCGCCGAGGTCGGCGGCTAAGCTGACGACGACGTCGCGCTCGCCGATCGCATAGAGGATCTCGGCGGCGCGCACCAGTTCCTGCTTCAGCGCGGGGCTCTTCGCCTGCTCGGGCTGCGGCGGCGCGCGCAGCTCGATGTGGGCGAGACCGAGCCGGGCACGCGCAAGCTGGCCGTAATAGGCGGTGGGGTGGCGCGCGGCCGCCTCGTAGGCCGTGCGCATCGCATTCTTGTCGCCCGCTTCCTCCGCGGCGCGGCCGCGCCAGTAGTTCGCCCGCGCCAGGATGATCGGATCGGTCGAGCCGTCGTCGATATGGGCAAAATGCGCACGCGCCTTCCCCGCATCCTTCAGGTAGCGCAATGCGATCCAGCCGGGCAGGAAGTGGGATTCGGCCTGGTAGTTCTTGTTGGCCGGCGGAGCCGCGTCGCGTACCACGTCATAGGCGTTTTCATATTGGCCGACGTCGAGCAGCCTGCGCGCCAGCGTGCGCCGTTCGCGCCACCATTCGTCGGTGTCCTGCTGCGTCATGGTCTCGGGAGCTGCGATCTGCACCAGCCGCACGGCGTCGGCCAGGCGATCGTGCTTTGTCATCCAGTGCAGGCGGCACAGCGTGTAGCCGAGGTCCTTGCGTGCGTCGCTCGCAACGCCGTCGAGCAGGTCGAGCGCCTTGCCGGCATCGCCAGCCGAGGCGGCACAGGCCTTGACGATCGCGACCTCGTCGTCACCGAGCCGGCGCGCCGCGCGCATCGCCGCGCCGAAATCCTTGGCGCCGATGCGCTTGTCCATCCGCGCGCGATGATCCTCGCGCGTAACGAGGTCGCGAAAGGTGTCGAGCGCCTCGGTCTCGGTGCGCTCGACGAGTTCCTCCGAGCGCCACGCCTCGCGCGCCTGGCGCATGGCGCCGTCGCGGTCGCCTTCGGCAAGCAGCGTGCGCGCCAGCGCAAAGCGGCCTTTGGCCGTGGCGGGCTGGTCCTGCGTGAAGCGATGCACCGTCGCTCCGTCGCTCTTTTCCTGCCACAGCCGCGCTTCGGCGCGGCGTCGCATCCGCGGCACGCCGGGCCAGCCCGGACTGTCGGCGACGAAGGCGGCGTAGCGGTTGAAGGGCGCAGTCGATTCGGAATCGCGCAGGATGAACCATTCGGCGAGCTTGCGCGCCGCCGGCTCGCCGATCGCCTTGGCTGCATCTGAGGCGTCGTTGGTCTTTCCCTTGCGCGCGAGATCGAACACGTCCTTGACCACGGCGAGGTCACCGGTCAGCGGCGGCGTTTCGGGACGCGGCGCCGGCTCGCGTTCGGCGGCCTTCGCCTTGTGCCGCGACTTCTCGGCGTGCTTCGCGTGCTTGCTCTCGGCGTGCTTTTCGTGCTTGCCCTTGCTGCTCTTCTCGGCCTTGTGCTGCCGGGTCGCAGCGGCCTTGTTGGCGTGCTGGGCCGGCTTGGCGCGCGCCAGCGCGTCTGCGGAAAATGCGCCGAGCGCAAGCAGGGCGCAAACGCAGGTCATCGGCCGAAAAGCCTGGTACATTCCGAACTCCCCCCGCGAACCGCGTTGATCGAATCCGGAAGTTCGCAACATTTCGCGGCTGGCACCTTGCGAACGCTGGATTCGGAAGGACACTGGAAACCTACGACTCTGGTGCGTCTCGTTCACAAGCTCTCTTTGAAGAGTCAGCCGCGAAACTGAAGAGATCTTGCAGACGCCACACCAGCCGGATGATTCATCCGGATAAGCTGCTCGACAACGGTAGCACAGCCCGCAACCGTCGCTGTGCCGTTTCGGCAACAATGCCGCAAAACGTTGCGGCGGCCGGAACCAAAGCAATGGAATTGGGTGATTTTCAGACGCTGCTTCGCCCAAGTTTCGCCTTCAACTGGCCCCTGACGCGACAGCAGCCGGCGGCGCCGACACGCGTCGCGTCGGGATGCGTGGCGCGGTGATGCGCGGCGCGCTCATCCTTGATGCTCTGCATCGGCGGCTCGACGCTCGGCGCGTCCGACGTTGCACTTGGCGCGGTCGGCACCGCTGCCGTCGCTGCGCCTGCTCGGGCCCGAAAGACCCGGGCGCAATCGGCGCGCCCCAGAATGCGTCATACCTCCTCCTTGACAATTGAATGGGGAGCGGACGGCAAGGCGTGGCATCCTGCGCCCGCGCGGGCGACGGCAACGGGGAGAGCCATGGCGGCACAGCGGACACGGCGAAAAATTCTGTCGGCCGCGGTTGCCGGCGCATCGACGGCGTTGTTCTCGCGCCTCGCGCAGGCGCAGGCCTCCGACAAGATGACGCTGGCGCAGGCCGAATACCAGGATCACCCGAACGGCATCTATAGCTGCGGCATGTGCACGCTGTTCGTGGCGCCGAAGGCTTGCAAGGTGGTCGAAGGCGAGGTCTCGCGCGACGGCTGGTGCAAGGCTTTCGCGCTCGCGGATTGAAGCACGGCTCTCTGCAATCACCGCCTCATCCTCTCGCCGTTTCATCTCCGTCCTGGCCCGTGCCTTCGCACGAGCCATCACTGCAGCTGCCCGCGGGCCGCCAAAATCCGGCTTGACAGCGGGCGTCATCGTGTATTGACTAACTAGTTAGTAAATACAGGTTGGAAACACAGGGCTTGGCATGGCGACCTCCGCCTCCGCTGCCGGATTTCGCATTGCGGTCGATATCGGCGGCACGTTCACCGATATCGCGCTGCTCACCGATGAAGGCCTGATCCATCAGAGCAAGGTTTCCTCGACGCCTTCCGATCCGTCCGTCGCCGTTGTCGAGGGCGTCGGGCAGCTTCTCGCCGAGCTTGCGATCGCGCCGTCGGCGGTCCGCGAGGTGCTGCACGGCACGACCGTCGGCTCCAACACCATCCTGCAGCGCAAGGGCGCGCGCACCGGCTTGATCACCACGCGCGGCTTTCGCGACGTGCTGGAGATCGGGCGCATCCGCATGCCCGACATGTTCGATCTCACCTGGGACAAACCGAAACCGCTGGTGCCGCGCCGGCACCGGCTCGAAGTGATCGAGCGCATGGCGGCTGATGGAGAGGTGATCGAGCCGCTCTCGGAAGATAGCGTCATCGCCGCGGGCGAGGCACTGGTCGCCGCGGGAATCGAGGCGGTCGCGATCGCCTTCATCAACAGCTATCGCAATCCGGCGCATGAATTGGAGGCGGAAAGCATCCTGCGCAAGAAATTCTCGCAGCTCCTGGTGACGACCTCCTGCGCCGTGCTGCCGGAGATGAAGGAATATGAGCGCACCTCCACCACGGTCGTGAACGCCTACCTGCTCTCGGCGATGCGCAGTTACCTGCAGAGGCTGGAAAGCGGGCTGCGCGGTATAGGCGTGCATGCGCCGATCCTGGTGATGACCTCGAACGGCGGCATGCTGGCGGCAGGCGTAACCTGCGACAAGCCGGTGCTGGTGGTGGCTTCCGGCCCCGCCGGCGGCGTGATCGGCGCGGCGCGGCTCGGGGTGGCGCGCGACGACAGCGACGTCATCGTGTTCGACATGGGCGGCACCACGGCGAAGGCCGTCATCATCGAGGACGGCCGTCCGACCATGACCTCGGAATACGAATTCCGCGACGGCATCTCGACCTCGAGCCGTTTCATCAAGGCCGGCGGCTACATGCTGAAAGTGCCGGCGATCGACATCGCCGAGGTTGGCGCGGGCGGCGGCTCGCTTGCCGGCATCGACAAGGGCGGCCTGCTGGTGGTCGGTCCGGAATCGGCGGGCGCGGCCCCAGGCCCCGCCTGCTACGGTCTCGGCAACGAGCGGCCCACGGTGACTGACGCCAATGTCGTGCTCGGCTTCATCAATGACAGTGCGCTTGCCGGCGGCAAACTCGCGATCGACCGCGGCCTGAGCGAGAAGGCGATCCGCCATCACGTCGGCGATCCGCTCGGCCTGCCGCTGTCCGATGCCGCGCACGGCATCCGCGCTGTGGCCAATGCGGCGATGGCGCGCGCGGTGCGAGCCGTCACCGTCGAGCGCGGCCGTGACCCCCGCGACCTCACCTTGATGGCGTTCGGCGGCAATGGCGGCGTGCATGCGCCCGATCTTGCGCGGCTGCTCGGCATTCCGCGCGTGGTGGTGCCGCCGATGTCCGGCATCTTCAGCGCGATCGGAATGCTGGCTTCCGACATCGAGCACACGGCGCTGAAGGTTGTGAGCCGCCGCCTCGACAGGATGAGCGCGGCCGACCTCAAGGCGATCAAGGCCGGGCTGCAGCGCGAGGTCGCCGCGCGGCTGGCCGACGACGGCTATCGCGCCGGCCGCACCGCGTTTCTCTGGGAAGCGGATCTGCGCCATGAGGGGCAGGCGACCGAGCTGACCGTGCCGTTCGAGGGCGACGATCTCGATGACATCCGCGAGCGCTTCGTCGCCGAATACCTGAAGACCTACGGCTATCGCGACACCACGCCGATCGAATTGATGAAGCTGCGCGTCGCGGGCCGGGGCTTGCGCGACAACCGGCTCGATTTCGGCGCCATAAAGATCGCAGATCGCGCGAGCGCGACGCGCGCCGCGACACGGCGGATCTCGTTTGCTCGCGGCGAGCCTGCGGTCGAGGTCGAGGTTGTCGGCCGCAACGCGGTCGGCAGCGCCGCGCGGCCGGGGCCGCTGATCATCGATGAATTCGATGCGACGGTGGTGGTGCCGCCGGATGCGCGGGTGCATCGCGATGCCATCGGCTGCATCGTGCTGGAGTTCGACGCATGAAGGTTGATCCCGTCACATTCGCGGTCATCAAGAGCGGGCTCGATTCGATCGCCGACGACATGGCCTATACCGTCGTGCGGATCGCGCGCTCGGAGATCGTCAAGGACGTGATGGATTTCTCGGCGGCGCTGTGTGCCGGCGACGGCCAGATGGTGGCGCAGGCCAAGACCATCGCGCAGCATCTCGGCGCGATTCCCGAAGCCATGGCGGCCGTGCTGGAGAAGTATGAGGGCGACCTGCATGATGGCGACGTCGTCATCATGAACGATCCCTATCACGGCGGCATGCACCTGCCCGACATCTTCATGTTCGTGCCGATCTTCCACGAGGGCAAGCGGCGCGCCTTTGCCGTCGTGATCTGCCACCACACCGATGTCGGCGGCCGCGTGCCCGGCTCCAACGCCTCCGATTCAACCGAGATCTATCAGGAGGGCCTGCGGCTCCCGCCGCTGAAGCTCTACGACCGCGGCGTGCTCAACACCACGCTGGAGACGCTGATCAAGATCAATGTGCGGGTTCCCGATCGCGTCTGGGGCGATCTGTCCGCGCAGTTCGCCGCCGCCCAGGTCGGCAAGCGCGGGCTGGAAAAGCTGTTCCAGCGCTACGGCGCCGACGAGGTCGACGCCTACATGCAGGAGCTGCTCGACTATGCCGAGCGGCTGACGCGCGAGGAGATCAGGACCTGGCCGCAAGGCACCTACCGTTTCATTGATCACATCGACAGCGACGGCTTTTCCGACACGCCCATTCCGATCAAGGTCGCCGTCACCGTGAACGGCGACGGCACGCTGTTCGTCGACTACACCGGCTCCTCGCCGCAGGTGAAGGGCGCACTGAACTCCACGCTCAGCTTCACCCATTCGCTGACCTATCTCAGCGTGCGCTGCGTGCTGCCAAAGGACGTGCCCAACAATGTCGGCCTGTTCCGCTGCATCAAGGTGAAGGCGCCGGAAGCCTCCGTGCTCAACCCCGTGATGCCGGCGCCCTGCGCGGCGCGGGCGCTGACCGGCTACCGCGTGTTCGATACCGTGCTGGGCGCGCTGGCGCAGATCGTGCCGGAGAGGGTGCCGGCGGCGGGCGAGGGCGGCAACAGCGTGATCTGCATCAGCGGCTTGCGGCCGAACCGGCAGCCCTTCATCATCGTCGACATGATCTGCGGCGCCTGGGGCGGACGTCCCGACAAGGACGGGCTCGAGGCCGTCACCAACGCCTCGCAAAACCTCTCCAACATGCCGGTCGAGGTGATGGAGGCCGAGCATCCGGTCCGCATCGAGGACTATTCCTTCGTGCCGGATAGCTGCGGCGCCGGACAATACCGTGGCGGCGTCGGCGTGCGCCGCAGCTACCGCATTCTCACCAACGAAGCGCTGCTGCAGATGCGCACCGACCGCGTCAAGTTCCTGCCTTATGGCTTGAGCGGCGGCGAGCCCGGCGGCGCCTCGCGCAATTTCATCGAGATCGGCAATGAACGGCGGCCGCTGCCCGGCAAGATCACGACGACGGTCGGCCGCGACACCCTGATCATTCACGAGCAGGCCGGCGCCGGCGGCTTCGGCGATCCGCTCTCGCGTGACGTCGCCAATGTCGAGGAGGATTTCCTCGACGGCAAGATCACCGCGTCCTTTGCCGAGAAGCACTACGGCGTGGTGTTCGGCGCGCGCGGCACGCTGGACGCAGATGCGACCGCAAGGCTACGGTCGCAGCGCGCCGCATCGAAGCCCCAAGGGGCGCGCCATGGAGCTTGACGTGGTTGCATCGCCGCAGAAGGTCAGCCGCAATCCGGAGGCGAGCCGCGCCAGGATCCTGGAGGCGGCGCGGGTGGAGTTCGTCACCTATGGCTTGAGCGGCGGCCGCGTCGACCGCATCGCCGAGAGCAGCGGCGTCAACAAGAACCTGATCTACCACTATTTCGGGTCCAAGGACGCGCTGTACCTCGCGGTGCTCGAGCAGATCTATGCCGACTTGCGGGCGCGCCAGCAAGACCAGGATCTGCGCAACCTGCCGCCGGTCGAGGGCATGAAGCGGCTCGTCGCCAACACTTTCGATCATTTCGTGGCGACGCCCGATCTGATCCGGCTGATGAGCATCGAGAACATCCACTACGGCGAGCATCTGAAAAGCTCGCAGTCGACCAAGCAGCTCTATGGGGGATTGCTCGACACCATCCAGCTCCTGCTCAAGCGCGGTCAGGACCAGGGCGTGTTCCGCGCCGATGTCGATGCGGTCGATCTCTATCTGTCGATCTCCGGGCTCGCCTATTTCTTCCTGTCGAACCAGCACACGCTGTCATGGCTGCTCGACCGCGACCTTGCGTCGCGCCGGCGCGTGCAAAAGCGGCGGCATCATGTGGTGGAGATGGTGCTGAGCTATCTCATGGACGTGACGCCGCGGGAAAGCGGCGCCGGGCACAAGTAGACAAACAGGGGGAGGAACACAGGAAATGAGGCACACGTTACGCGCGATAGTCGCCGTCCTCGCGATGGCAGCACTGGCTGCTGGCAGCGGTGCGGCAGTGGCAGCAGACAAGCTCACGGTCAGGCTGGATTTCTCGCCATGGGGCGTCCAGGCCGCGATGCACCTGGCGCAGAACAAGGGCTGGTTCAAGGAAGCGGGCCTCGACGTCGACATTCAGGATGGCCGCGGCTCCGGCAATACCATCCAGCTCGTCAATGCCGGCCAGGCCGATGTCGGCCAGGTGCAGGTCGGCCTCGTCGGCTCGGCGCGGGCCAAGGGCGCGACCATCCGCTCGATCGCGACGTTCCAGCGGCGCACCGATCTCTGCGTTCTCGTCGACAAGGACTCAGCCGTCAGCAAGGCCGCCGATCTGCGCGGCAAGACGGTCGTGGTGTTCGCGGCCAGCCCCTGGACGCCCTTCATCGACGTCTACCTGAAGTCGGCCGGGCTCACCCGCGACGATCTCAAGATCGACGTGGTCGATCCGGCGGCGCTCTGGGGCACCTATCTCGCCAAGCGCGCCGATGGGCTGATGTCGACGGTCGGCTCGGCGCTGCCGATCGCCGAGCAGAGCCGTCCCTCCAAGTGCCTGCTCGCTTCCGACGCCAACATCGCTTTCCCGGCCTATGGCCTGGTTGCCCGCGAGGATACCATCGCGAACAAAGGTGCCGCGCTGCGCAAGCTGATCCAGGTCGAGCAGCGCGCCTGGCAGCATCTGCGCACCAACCCTGATGACGGCGTCAAGGCGATGATTGCCGAGCGCCCCGACGCCCGGCTCGATCCGGCGGTGCTGCTTGGCCAGATCAAGCTGACGCTCGACTATTTCGACACGCCCGCCTCGAAGGGCAAGCCGATCGGCTGGCAGGCGCAGGAGGACTGGGAGGCGGCGCTGAAGTCAATGGAGGCCGCCGGCGTCGTCAATCCCGGTTGGAAGGCAGCGGACTACTACACCAATGCTCTCATCGAGTGACATGGCGATCGGATCGCAGGCGGACGCCGCGGCACCAATGGTGTCGCTGCGTCGCGTCGGCAAGACCTATGAGTCGGCGCGGGGACCGGTATCTGCGCTGGTCGATATCGATCTCGACATCCGGCCGCGTGAATTTTTGAGCGTGGTTGGACCCTCCGGCTGCGGCAAGAGCACGTTGCTCAAGCTGGTCGCCGGTCTCGAAAACATTTCCAGCGGAACGGTCGACATCGGCGGCCGCCCGCTCGATGGTCCGCCGGACCGGCTCGGTGTCGTATTCCAGCGCGACGTACTGCTCGACTGGCGCACCATCCTCGACAATGTGCTGCTCTCGATCGAGTTCACGCGCACGCCGAGCGCAGCGGAGCGCACCCGGGCGATCGAGCTGTTGAAGCGCTTCGGGCTCGGCGGCTTCGAGCACCGTTACCCCTGGGAATTGTCGGGCGGCATGCGGCAGCGCGCCTCGATCTGCCGCGCCCTGTTGACTGATCCGCAATTGCTGCTGATGGACGAGCCGTTCGGCGCGCTCGACGCCATGACGCGGGATGATCTCAATGTCGAGCTGGCGCAGATCTGGCAGGACACGCGCAAGACGCTTCTGTTCATCACCCATTCGATCGTGGAAGCGGTTTTCCTCTCCGATCGCGTGGTGATGATGAGCAAGGCGCCCGGCGTGATCGTCGACACCATCGAGATCGACCTGCCGCGGCCGCGGCGGCTGGCCATCCGCGACAGTGCCGAGTTCGGCGCCTACGTCCACCGTATCCGCCATCACTTCGCCGAGCTTGGGATCGTCAAGGAATGATGTCGCGCGTCAAACGCTGGCTGACCGGAGAGAGCGAGGCGCGCGACGTCGTCGTCATCCTCCTGATCACCCTGCTCGTGTGGGAGGCCGGGGTCCGCCTGTTCAAGCCGGAGCCGCTGATCCTGCCCGCGCCTTCGGTCATTGTGGCGGCATTCCTGGAGACGCCCGGCGTGTTCATGCGCCATCTCGGCTTCACGGTCGCGATGACCTGCATCGGCTTCGTGCTGTCCGTCGTGCTCGGCATCGCGCTTGCGGTCGGCATCGTCTATTCGCGCTTCCTCGAGCGCACGATCTATACGCTGCTCGTCGCGCTGAATTCGATCCCGAAAGTGGCGCTGGCGCCGCTGTTCGTGATCTGGATGGGCACCGGACCCGAGCCCAAGGTCGCGATCGCGCTGATGCTCGCGATCTTTCCGATCGTGATCGACACCGTGCTCGGCCTGCGCTCGGTCGACCCCGATATGCTGTATCTGGCGCGGGTGTCGAAGGCTTCGTCCTGGGCCATCCTGACCAAGATCCGTTTTCCCTGCGCGTTGCCGAGCCTGTTTGCCGGCATGAAGGTCGCGATCTCCTTTGCGCTGGTCGGCGCCATCGTCGGCGAGTTCGTCGCCGGCAGCCGCGGCATCGGCTTCCAGATCCTGGTCGCGCAGGGACAGTTCGACACCATCCGGGTGTTCGTCTCGCTGCTCCTGCTCGGGCTGGTCGGCACCGTGCTGTTCTTCCTGGTCGATTATGCCGAGCGCTGGGTGCTGCCCTGGCACGTGTCGCAGCGCGGCCGCCACAGCCGCTCCACTGAGCGCTGATGACGACAGGGAAGGCAGGAGCGAACTGGCAGGGCTTCCTGGCGCTGACCGCCACCGCCGCGCTGTGGGGCAGCAACCACGTGGTCGCCCGCGCCGCGCGCGAGGCGGTGCCGCTGCCGGCGATGCTGTTCTGGCGCTGGTTTCCCGCGGCGATCGTGCTGACGATCGTGGCGCTGCCGGCGCTGCGATCGGCGTGGCCCGAGATCCGTCCGAGGCTGCGCGAGCTCGTGGTCGGCGGCGTCGTCGGTGTCGGCGTGTTCTCCTACCTGCTGTTCGGCGGCGCCTACCAGAGCCTTGCGATCGAGGTCGGCCTGATCAATGCGACGACGCCGGTCTGGGTCGCGTTGATGGCGTCGCGATCGGGCGAGGGCGCCTTCACGACAGCCATGAAATGGGGACTTGTGCTGGCGCTCGGCGGCACGGTGCTGATCATCACCAAGGGCCGGCCGCAGGCGCTCAGCGAACTGCACTTCAATCTCGGCAATCTCTGGTCGCTGCTCGCGGCGATCGCCTTTGCCTGGTTCTCGATCCAGGTTCGCGGCTGGACGCGTGTGATCGATCCCTTGTCGCTGACCACGGTGTCGGCCTGGGCGGGCCTCGCCGTCGTGATGCTGCCGGCCTATCTGGTCTGGATGCTGGCGGGCGGCCCCTGGCTCGTCTTCGAGGGCGCCGATCTCGGCTTCGCGCTGGCGGCGATCGGCTATATCGCGATCGGGCCGACCATGCTCGGCAACCTGTTCTATCTCTACGGCGTGGCGGTGGTCGGGCCGGCGCGCGCCGCCGCGTTCCTCTATCTCAGTCCGCTGTTCACCGTCACGTTCTCCGTGGCCTGGCTCGGCGAGCAGATCGCCTGGTTTCATGTCGCGGGCATCGCCGCGATCTTCGCAGGGCTCGCGCTGCTCGGACGCTCCGGTCCGAAGCGCGTGAGCGAGGGTACGCCCAGCCTGTCCGCGGCAGGCGAGCGGGCCTCACAACTCCCGCGCGTTGGAGAACGCAAATGAGGAGATCCGGCGGGTGTTCTCGTCGAGGATCAGGGTGCGGGTGATCGGCGGCTCGGCGCGCTGGCTGCAGTTCTCGCGCTCGCACAGCCGGCAGTTGACGCCGATCGGTGTGCCCTCGGCATTCTCCAGGTCCATCCCGGCGGCATAGACGAGCTTCGCCGCATGGCGGATTTCGCAGCCCAGCCCGATTGCAAAGCGCGGCTGCGGCAGCGGATGCGGCACAGTCGGCCGGCGCACCATCTGCGCGATCGAGAAATAGCGCGAGCCGTCGGGCAGCTCGATCACCTGTTTCAGCAGCCGGTCCGGGGTGTCGAAAGTGGAGTGCACGTTCCATAAGGGGCAGGTGCCGCCGAACTTGGAGAACGGGAAGGTGCCGGAGGAAAACCGTTTCGAGACGTTGCCGGCGTTGTCGACGCGCAGCATGAAGAAGGGGATGCCGCGCGCATTCGGCCGCGAGAGCGTGGTCAGGCGGTGGCAGACCTGCTCGAAGCCGGCGTTGAAGCGCTGCGCCAGCACGTGCACGTCGTAGCTGAGCTGCTCCGCGGCGGCATGGAAGGCCGCATAGGGCATCATCGCGGCGGCAGCGAAGTAATTCGCCAGTGTGATCCGGTAGAGCCGGCGCGGGGCATCGTCGAGCGGGCCGGCGCGGCCGATGATGCTCTCGATGCTGGCGCCGCATTCGGCCAAGGCGATCTGGAAGGCGAGCTGGAAGGTGCGCCCCGCGCCGTCGACGAGCTCGGATATCAGGAGCTGCCGGCGGTGGCGGTCGAAGCGGCGCAGCGTCTCGCGCATCACGTCGACCGGCATGACGCGAGTGACGATCGAGTGCTTCTCCCTCAGGCGCGCGGCGAGCGCGGCATAAAGCCCCTCGGCCGGCACGTCGAGCTCGTCGCGCAAGGCTTCCGCGGCCTGCTCGAGCTCGGGGAAATAATTGCGGTTGGCCTCGATCAGCTCGCGCACCCGCTCGATCGGGTTGGCCTCGAAGCGTGTGCCGTCCTCGCGGCTTGCGAACTGCTCCGCCGCCATGGTCTCGCCGCGCCGCGCCTCGGTATAGGCGGCATAGAGCCTTTGCAGCGAATGGGTCACGCCGGGGCAGAGCTCGGCGAGATCGCGCAGCTCCTGCTTTGGCACGTCGATCTGCCGGAACAGCGGATCGGAAAAGATCTCGTTCAGCTCGGCAAAGAAGCGGTCCTCGTCGGCGGTGGCGAGGTCGCGCAAATCGAGGTCGTAGGTCTCGGCGAGCCGCAGCAGGATCTGCGCCGTCACCGGGCGCTGGTTGCGCTCGATCAGGTTGACGTAGCTCGGCGAGATGCCGAGCCCCTCGGCGATCTGGGTCTGCGACAGGCCGAGCTGCTGGCGAATCCGGCGAAAGCGCGGGCCGACGAACAGCTTCTTTCCGGAATCCGCGGGCATGGCAGCCTCACTGACCTATTTGTGACAAAATTTACAAAGTGACATATATGACAAGTTCAGATGTTACATGACATCACCATTCAAATGCAAGCGGTCTAGCGGAACAAGGGGGATTCGCGTTTACGTCTCGCCACGCATTTCGCAATGCACTGTCAAGAATGTATGGCGAAGACAAACCCTGCAGAGAAGACGACCGCTGCAGATTTGTCGTCACCGAGAGGGATCACCGACATGAACTTCCAACCGCGCGGCGTGAGCGACAAGGCCATCCAGGGCCCGGCTTCCTATCACAGCGAGATCGAGGCGGCCGAAGCGCTCCTCAAGACCAAGGAGACCTGGAACGGCGTGACCGCCGAAGCCGTGGCGCGCATGCGTCTGCAGAACCGCTTCAAGACCGGCCTCGACGTTGCCCGCTACACGGCGGCGCTGATGCGTGCCGACATGGCCGCCTATGACGCGGACAGCACGAAGTACACCCAGTCGCTCGGTTGCTGGCACGGCTTCATCGCCCAGCAGAAGCTGATCTCGGTCAAGAAGCATTTCGGCAATACCGATCGCCGCTACCTGTACCTTTCTGGCTGGATGATCGCGGCTCTCCGCTCCGAGTTCGGACCGCTGCCGGACCAGTCGATGCACGAGAAGACCTCAGTGCCGGCGCTGATCGAAGAACTCTACACCTTCCTGCGCCAGGCCGACTCGCGCGAGCTGAACGATATCTTCCGCAGCCTCGACGCTGCCCGCAAGGAAGGCGACAAGGCCAAGGAAAAGGCCCTGATCGAGAAGATCGATAACTTCCAGACGCACGTCGTGCCCGTCATCGCCGATATCGACGCCGGCTTTGGCAACGCGGAAGCGACCTATCTGCTCGCCAGGAAGATGATCGAAGCAGGCGCTTGCGCCTTGCAGATCGAAAATCAGGTGTCCGACGAGAAGCAGTGCGGCCACCAGGACGGCAAGGTGACCGTGCCGCACGAGGTCTTCCTTGCGAAGATCCGGGCCTGCCGCCACGCGTTCCTCGAGCTCGGCGTCGAAGACGGCATCATCGTGACCCGTACCGATTCTCTCGGTGCCGGCCTGACGCAGCAGATTGCCGTGAGCCACAAGCCCGGCGATATCGGCGATCAGTACAACGGCTTCCTTGATTGCGAGGAAGTGACGGCCGCCAACGCCAGGAACGGCGACGTGATCATCAACCAGAACGGCAAGATGATGCGGCCGAAGCGGCTTGCCAGCAATCTCTACCAGTTCCGTCCCGGTACCGGTGAAGATCGTTGCGTGCTCGACTGCATCACCTCGCTGCAGAACGGCGCCGACCTGCTGTGGATCGAAACCGAGAAGCCGCATATCGAGCAGATCGCCAAGATGGTCGACCGCATTCGCAAGGTGATTCCGAACGCGAAGCTGGCCTACAACAACTCGCCGTCCTTCAACTGGACGCTCAACTTCCGTTGGCAGGTCTACGACGCGATGAAGCAGGCCGGCAAGGACGTCAGCAAGTACAATCGTGCCGAACTGATGAAGGCGGAATACGATGACACGCCGCTGGCGATCGAGGCCGACGAGCGTATCCGCACCTTCCAGGCCGATTCGGCAAAGCGTGCCGGTATCTTCCATCACCTGATCACGTTGCCGACCTATCACACGGCAGCTCTGTCGACCGACAATCTCGCGAGGGAATATTTCGGCGAGCAGGGCATGCTTGGGTACGTGAAGAACGTTCAGCGTGCGGAGATCCGTCAGGGCATTGCCTGCGTGAAGCATCAGAACATGGCAGGATCCGACATCGGCGACGATCACAAGGAATACTTCGCTGGCGAGGCCGCTCTGAAGGCGGGCGGCGCCCACAATACGATGAACCAGTTCGGCTAACGTTGGAGACTGAAAATGACCACAGGCAGTAATTTCTGGGTGATTGGCGGCGAGTTCGGCTCGATGAACTTCCACAAGCTCGTGGAAGGCTCGGCCCAGGTCAGGGGTCCGTTCAAGACCCGCAAGGAAGCCGAGGACTGCTGGCGCGAGGTCTCGGAAGAGAGCCGCCACAAGGCCGGCGTGCGCTTCTCGATCGTGGAGGAGCCCTCGCGCGTCCCGGCTTGAGCCGGGGCGGTCGACCCTGACAAGTCAAGAAACGTCCAAGGAGCGAACGGCCTCATCCGGCCTTGCCGGGTGGGGCCGTTCGATTTTTGGAACAGCGTCGCCGAGCCACCCCCGGGAACGAGCCGCCTTTGCGGCCGGCGACGTTACTGCTAGGGTCAAGTCAGATTTAACCCTTCAAGGACAGGGCCGGGGTAATGTCAGACGCGCAGAACAGTGGCAACGAGGCCCGCGAGATGCGACCGACGCGGCTGCGCGATGCCTTGCGTCAGGCGCGGATCGAGGCCGCCGACCGCACCGGCGTCGTGGTCGAGCTGCGCGATGCGGAAGTCGCCCGGCTGGAGATCCTCAACGAGGCACTCGATCCCTTGTTCGCGCAGATGCCCGACAACATCGACATGTTCGATCGCGGCATCAGCCAGGGCGAAACGCCGCGGCTGTGGATCGACGTGGTCGCCCACATCGTGATGGGGCGCGACAAGCGCATCTATCGCTTCGTGCAGGATACGCGCTTCGGCCGCACCGTGCTTGCCGAGTCCCACGACGTGCCCGCAATCGTCGATGCGGTGACCGACTATGTCGCGCGCCGCATGGTCGAGCGCGAACATGCACTCGCCGTGACGCCGGCGAGCGAGTCGCCCATCGAGACAACGCGCCGCCGTGGCGGTTTCGGCGTGTTCCTGCTCGGCTTCATCCTCGGTGCGGCCGCGCTGTTCGCGCTGGCGCTGTTTTCAAGCCTGAACAATTTCTGACGCCGTTTTCCCGGCGTGGCGAGCGAGGCTAGTGGAGCGGATTTGACGTTCGCTGGACCACTAGATCAGCCGGATGCGCCGGATTTCCCGCACCGTGAGCTGGTTGTCGATGCCGCGTACCGCCTGCTCGCAGCGCCAGGCATTGCCGTCGCGCTCGATCCGCAACAGGTTGTAGGCGGCTGCCGGATGGCGGCCGCGGGCGAGCGCGGAAGCAGCCGGCACGCCGAGCGAGGGGATGCGGCCGTCCGGCCCCTCGAACCACATGGTGGAATGGATGTGGTCATGACCGTGCAGCACCAGGTCGACGCCGTGTCGTTCGATCAGCGCGATCAGGCCCGCGGAATCGGTCAGCCGCTTGGGGCGTGAATCCGAACGCAGCGGATGGTGCACCAGCAGCACGCGAAAAGCCTCCTCGGCGGCGAGCTCGACCAGGATCTTCTCCAGCGCATCGAGCTGGGCGCGCCCGAGCGTCCCTGTCGCCATGAAGGGCGCCGTCGGCACCGCCGAGGACAGCCCGATCAGCGCCAGCAGGCCGCGCCGGCGCACGAAGGGATAGCTGATGCGGCCGTCGCCGGCATCGCCGCGCGAATAGTCGGCAAACGTCTCGGCGAAGCGATGTCGCATCGCGCGCACATAGGCGTCGTGATTTCCGGGAACGGTGGTGACCCGGTCCGCCGGGCCGACCTGCCGGAGCCAGGCCAGCGCCGGCGCGAATTCCGCCTCCAGCGCCAGGTTGACGAGGTCGCCCGTCACCGCGACATGGTCCGGCGCCTGTGCCTGCATGTCGGTGACCAGCGTGTCGAGCACCTCGCGGCGATAATATTTGTGGCGGTTGCGGGTCCAGTTGAGATAGCCCAGCACGCGCTTGCCCGCGAGTTCGGCCAGCCTCGGCGCGGGCAGCGGCGGCAGATGCGGATCCGACAGATGGGCGAGGGTGAAGGCTGCCATCTCAGGTCTATTGGCAAGCGGAAGCGGTCGGCGCAAGATCAAAACACGATGTCGGGACACGAAAGCAATTGGCGAAGGCGGTTGGAGCCGCTGCTGCGAGGCCTTTTTCACCAATACTGGCGCGTTGCGCGCGGCATGACGCTCGGGGTGCGCGCCGTCGTCCTCGATGACAGCAACAAGGTGTTCCTGGTCAAGCATAGTTACGTCGCCGGCTGGCATCTGCCCGGAGGCGGCGTCGAGACCGGCGAGAGCCTCGGCGAGGCGTTGCGCCGCGAGCTGCGGGAGGAGGGACGGATCGAGCTTGCCGGCGAGCCGGCGCTGCACGGCCTGTTCTTCAACAGCCATGTTTCCCGGCGTGACCATGTCGCGGTCTATGTCGTGCGCCATTTCAGCCAGGACCGCCTTCCCGAGCCGAATCGCGAGATCGTGGCCTGCGGATTCTTCGCCACCGACGCGCTGCCCGCCGAGACGACCCACGGCACGCGGCTGCGGATTGCGGAAGTGCTCGACGGCACGCCGCCGATGGCCACGTGGCGCTGAGCCTCCGCTCCGGAACCGATGTGGCCGCGGCGAACGCGGCGATGGACCGCACCGCCCGCAGATGCTATCTCGCGCTTCGCCATGACCGACCTCTCCCTGACGATCCTGCCGGAAGCGCCGAACGACGCCCAGGCGATCGAGCGCCTGCACGAACGCACGTTCGGGCCCGGTCGCTTCGTGCTGAGCGCCTACCGGCTGCGCGAGCACGTGGATCACCTGCTCGAGCTGTCATTCACCGCGCGCATCGGCACGCTGCTGGTCGGCTCGGTTCGCCAATTGCCGATCTGCATCGGCGACACCAGGGCCTTGCTGCTCGGACCGCTCACGGTCGAGCCGCCGTTTCGCGACCGCGGTGTCGGCCGCGCGCTGCTCGAGCGCGCGCTCGAGGATGCCGGGACAAAAGGCCATCGTCTCGTCCTCTTGGTCGGTGACGAAGCCTATTATCGCCGGGTCGGCTTCAAGCCCGTGCCGAAGGGCCGCGCGATCATGCCCGGCCCCGTCGACTACGGCCGCCTCCTCGTCGCCGAGCTCGTCGACGGCGCGTTTGAGGGCGTATCCGGTCCGATCCGGCCGGACTGGAGCATGGCGCGCTAGCGTTTGCGCGAATCAGCGCGTCATCGCGAGCGTAAGCGAAGCGATCCAGTCATCGAAGAGATCTGGATTGCTTCGTCGCTGTCGCTCCTCGCAATGATGCCAAGTCAGTGATCGAACCTGAAACCATCATGCTTTAGTCGCTACAGCTTCTGCGTGATGCCGACATAGAAGCCGCGGCGCGGTCCGAATTGCGGCGCGAACACGCCGATGCCGGAGCCGTCCCTGATCTCGTAGATCTTGTCGAACAGGTTGACGACGTCGAATCGCAGCGTGGTCGGCTTGTTCGGCGCGACGATGAAGAAGTCGTGCGCTACCCCCATATTGACCTGGGTGTAGGACGGCACGTGATCGAGGTTGGCGAAGCCGGAACGAAGGCCGGAGCCGTAGATCATCGATGCGGAAAAGCGCGTGTCGTTCCATTTATAGGAAGCGCCGGCGGAGGCGGTCAGGACCTGGCTGTGGTCGGTATAGATGTAATGCGTCGCGATATAGGCGAGGCGATCGGGATCGAATAGATACTGGTTCGATACGATGTCGGTGCCCAGCTGCCGCGCCCAGGCGAGGTTGCCGTACATCCTCAGATTGCCATTGGTGTAGTTCGCCTTCAGTTCGACGCCGAGATTGTTGGCCCGGTCGTAATTGAAGCCGGTGAGCACATAGGCCTGGCCGAACTGGCCGTCGTCGAGCAGGTCGCGCGCGATCTTGTAGTAGCCGTCGATGCCGACCTCAAGGCCGGGCACCGGCCAGATCTTCTGGACCACGCCGACATCGAAGACATGCGCCCGTTCGGGCAGCACCGGATCCTGCTGCTGCACCGGGGGGTTGATGACAGTGTTCTGCACCAGCGCGAGATTGACCGGCGCCGCGATCACCTGCGGCGGCGGCGTGAAGGTTCTGGCATAGCCGGCATGGAACGTGGTGCCATCCTGCGGGACCCACGTCATGTTCACGCGCGGGCTGAACTGGTTGGCGTTGACGTATTGATACATCTGGTCGAAGCGAAGGCCGGCATTCAGGGTCAGGTTGTTGGTGATCTTCCATTCGTCCTGAATGTAGCTGCCGAGCAGCCAGCCGAGTTTGGAATTGGTATCGTACAGCGTGATCGGCGGCAGCGGGGTGCCCGCTGCATCGGTCGCCTGACCACCGGTCGCGGGGTCGGCGAGGAAGGTGCTGTTGAAGCTCGTCACCAGGGAGCGCTCGGCGCTCGCGAAGAATCCGAACCGCAGCGTATGCGCATCGGCGACGCGCCAGGCGGTATCTTCCTGGATGCCGTTGACATAGCTCTGGCGGTAGACGTCGGAAGCCACGCCGTTGATGAGGAGATCGCCGATCGGGTCGGGCATGAAGTGGAGCTGGCTGTAGCGATTGAAATAGGAGATCTGGTAATCAATGCCCTCGGCCGAGTGCTGGTAGGCGAGCACGTTGAAATGATTGATCTCCTGCTGCCGTTCGTTGAGGAACGCGGAATTGAAGTTGGAGACCGTGGGGGTTGCGAAGTTGGTCGGCTGTCCCGGATTGTTGGGGATCTGGTAGAGCCCGTTTGAGGTGCCGCTCATGTAGGTGAGGCGGCTCTCCGGATCGAGTATCGTCGACAGATAAAGGAATCCCTTTTCCTGTGCGGTGCGGTCGTGGATCGCCTCCTTGGCCGGCGTCGGATTCTCGATGCCGAGATTGCTGCCGAAATAGCGGCCCGACACGAAATACTGCGTCTGCCCGGCCGTGCCGCCATATTCGAAGCTCGGCGTGATGGTCTGGTGGCTGCCGCCATAGACGCTCACGCTGCCGCTGTTGTTGAACGCGTCGGTCTTGGTGGTGATGTCGAGCACGCCGGCGGTGCGCAAGCCGTATTGCGCCGGCAGCGCGCCCACCAACAGCGCCATATTGCCGACGATGCCGGTGTCGAGGATCTGCCCGAAGGCACCGACCCCATCCGGCAGCATGATGCCGTTGATGCGGTATTGCAGGTTGCCGTGCTCGTTGCGCACATGCAGTTCGCCGCTTGCCGCCGAATCCTGGGTCACGCCGGGAAACTGCAGCAGCACCTTGTCGAGGGTTGCATTGTTGCCCTGCGGCAGCGCCTCGATCGTCTGGTGGTTCATCTCGGTCGAGCTGGCGCCAAGCGGCGCAAGAATGGTGTGCCGCGCCTCGTCGAATTTGTCGTTTTTGCCCGCGACGATCTGTTCCTCGGTCTGCCGCGGCGGCGGCGTGGGAGATTCGCGGCGCACGCCGGTCACGACCCGCGCCCGCGGCTTGCGCGGCGGCTGGACGCGTTTGGGCGCCACCACCTCGATGCTGGGCAGTTTCGTCGTCTCGCCCGATGATGATGGCGGCGTCTGCGCGAGCGCATCGTGGCCGCAATAGCCGAGCACCAGCGCCGTGAAGCCCGAGGCGGCCAGCGCTGTCTTCCTGGATACTGACATGGTCCTGATTCCGATCAGGCCGCTGCCGGATTCTTTTTTGCTTTAGGAGTTTCCGGAACAGCCTGCCGTCGACATGCGACGGATCGATTCCTGTAATCCCGGTCGCCCGCGCATGCGCGGATCACCAGGGGTTCACGCGATCGATTCAGGACAGCGGCGGTGCGCGGGATTGAAACGCCGAACGCGGCGATTCGAGATGCGTGAACTCGGTGTCGGCGGCAAAATAAAGAAGCTCGACGGCCTGCGGCAGCAGGAGCAGCGGCGGCGTCGCAAACAAGACATTGCTGGCTAGCGAGATGACGGCGCAGATCGCGCAGGGCTCGCCCGGCTGCTGATCGCCGTCGCGGCCGGATGGCTGGTGCGTCCAGACCGCCTGATTGGCGGTATCGGGCGCGATCGCGACATTCGTCCGATCAGCCTGCGTCAGGCCGGCCCGGACGGCCGGTGCCGCCTGCGCGGCGAGGGGATGGAAGTGGCCGAACGACAGCACGCACTGGACGGCAAGCGCGAACAGCGCCAGCCGTGCGCCTGTCTTGACGTGCCTTCGGAACCACTTCATGCCGCGCTACGCCCACCCTCGGGAACGGGCTTCAGATATCCCCGGCCGTTCCGATGTTACATTATAACATCGGATGGTGCCGATGTTGTCAACCGTGGCCGGAGCAGCCTCGCGCGATCCGGCAAGGCTGTGTGATTGCTGCAACGGGCGCAAGCATGATCCGGAAAAGTGGGTACCGGTTTTCCCTCGCGACAAACGCAAAACGCGTTTGCGCGGAGATCATGCTTGACCAAAATTGGAGCGGGATGGTGCTTCTGCCTGAAGTTCCTCGATCCACCCGCCTCGCTGCGTTCAGCGGCCCTCGCGCAGCCAGGTCGCGGCGAACGCGCCGAGCAGCAGCAAGAGGCCGATCAGGCCTGCGAACATCGGCAGCACGCCGACACCCTTGACGACGCTGGCATCGCGCATGCGCACGCCCATCCAGCCGTCGCCATGGAACACGCTGGAAGCGCGCACCGGAACGATGCGCGGCAGATCGACGCTGCCGCGGTCGACCACGCGGCGGGCGTCGCCGCCGGTCGCCTGCGCCAGCGGTTTCAGCGTCTCCGTGGTCGAGGTGACCTCGGAGAACTCCTTCGGATTGGTTGGCCCGACATTGATCAGCGCCTTGAGCGTGCCGTCGCTCGCCTGCCAGAGGCCGAGCTCGCTCGCCGGCAGGCTGGCGCGCCATTCACCGGGCTCGCCCTGCGTCAGCGTCAGCTCGCGCGTCGCGCCGGAAGGCGCGGTGACGGTGACCGGCGCGACGCTGTCCGCCATGGTCTGCCGCACCACCATGAGGTCATGGCCCTGCACCTGCATGCGCAGCGCTTCCTCGTCCAGATCCGGCTGCTTCATCAGCCAGTGCGAGGTCCGCCGCAACAGGTCGAGATGCGGCCCGCCGCCCTCATAGCCGCGTGCCCACAGCCAGATGTGGTCGGTGAGCAAGAGCGCGACGCGGCCCTCGCCGAAGCGCGACAGGAGCAGCAGCGGCTTGCCGTCGGCGCCGGTCATCAGCGGCGGGCTGGTCGCATTCTTGGTGTCGACGGTGCGGAAGAAGCGGCTCCAGTGCGGCGGCTCGCTCCCCGCGCCTTCCAGCCCGCGCGTCACCGGGTGACGCTTTCCGGCATCCGACAGGTGCGCGTAATAGGGCTTCTCGGTGACCCCGACCGGCTCGGCCGGCAGCACCGAATCCAGCGGCGTGCGCCAGATGCTGGTGGTCGAGGCATAGTCGGGCCCGGCCGAGACCAGCACCGCGCCGCCGGCGCGCACATAGCGTGCGATGTTGTCGAAATAGGCGATCGGCAGCACGCCCTGGCGGGCGTAGCGGTCGAAGATGATCAGCTGGAATTCGTTGATCTTCTGCTGGAACAGCTCGCGGGTCGGAAACGCGATCAGCGACAGCTCGTTGATCGGCGTGCCGTCCTGCTTCTCCGGCGGGCGCAGGATGGTGAAATGCACGAGATCGACGCTGGCGTCGGATTTCAGCAGATTGCGCCAGGTGCGCTCGCCGGAATGCGGCTCGCCGGAAACCAGCAGCACGCGCAGCTTGTCGCGCACGCCGTCGATGGCGACCACGGCGCGGTTGTTGACCGGAGTCAGCTCGCCTTCGAGCGGCGAAGCCTCGATCTCGACGATGTTGGGGCCGGCATGCTTGATGTCGACGTCGATGCTCGAGGTCTGGCCGCTTGTGAGCGTGCGCTCGCTGATCACCTCGCCGTCGCGGCGGATGGTCACCTTGGCGCGCTCGCCGGTGACGCCCTGGTCGTCGAGGCGATAGGTGATGGTCTGGGTCTGGCCGACGATGCCGAAGCGGGGCGCCGCCGAAATCGCGATGCGGCGGTCGCGTTCGTTCGCCGCGCCCGTGACCAGCGCATGCACCGGCGCCTGGAATCCGAGCGCCGCCGCGTTGGCCGGGATGTCGTGCACGCGCCCGTCGGTGATCAGGAAGGCGCCCGCGACGCGGTCGACGGGCACGTCCGACAGCGTGGAAGCGAGCGCGCCGAACAATTTTGTGCCGTCGGTCTCGCCGTCGGCCTGGCCGGCGTCGACGACGCGCACTTCGAGGCCCTTGATCTTCTTCAGGGCATCGACGAGCGCTTCCTGCGCCTGCGCGGCCTCGCGGGTCCGGTTGCCGAAATTCTGGCTCGGGCTCTTGTCGACGACAACAGCGGCGACCGAGCTCAGGGGTTCGCGGTCCTCGCGGGTGAAGGAGGGATTTGACAGCGCGAGCAGGATCAGCGCCAGCGCGGCCACGCGCACCGCTGCGCCGCGCGAGCGCCCGATCAGCAGCAGCGCCGCGATCACGACGATGGCGCCGGCCGCGAGCCAGAGCACGATCGAGGGAACGAGCGGGGTGAACGCAATACCGTAATTCATGGCGCGATCCTACTGGCCCAGCCGTTCGATCAGCGCCGGCGCATGCACCTGGTCCGCCTTGTAGTTGCCGGTCAGCGTGTACATCACGATGTTGACGCCGGCGCGGAAGGCGAATTCGCGCTGCTTGGGCTCGCCCGGCGTCATCGGCAGCATCGGCTGGCCGTCGGGGCGGATGGCCCAGGCGCCGGCGAGATCGTTCGAGGTGATGATGATCGGCGAGACGCCGTCGCCGCCGCGCGCCGGCCGCGAGGCCGCCTCTTCATCGTCCTCGCGCGGCAGGGCTTCGACCCAGGTCTGGCCGTTGGCGAAGCGGCCGGGGAAGTCGCGCAGCAGATAGAAGGTCTTGGTCAGCACGTGCTCGCGCGGCACCGGCTCGAGCTCGGGCACGTCGAGCGAGGAGAGCAACTCGCGCAGCGCCTGCATGCCCGGCGTCCGCGCGGCGCCGTTCTCGCCGGGACCGGCCTCGACGGCGTCGCGGGTGTCGAACAGCACGGTGCCGCCCTGCTTCATGTAGGCGTCGATGCGGTTGATGGCGTCCTGCGGCGGCTTCGGCGCGCCCGGCACGATCGGCCAGTAGATCAGCGGGAAGAAGGCGAGCTCGTCGCGCGCCGGGTCGACGCCGACCGGGTCGCCGGCTTCCAGCGCGGTGCGCTGGGCGAGGAACAGCGTCAGCCCGGACATGCCGGCCTTCACGATGGAATCGACGTCGGCGTTGCCGGTCATCACATAGGCGAGGCGGGTCTGCGACACCGCGCGAAGCGCGAAGTCGTCGCTGGCGTCGTCGGCGTGGACACGGCCGGGCACGGCGATCAGCGTCGACAGCGCGAGCGCCATCACCAGCGCTGCCGGCGCCGCGCGGCGGCGCAGCAGGCTCGCCAGCCCGCCGCCAAGCAGCGCGACGATGATCGCGTCGACCAGGAACAAGGCGAGCGACACCGACAGCAGCATGCCGCGCAGGTCGCGCGGCTCGGCATTGGTGTAGCTGGCGCGCTGCGCCTTCAGGCCGGAGGTGTCGAGCGGCGCGATGCGGTCGGCGGCCGCGAGCGTGTTCACGGCGATCGGCCCCTCGGCGGGACCATAGAATCCGGGCGGATGGTCCAGCGTCGCGCGGTCGCGGTATTCCGCCGGCAGCGGCTTGGCGGTCGACGGCGGCGGACCGAACGCGCCGAAGCCGTCGAGGATGTGCAGCGGCGCCACGGTCTCAGCGCTGGCTTCGCTCGCCACGCCCGCGCCGGGCTTCGAGGTGTAGCCGGACATGTCGACGATCCGCCGCAGCATCTCGACGAAGGCGCCCGACATCGGCAGATCCGACCAGCGCATGTCGCCGCTGATGTGAAACAGCGCGACCACGCCCTTGCCGCGGTGCTCGCCGGTGACCAGCGGCGTGCCGTCTTCGAGCGAAGCCCAGCTCCGCGTCACGAGCGCCGCGTCGGGCTCGGCAAGCACCTGGCGGCTGACGGTGACGTCTTTCGGCACGGCGAGGCCGGCAAACGGACCGTCGGCGGCGAAGGCGGCGAGATGCTGCGGCTTTTCCCAGGTCAGGCTGCCGCCGAGGCTGCGCCCGCCGCGCCTGAGCTTCACCGGCACCAGATCGTCGTCGGCCTGCGCGAGGCGCGGTCCGGCGAAGCGCACCAGCACGCCGCCCTGCTCGATCCAGGCGGTGAGCCGTTCGCGGATTTCCGGCGACAGCGTGCCGACATCGGCGAGCACGATCATCGGCAGCTTCTGGTCGAGGAACTGGGCGATCGCCTGCTGCGGCGCCAGGCCGCGGTCGCCGAGCCGCACGTCGGCGAAGGGAGCGAGCGCGCGCGTGAGATAGAAGGTCGCCGCGAGCAGCGGCTGCGCGGTGTCGCTGGTCGCGCCAGAGGCAATGCCGATGGCGCGCCGCCGCCAGCGCTTGTCGAGCAGCTGCACGGCGCCCGCCGAGCGCTCGCCCGCGATTTCCAGCCGCGCGATGTCGTTGCGCAGCTCGACCGGGAGGTCGAAGGCGGCCTCGGTCTCTCCGGCCTGCGGCGCGAAGCTGTAGCGGGCTTCTCCGATCGGGGAGCCCTTGGCGTCGATCGCGCGCACGATGCCGGTGGCGATGCCGCTGTCGGTGCGCAGCACCTTCACCGTCATTTTCGCCGCCGCGTTCTCGGCCGCTACCAGCGCCAGCGGCGAAGGCGTGCCGCCTTGATAAACCGTCAACGCGCGATCTCCGATGGTCTTGCCTAAGCCTTCGACGAATTCCGCGCCACGGCCGGTGTCGACGCCGTCGGTCAGCCAGACCAGCTCGCAGTCTCCGGTGGTTTTGAGGAAACGCTCGATCGCGGGGACGGTTTCGATCCGCTCCACGGCGTAGGGCTTGGGCGAAAGCTGGCGCAGCGCGACGCGGGCTGCACCCGCCGGCATGATGGTGATGTCGCGCGCGGGCTCCGACAGCGGCACCAGCGCCACCGCGCGGCGGTCGGTGTCGGCATTGGCGATCAATTCGTCCGCCGCCCTGATCCTGGTGTCCCAGCTCGCCGCGGCGCTCCAGCCGTCGTCGAGCAGGATGACGAGCGGCGTGGTCTTGCCGACGATCCCGGTTTTCGGATTCCACACCGGGCCTGCGGCCGCGAAGATGACGAGCGCGGCCGCCAGCAGCCGCAGCGCCGTCAGCCACCACGGCGTGCGCGACGGCGTCTCTTCCTTCGGCGCGATGTCGAACAGCAGCCGCGTCGGCGGAAACACGATGCGTCGCGGCCGCGGCGGCATCACGCGCAACAGCCACCACAGCACCGGCAGGCTGACGAGGCCGAGCAGGAGCAGCGGCTCGGTGAAGCTCAGGGGAAGGCCCGCGATCATGCGCTGCGCCCCGCCTTGACGGATATGCCGCCGCCGCTCTTGCTCACCATCATGCCGCCATGCAGGAACAGCAGCAGCTCGGCTGCCGAGCGGCTCGTGGTATGGGTCGAGAACAGCCAGTCGAGCTTGGCGGTCTCCTCGCGGATCTGGTCGCGATGCAGCGCCAGGCGGGCGACATAGTCGTCGGCCCAGCGTTCGGCGCGGCCCGCGGTGATGACGCCGAACCCTTCCGGCTCGACGAACTCGATGCGGCCCGAATAGGGGAAGGTTTCTTCCGCGGGATCGACGATCTGGACCAGCGCGCCATGCGCGCCGGAGGCCGAAAGCCCCGCCAGCATGGTGCGGATCTCGGTGATCGGCGACCAGAAGTCGGACAGCACGACGATCTCGGCGAGCGCCGACGGCACGAAGGAGGGCGGCAGGCTCAGGCGGGCAGCATCGTCATGCAGGATCGCCTGCGCCATCTTGTCGATCACCGAGCGGCTCGCGGTCGGATTCATCAGGCCGGGAATCCCGACGCGTTCGCCGCCGGCGACCAATAGCTCGGCCAATGCAAAGGTCACGATCAGCGCGCGCTCGAGCTTCGAGTCTCGTGCGCCCTTCGAGGCGAACGCCATCGAGGGCGAGCGGTCGGGCCACAGCCACACGGTGTGCGCCGCCTCCCATTCCTGCTCGCGCACATAGAGGTGATCGTCGCGCGCCGAGCGGCGCCAGTCGACGCGCTGCGAGGGCTCGCCCGAGACGAAGCGGCGATACTGCCAGAAGCTTTCGCCGGCGCCGGCCCGGCGCCGGCCGTGCAGGCCGTGAATCACGTTGGCGGCGATCCGGCGGGCTTCCAGCACGAGACGCGGCAGCGACGCGGCGAGCGTTCGGCTTTCGCCATCGGCACGTCGGACTGCGAGGATCTCCCTGTCTCGTTGCGTGGTCTCAGCGGCCATCAACCGATCCGCGTCTTAAGCTGTCGGATCACGTCCGGAATCGTGCGGCCCTCGGCGCGCGCCGAGAAGGTCAGCGCCATGCGGTGCTTGAGGATCGGCTCGGCGAGCTCCAGCACGTCGTCGATCGAGGGCGCAAGCCGTCCGTCGAGCAGCGCGCGGGCGCGCACCGCGAGCATCAGCGACTGGCTGGCGCGCGGACCCGGTCCCCAGGCGATCAGCTTGCCGGCTTCGCCGCCTTCGGGCCCCGGGCGAGCCGAGCGCACCAGCGACAGGATCGCCTCCACCACGGAATCGCCGACCGGCAGGCGGCGCACCAGCCGCTGCGCCGCGATCAGCGCGTCGGCGCTCATCGCGCCCTTTGCGAGCGTCTCCTCGGCGCCGGTGGTCTCGAACAGGATGCGCCGTTCGGCGTCGCGGTCGGGATAGTCGACGTCGATTTCCATCAGGAAGCGGTCGAGCTGCGCCTCGGGCAGCGGATAAGTGCCTTCCTGCTCCAGCGGATTTTGCGTGGCCAGCACATGGAACGGTTTCGGCAGATCGTGGCGCGCGCCGGCCACCGTGATGTGCTGCTCCTGCATCGCCTGCAACAGCGCCGACTGGGTGCGCGGGCTGGCGCGGTTGATCTCGTCGGCCATCAGGAGCTGGGCGAACACGGGACCCGCGATGAAGCGGAACGAGCGCTTGCCGGTCGAGCTCTCGTCGAGCACCTCGGCGCCGAGGATGTCGGAGGGCATCAGGTCCGGGGTGAACTGGATGCGCTTGGCGTCCAACCCGAGCGTGATGCCGAGCGTCTCGACCAGCTTGGTCTTGGCGAGGCCGGGCACGCCGATCAGAAGCGCATGGCCGCCGGACAGAATCGTCACCAGCGTGTTCTCGATCACCCGTTCCTGGCCGAAGATGACCGTCGCGATCGCGTCCTTTGCCGCGCGGACCTCGCCCGACACCTGCTCGGCCGAGCGGACGATCACGTCCTCGAGTTTTTCGACACTGTCCGCCATCCGGCTGCTACTCCGTTGCAAGCATGCGCGCCCGATTGCGTCGTCATGCCGTGAGGGCCATGCTAAACTGGTGCAAAGGCCCTGTATTCGTTGAGTTAATCTATCCCCACTTTATCGACATTTCAGGGTATGAACGGCATCACGATGTGGCGACCTGTCCCGGTAAATTTCCGGGGAACTCGTGAGGTTTCCACAGCGTCAGTCTTGCACCGATCTTGCACCATTCGTGCCAGAATTGCTCGACTGGGCAGATCAACCGTTAAGGCAAACCATGGCGAAGCAAGGGCAGAGCACGACCAGTCTCGAAGGCCTGACGGTCGCAGCACGCGCAGCGACCAGCGCCACGCCGGCCGGCAAGGGGCTGCCCCCGGTGCACCTGTGGAATCCGCCGTTCTGCGGCGATCTCGACATGCGAATCGCCAGCGATGGTACGTGGTTTTACATGGGCACGCCAATCGGCCGGGCGGCGCTGGTGCGGCTGTTCTCGACCGTCCTCAAGCGCGAGGGTGACAAATATTTTCTGGTGACGCCGGTCGAGAAGGTCGGCATCCGCGTCGACGACGCGCCGTTTCTCGCCGTCGAGATGGTCGTGGAGAAGGAGGCCGGCGGCCGGAGCCTGCGCTTCCGCACCAATGTCGACGACTGGGTCGATTGCGACGCCGCGCACCGGCTGCGCTTCGAGGCGGCTGCCGACGGCGGGCTCACGCCCTATCTTCATGTCCGGGCCGAACTGTGGGCCAAGGTGACACGAGCGCTCTATTACGATCTGGTTGACATGGGCGAGGAGCGGATGATCGATGGCGAGGCGATGTTCGGGGTAACCTCCTCAGGCGAATTCTTTGCGATGGCGGATGCTGAGCAGGTGAGGGCCGCGCTTTGAACGAGGCGATGGTAAGGAGCGTTCCGGCCGCATTCTCGTCGGACGAATTTTTCAAGCGGTCCCGCGCGCGGCTCACTTTCGACGTGCCGCGCGGGCTGGTCGATCCCGACGTCATTCCGCAGACCGGCGATCCCGGCACCGACCGCATGCTCGAGATCATCGCGAAGGAGCAGCCGGTCCGTCCCGCGGCGGTGCTGATCCCGGTGGTCGACCATCCGGAGCCGACCGTGCTGTTGACCCAGCGCTCGCCCGACCTTGCCGAGCATGCCGGGCAGATCTCCTTTCCGGGCGGCAAGATCGATGCGACCGATGCCACCCCGCTCGACGCCGCGCTGCGCGAGGCGTTCGAGGAGGTCGGCCTGCGACCCGAATTCGTCGAGCCGATCGGCTATCTCGATCTCTACGGCACCGGGTTCGGCTTCCGCATATTGCCGACGGTCGCCAGGGTGAAGCCGGGCTTCCGGCTCGCCATCAACCATTCGGAAGTTGTCGACGCGTTCGAGGTGCCGCTGTCCTTCCTGATGAACCCGGCCAACCACCAGGTCCACAGCAAGGAGTTTCGCGGCATGGAGCGCTCCTATTACGCCATGCCATTCGCGGAGCGCTACATCTGGGGCGCGACCGCGGGCATCTTGCGGGTGCTCTATGAACGGATCTGCCTCTCATGATCCGCCCGGCGCTGACCGAGATCGGGATCTTCCTCCTTCCCTTCGCGGTCTATGCGCTGTTCCTGATCGCGACGCGCTCCGGGATCTTCGTGCAGACCTCCTGGCCGATCCAGCTCGTCGCCAAGCTCGCGCTCGGCTCGCTCTTCCTGGTGTTCCTGAGCCTCGTCATGCTCGCGCAGTTCTCGGGCGGGGCGCCGAATTCGGCCTACATTCCCGCCCATATCGAAAACGGCAAGTTCGTGCCCGGGGTTGAGAAATGAAGCGTGCCTCCACACCCGGCGCCGCCGATTTGAAATTCCTGCGCCGCTTGTGGCACGCTCGTGTCAGGAATTTCAAATCGACAGGCGGCACCGGCCAATTTGATTTTTCCGGTGCTCCTTCGGTTCCGAAGTTCGCCTAGGATGGTGCCGCAAATGCCTGCGAACTTCGGAAGCGGAGCACTGGCGGACGCGCCCTGGCTGAGGAGCGGCGGCGTTGCGCGTGTGCTGGAATTGCTGAACCGCGGCGGTGAAGAGGCGCGGGTGGTCGGCGGCGCGGTGCGCAACGCGCTGATGGGGCTTTCGATAACGGAATTCGACATCGCCACGACCGCGCTGCCCGACGAGGTGATGCGGCGTGCCGAGGCCGCCGGGATCAAGAGCGTGCCGACCGGCATCGAGCACGGCACCGTGACGCTGATCATCGAGGCGCAGCCGTTCGAGGTGACGACGCTGCGGCAGGACACCGAAACCTTCGGCCGCAAGGCTACCGTCGCGTTCGGGCGCGACTGGAGGATCGATGCGGAACGGCGCGATTTCACCATCAACGCGCTGTCGGCCGATGCCGAGGGCGTCGTCCACGACTATGTCGGCGGCCTCGACGACATCGCCGCGCGCCGCGTGCGCTTCATCGGTGATGCGAACCGGCGCATATCGGAGGACTATCTGCGCATCCTGCGCTTCTTCCGCATCCATGCCGCCTATGGCACGGGCGAGCCCGATCGCGACGGCTATCTCGCCTGCATCGCCGGGCGCGACGGCCTCGGCGCGCTGTCGGCCGAGCGCGTGCGCATGGAGATGCTCAAGCTCGTGCTCGCGGACGGCGCGGTCGTCGCCGCGATCGCCATGGCGGAGGCCGGTCTCCTGCAAACCATCATCGGCGGCATCGCCTATACCGGGCCGTTCGCCGCGATGATCGCGGCCGAGCGCGCGCTCGAACTTCCGTCCGACGCGATGCGGCGGCTCGCTGCGCTTGCGGTCGCCGTCACCGAGGATGCCCGCCGCCTCGCGGTACGCTTGCGGCTGAGCAACGCCGAGGCGCGGTCGCTCGATTCCATGGGCCATCGCTGGTGGCGGCTCGCCGGCATGGACGACGCACGGGCGCGCCGAAGGCTCTACCGGCTCGGCGCCGATCGCTATCGCGATCGGCTGCTGCTCGCCTGGGCGCGCTCCGGTAATGCTGCCGACGATCCGCGCTGGCGTGCGCTTGCGACGCTGCCGCAACGCTGGCAGGCGCCGAAATTTCCGCTCAAGGCGGCAGATTTTCTTGCCCGCGGTCTGAATGAAGGGCCGGCGCTCGGCCAGGTGCTGGCGCTCGCCGAAGACGCCTGGCTTGCCGCCGACTTCCCGCTCGATGCGGCGATGCTGGCTTCGATCGCCGACCAGGCGATGGCGCGGCTCAAGCGCGATACAAAATAGAGCGCGCCAGCCGATAGACAAAGGACGATGGAGGGAGTATTGCGCGGCGCGTGAATATTCTCGCCGGCTTTGCTGATATTTCCCTTGTTCAGCTGCTGATCGTCGCCGCCGTCGCGCTGTTCGCCTCCGTGATCGGCGGCCTTGCGGGCTACGGCACCGGCGCCTTGATGCCGCTGGTGCTGGTGCCGCTGGTCGGCGCCGAGCCGGTGGTGCCGATCATCGCGATCTCCTCGGTCCTCACCAATCTCAGCCGCCTTGCTGCGTATCTGCGTTATACGGACGGCCGCCGCGCGCTGATCGTGGTTGCGGCCGGCGCGGCCACGACCGCGCTCGGCGCCTACGGCTATACGCGCCTGACCAATGCCGGCGCGGCGCTCCTGATCGGCGCCATGCTGATTCTGAGCGTGCCGCTGCGCCGCCTGTTGAGGCGCCGCGCGGTGCGGATCGGCGACGGCGGGCTCGCCGCCGGCGCGGTCGGCTATGGTGTGCTGGTCGGCGGCACGTCCGGATCAGGCGTGATCCTGCTGTCGCTGTTGATGGCGGCCGGGCTCGAAGGCGCCGCGGTGATTGCAACCGATGCGGTGGTCTCGCTCGTCACCAGCGCGATCAAGATTTCGGTGTTCGGCCTCGCCGGCGTCGTCACTGCGCAGGTGCTCGCCTTCGCGCTGCTGATCGGCGCAGTCGCGCTGCCCGGCGCCTTCCTTGCGAAAGCGTTCGTCGAGCGCATGCCGGTCCACATCCACACCGCGATCCTCGATGCGGCTGTCATCACCGGCGGGCTGGTGATGATCTCGTCGGCGCTGCGGCCGTTGATTTAAGGCTTCGCTGTTTCGGGCAGCAGTTCAGCCAGCGAGCGGATGATGCGGTCGGGGCGGATGGTGGAATCCGGCGGCAGGCCGTCGCCATGGACGTCCATCCAGATGGCGTAGATGCCGAGCCGCTGCGGCGCCTCGACTTCCCATTCCAGGTTGTCGCCGACCATCCAGGTCTCGGGCGCGGTGACGCCGAGCGCCTCCATTGCGTGCAGATAGGCGCGCTCTTCCGGCTTGCCGAAACCGTGCTCGCCTTCGATCTGGATGTGATCGAAGCGGTGCGCCAGCGCGAAGCGCTCGATCTTGGCGCGCTGGGTCGGCGCCGCGCCGTTGGTCACGAGCGCCAGCTTGACGCCACGGGCGCGGAACGCGTCGATGGCATCATGCGCGCCGGGAAAGACGAACATCTGCTCTTCGCGATAGTCCGTGAAGCGGTCGGCAAGCCGGACGGCAAGTTGATCCGGCAGCGCGGCATGGCCCGCCGCGGCCAGCGCGGCAAATCCGCCCCGGACCACCTCGCGTCGCGCTTCGACGAGCTTCTGCCGCCATTCGGCGTCTGCCGTCGTCCAGAAGTGGCGCGCGAAATCGACGATCGCCGCGGCGACCATGTTGGGCGACAGCGCCTTCAGCTCACCGCCAAATTCGGCCGCGATCGTGTTCCAGGCGATTTCGGGACGCCCATAGGCCGACAGGATGGTGTCATCCATGTCGATCAGCATCGCGCGCGGCAGCTCGTTGCTCGTCATCAGGGCCACTTCACCTCCGGCGGCATCGACGACAGGATCGAATCGACATTGCCGCCGGTCTTCAGCCCGAAGATGGTGCCGCGGTCGTAGAGCAGGTTGAACTCGACGTAACGGCCGCGGCGAATGAGCTGCTCCTCGCGATCGGCGGCGCTCCAGGGGCTGGCGAAATTGCGCCGGACGAGCTCGGGATAGATTTTCTGTAATGCGCGGCCGACGTCCTTGGTGAAGGCGAGGTCGGCGTCCCAGTCGCCGCTGTCATGCCAGTCGTAGAAGATGCCGCCGATGCCGCGCGCCTCCTTGCGATGCGGCAGGTAGAAATACTCGTCGCACCACTTCCTGTATTTTTCGTAAGGCGCGACCGCGGCATGGGCGTCGCAAGCCGCCTTCATCGCGGCGTGAAAGGCGGCCGCGTCGGGATCGTCCTCGCCGCGCCGGCGCTCGAGCACGGGGGTCAGGTCGGCGCCACCGCCGAACCAGGCCTTGGTGGTGACCACGAAGCGGGTGTTCATGTGCACGGCCGGCACGTTCGGGCTGCGCTGATGGGCGATCAGCGAGATGCCGGAGGCCCAGAAGCGTGGGTCCTCGGCCGCGCCCGGAATTTGCGCCCGGAATTCCGGGGCGAACTCGCCATGCACGGTCGAGCAGTGCACGCCGACCTTCTCGAACAGCCGCCCATGCATCATCGCCATCACGCCGCCGCCGCCCGGCGCGCCCGAGTGGTCGGTGCGCTGCCAGGGGGTACGCACGAAGCGTCCCGGCTCGCCCGGATAGAGCGCGGCCGGCGCCTCGTCCTCGAGCCGCTCGAAGCTTGCGCAGATATCGTCGCGCAGGCTCTCGAACCAGGCCCTCGCGCGCGCTTTCCGATCCTCGATCACGGCAGCATCCATCGGCGCACCTAGGCTTGCGGCCCGTAATAGGTGCAGCTCTCGCTGCAACTGTCACGGTGGATGCTGACCCGCGTGATCTTGCCGGCGTGCTGGACATGCTCCCAGACGAAGCGGGACAGGTTTTCCAGCGTCGGCGGTCCAAGACCCTCGACACGGTTGAGCAGCTTGTGGTCGAGCAGCTTCTGCACTTCCGAAATCCGCTGCTGCAACAGCCCGAGGTCGAGCACCATGCCGGTCGCCGGGTCAGGGGTGCCGCGCACCGTGATGTCGGCGCGGAACGAATGGCCGTGAATTTCCTCGCTGGCCGCGCCCAGCGTGGTCCCGGCCAGCGCATGCGCGGCCTCGAAGCGGAACGATTTGGTCAATTCCCACATTTTTCCAACAGTCCATCCTACCTGATGCCGAGCGTCTTGTGGGTCTGCAGGCTGAGCCGCCACTGCGGATGACGCAGGCAATAGTCGATCGCGCGCGCGGTGTTCGCGGCGACGTCGGGTCCGTCCATCGGCTGCAGCGAGAAGCGCTCGAAGTCGAGTTCGGCAAACGATTCGGGCCGGGCGTCCACCTGCGGGTAGACCAGCTTGAGCTCGTGGCCACGCCGGACGACGAGATCGGCGCCGGCCTTCGGGCTGACGCAGATCCAGTCGAGCCCCGCGGGCGGCGCGATGGTACCGTTGGTCTCGACCCCGACCGCAAAGCCGCGAGCGTGCAGCGCCTCGATCAGGGCCGCATCGAGCTGGAGCATCGGCTCGCCGCCGGTCAGCACGGTGTAGCGGCCATCGGCCGCCTCGGGCCATTGCGCCGCGATGGTGTCGGCAAGCGCGTCGGCCGAGGCATAGCGACCGCCGAGCGTGCCGTCGGTGCCGACGAAGTCGGTGTCGCAGAACTGGCAGACCGCGCTGTCGCGGTCCTGCTCGCGGCCGCTCCAGAGGTTGCAGCCGGCAAAGCGGCAAAATACTGCCGCGCGCCCGGCATGGGCGCCTTCGCCTTGCAGGGTCAGGAAGATTTCCTTGACCGCATAGCTCACGTCACTGTCTCCTCAAATGCCGGCATCCCGGTCTGCCGCAACGCCTCGCCGACCGCCATGGCTGCCGCGACGGCCACATTGAGCGAGCGCATGGAGGGCCTGATCGGAATCACGAGCCGCGCGTCGGCGGCGGCCACGACCTCGTCGGTGACCCCTGCGGATTCGCGGCCGAACAGCAGGATGTCAGACGCCTGGTAGCGAAAATCAAGATAAGGCGTGGCGCCCCTGGTGGTGAAAAGCAAGAGCCGGTGACCGGCCTCCGCCCGCCATTCCTCGAATTTCCGGAACGAGTCGTGGCGCATCAGGGACACCCGGTCGAGATAGTCCATGCCCGCCCGGCGGAATGTCCGGTCGGAGGTCGCAAAACCCGCCGGCTCGATGATGTGGGCGGTCACGCCGAGGCAGGCGCAGAGCCGCAGGATCGTCCCGGTATTCTGCGGGATGTCGGGTTGGAAGAGTGCGATATGCATGGTCCAAAATTGTCGCATTAAGACGACGCTTGCCGCAGATTTAGTGCATTGCACGCTTCATGGCCGATACCGGGCTTGCGCTCGTCCGGCAAGGGTGCCAATAGAACGATTCTGAACCGTTGGTTTCGCCGGATCGGCCGAAAAGCGGTCATTCTGCCGCCGCGGGGGCCGCGGGCGCCGGCAGCCACTCCGGGCGTTTCCTGGCGTCTTTTGGGGCGGTTCCACCGGCTGCAGATAAGAAAGGGCTTGGAATCGTGACCACAGCGTCTTCGGCGGACCATCCGACCCGCCGTGATTTCCTTTTTGTTGCAACGGGAGCCGCAGCAGGCGTCGGCACCGTTCTCACGGCGTGGCCGTTCATCTCCCAGATGAACCCGGATGCCTCGACGATCGCGGCCGGCGCACCCATCGAGGTCGACCTGAAGCCGGTCGCCGAGGGGCAGGACATCAAGGTGTTCTGGCGCGGCAAGCCGATCTACATCATGCACCGGACCAAGAAGCAGATCGAGGAAGCCCGCGCGGTCCCGGTCACCAGCCTGCCTGACCCCGCAACCGACCAGTCGCGCGTCAAGGACGGCCACGATCAGTGGCTGGTCGTGATCGGCATCTGCACCCATCTCGGCTGCATCCCGATCGCCTATGAGGGCAACTACGACGGCTTCTTCTGCCCTTGCCACGGCTCGCAATACGACTCCTCCGGGCGTATTCGCCAGGGGCCCGCACCCGCCAACCTGCCGGTGCCGCCCTATCAATTCGTTTCCGACAGCAAAATCCAGATCGGCTGACGTCCCGGATCTCATCCGGGGCGCTGTGCCGTCACGTCTTACTTCCTCAGGATCGCATCATGAGCGGACCCTCCGACTACCAGCCGAGCCATCCGGCATTGAAGTGGATTGAACGGCGCCTGCCGATTTTCGGTCTCATCCACTCCTCCTTCGTGGCCTATCCGACGCCGCGCAACCTGAACTACTGGTGGACCTTCGGCGCCATTCTTTCGATGATGCTGGCGCTGCAGATCCTGACCGGCGTCATTCTCGCCATGCACTACACGCCTGAGGCGACCATGGCGTTCCGCTCGGTCGAAGCCATCGTGCGCGACGTCAATTACGGCTGGCTGCTGCGCAACATGCACGCCGTCGGCGCCTCGATGTTCTTCCTCGCGGTCTACATCCACATGTTCCGCGGCCTCTATTACGGGTCGTACAAGGAGCCGCGCGAGGTGCTGTGGATCCTCGGCGTCATCATCTACCTCCTGATGATGGCGACCGGCTTCATGGGCTACGTGCTGCCGTGGGGCCAGATGAGCTTCTGGGGCGCGACCGTGATCACCAACCTGTTCTCGGCCATTCCCTATTTCGGCGAGAGCATCGTCACGCTCCTGTGGGGCGGCTATTCGGTCGGCAACCCGACGCTGAACCGCTTCTTCTCGCTGCACTACCTGTTGCCCTTCGTGATCGCCGGCGTGGTGGTACTGCACGTCTGGGCGCTGCACGTCGCGGGCCAGAACAATCCGGCCGGCGTGGAAGCGAAGACCGAGAAGGACACCGTGCCGTTCACGCCTTACGCGACGATCAAGGACATGTTCGGCGTGTCGGTGTTCCTGCTGCTCTACGCCTGGTTCATCTTCTACATGCCGAACTATCTCGGTGACGCCGACAACTACATCCCGGCCAACCCCGGCGTGACCCCGGCGCACATCGTGCCCGAGTGGTACTACCTGCCGTTCTACGCGATCCTGCGCTCGATCCCGAACAAGCTCGCCGGCGTCATCGCGATGTTCTCGGCGATCCTGGTGCTGGCGTTCCTGCCCTGGCTCGACAGCGCCAAGACGCGCTCCTCGCGCTACCGGCCGCTGGCGAAGCAGTTCTTCTGGATCTTCGTGGTGGTCTGCATCCTGCTCGGCTATCTCGGCGCGCAGCCGCCGGAGGGCATCTATGTGATCGCCGGCCGCATCCTGACGGTCTGCTACTTCGCCTATTTCCTGATCCTGTTGCCGCTGCTCGCTCGCATCGAGCAGCCGCGTCCGGTGCCGAACTCGATCGCCGACGACGTGCTGACGAAGGGCGGCAAGGTGGTTTCGGCCGCGGTCGCGCTCGTGGTTGCCGGCACCCTGTTCGCCGGCACCGCTACCGACGCGCGCGCAGCGGAGGGCCAGGACAAGCCGCCGCAGCAGAGCTGGTCGTTCTCGGGCCCGTTCGGCAAGTACGATCGCGGCGCGCTGCAGCGCGGCCTCAAGGTCTACAAGGAAGTCTGCTCCAACTGCCACGCGCTCTCCTACATCGCCTTCCGCAACCTCGCCGAACCCGGCGGGCCCGGCTATTCGGTGGCGCAGGCGGCGGCGCTCGCCTCCGAGTACAAGATCAAGGACGGCCCCAATGACCAGGGCGACATGTTCGAGCGGCCGGGCCGGCCCGCCGACTATTTCCCGTCGCCGTTCCCGAACGAGCAGGCGGCACGCGTGGCCAATGGCGGCGCGGCTCCGCCGGATCTGTCGCTGATCACCAAGGCGCGCTCCTATGAGCGCGGGTTCCCGACGTTCATCATCGACTTCTTCAGGCAGTACCAGGAGCAGGGGCCGGATTACGTCGACGCCATCCTGCAGGGTTTTGAGGACAAGCCGCCCGCGGGCGTCACGATCCCGGATGGCTCCTACTACAACAAGTACTTCCCGGGCCACGCCATCAAGATGCCGAAGCCGTTGTCCGACGGTCAGGTGACCTATGACGACGGCTCGCCGGCGACCGTTGCGCAATATGCCAGGGACGTGACCACCTTCCTGATGTGGGCCGCGGAACCCCATATGGAGGCGCGCAAGGAGCTCGCCATGAAGGTGTTCGTGTTCCTGATCATCTTCGCCGGCCTGATGTACTTCACCAAGAAGAAGGTCTGGGCCAACGCGCACTGATCCGCTTCGCGCGGAATACCGATCTGAAAAAGCCCCTTCGGGGGCTTTTTTGTTGCCGACGTCCGCGCCCGGGAATTACCGAGTGTTGATTGCATACTTGCTCCGCAGCCGCCAAAATGCAGACAGTTGCGCCAAACCCAGCACCGTCGGAGGAACCATGGGCACACTCATTACTTTCAAGCGTCCGGACGGCAAGGACGCGAGCGGCTATCTCGCCAATGCGTCGCGCGGCAATGCGCCGGGCGTCGTCGTGATCCAGGAATGGTGGGGGCTGCAGGACCAGATCAAGGGGCTGTGCGACCGCTTCGCGCTCGCCGGCTTCGATGCGCTGGCGCCCGATCTCTACAAGGGCAAGGTGGTGCCCTATCACGACACCGACGCGGCGGGGAAAGAGATGAACTCGCTGGATTTCATGGACGCCACGACGCAGACCGTGCGCGGCGCCGCGCAGTATCTGTCGCGCAACGGTGCCAGGGTCGGCCTGACCGGCTTCTGCCTCGGCGGCGCGGTGACCATCATCGGCGCGACGAAGATTCCGGAGCTCGCCGCCGGCGTCGTGTTCTACGGCATTCCGCCGGAGCAGGCGGCCAAGCCCGCGGACGTCAGGATTCCGCTGCAGGCGCATTTCGCCAACAAGGACGACTGGTGCACGCCGCAGGTGGTCGATGCCTTCGAGAAGGGCATGAAGGCCGCCGGCAAGTCGCTCGAGCTCTATCGCTACGACGCCGAGCATGCCTTCGTGAACGAGCAGCGTCAGTCGGTGCATGACCGCCAGGCCGCCGAGCTCGCCTGGGGCCGCGCCACCGACTTTTTCAGGAAGCATCTGGGCTAGTTTTTATAGCGCCCTTGCAAGCCGGTCTTAGCCCGCACGGGTGATGACACGGTCTCCTTAATTCTCCCGCACCCCGTCCCACCAGGCGCAGGTGCCGGACATCAGCCGGTAATTGCCTTCCATCACCTGGACCGGCGCGCGCAGCCCGCGTTCGGCGGCGCGCATCCGCATCTCGCGCGCGACCTCGCGATCGCGGTGCGGCAGCCAGACGCGCTCGTGGCCCCACAGGCTCGGTCCGTCCGTCATCTCGACCGGCTGCCAGCTCTTCGGATCGATCTCGCGGCCGCCCCAGCCGCATTCGACCATGAAGGCGGACGGCGTCTTGGCATAGAACGAGGTCATGAAATCGTTGGTGTGGCGGCCGAGCGTGACGCCGATACGGTCGGGCTCGCTCAGCGCGACGTCATAGGCCTGGCCGACATCGTCGAGCGAGAACATCTCGACCATCAAATGATGCATGCCGTTCCTGCCGGTCTCGATCAGCGCCAGCGAGTGGTGGCGCGGATTGAGATGGAAGAAATAGGCGCGGAACGGCTTTTCGATGTAGTCGGACAGCGCAAAGCCCAGCGTCTCGACATAGAACGGCATCACCGCACCGATGTTTTCGACCGTCAGCACCACGTGGCCGAGGCCAAGCGGGCCGGTGCGAAATCCCGAGATCGCGCGGCCCGGCGCGAACGGGGTGTCGTCGATCTCGGCGCCGTGAAAGGCTTCGAGCCGGTTGCCGGCGGGATCGCGGAACGCGATCAGCGCGCGGACACGCCGCGCATCGGCCAGCGCCTGCGGCTCGGCCGTGACCGTCACGCCGGCCGCTTCCAGCCGCGCGCCGAGCGCATCGAGGGCTGCGGCATCCGCGACCTCCCAGCCGAAGAAGCGGGACGCCTCGCCCATCTCGCGGTCGATCACGATGCGCTGCTTGCGGTCGTCCATGCGGAAGGCGAGCAGGGAGGCGCTGCGCTCGACCGCCTGCAGGCCGACCAGACGGGTCCCGAATTGACGCCAGTCGTCGAGATCGGTCGATCCGAACCCGGCATAGCCCAGGGATCTCAGCATCGCATCCTCCCTAAAATGCCCGTGAATTCCGTGCGATATCGAAATCCTACGCCTATTTTGAGGCCCGTCCACCTTGACGCGGCAGCCCCGCCATGGTGATACCTAGGCCATGAGCACCCAGGTCCACCCCCTGACGCGTTGGTGGCGCACCTCTTAAAGAGGTGGCCGGTGCGATTTCTGTTTCTCCCATCGTTCGAGGCCGCCATCGCAGTGCGGCGGCCTTTCGTTTGTCCTGTGTGGCGCTCCCTCGGCAAGTCTGGTTCGACAAGTCTGGTTAAGAGGATCACATGAACAGGACAGTCTTTTCGCTGCCAGCCCGGGGCGAGTACCGCACCCGCGGCGGCCTCTTGGTGAAGCGTTCGGTCGAGCAGTTTTCCGGCGGGGCGAGCCGCCTCGATGATCTGATCGAGCTGTTGGACCGCCGCCGCGGCGTGGTGCTGTCCTCGGGCACCACGGTGCCGGGCCGCTATGAGAGCTTCGATCTCGGCTTTTCCGACCCGCCTCTGGTGCTGGAAACCGCCGGCGTCAATTTTGCGCTCACCGCGCTCAATGAGCGCGGGCAGGTGCTGATCGCCTTTCTCGGCGATGTCATCAGCGATGCCAGCGTCGTCATCACCGAGCGCAGCGCCACGCGCCTTGCCGGGCATATCCTGCGCGGCGCCGCGCCGGTCGAGGAAGACCAGCGCACTCGCCGCGCCAGCGTGATGTCGCTGGTGCGCGATCTGGTGGCGGCGTTTTCCGCAAATGACGATCCGCTGCTCGGCCTGTTCGGCGCCTTCGCCTACGATCTCGTGTTCCAGATCGAGGACCTCGTGGAGAGGCGTGCGCGCGAGAAAGATCAGCGCGACATCGTGCTCTATGTGCCCGACCGCCTGCTCGCCTATGACCGCGCCACCGGCCGCGGCGTGGTTCTGAGCTATGATTTTGTCTGGAAGGGCCGCTCGACCGAGGGTGTTTCGCGCGACACCGCCGCCAGCGTCTATGCGAAGACGCCGCGGCAGGGATTTGCCGACCATGCGCCCGGCGAATATCAGGCGACCGTGGAACTGGCGCGGGCCGCGTTCGCGCGCGGCGACCTGTTCGAGGCGGTGCCGGGACAGCTCTTCGCCGAGCCCTGCGAACGGTCGCCGGCCGAGGTGTTTCAAAGGCTGTGCAGGATCAACCCGTCGCCCTATGGCGCGCTGATGAATCTCGGCGAGGGCGAATTCCTGGTCTCGGCCTCGCCCGAGATGTTCGTGCGCTCCGACGGCAGGCGGGTCGAGACCTGCCCGATCTCCGGCACGATCGCGCGCGGGGTCGACGCCATCGGCGACGCCGAGCAGATCCGCCAGCTCCTGAACTCGGAAAAGGACGAGTTCGAGCTCAACATGTGCACCGACGTCGACCGCAACGACAAGGCGCGCGTCTGCGTGCCCGGCACCATCAAGGTGCTGGCGCGGCGGCAGATCGAGACCTACTCGAAGCTGTTTCACACCGTCGACCATGTCGAAGGCATGCTGCGCCCTGGCTTCGATGCGCTCGACGCCTTTCTCACCCATGCCTGGGCGGTCACGGTGACCGGCGCGCCGAAATTATGGGCGATGCAGTTCGTCGAGGATCACGAACGGTCGCCGCGGCGCTGGTATGCCGGCGCGATCGGCGCGGTGAATTTCGACGGCAGCATCAATACGGGGCTCACCATCCGCACCATCCGCATGAAGGATGGCCTGGCCGAGGTGCGGGTCGGCGCGACCTGCCTGTTCGATTCTGATCCGGCCGCCGAGGACCGCGAGTGCCAGGTCAAGGCTGCGGCGCTGTTCCAGGCGCTGCGCGGCGATCCGGCAAAGCCGCTGTCGACCTTCGCGCCCGATGCCACCGGAAGCGGCAAGCAGGTGCTGCTGATCGACCACGACGACAGTTTCGTGCACATGCTGGCCGACTATTTCCGCCAGGTCGGCGCCAGCGTCACGGTGGTCCGATATGTGCATGCACTGGATATGTTGCGGCAAAGAAAGTGGGATCTCTTGGTGCTGTCACCGGGACCGGGCCGCCCCGAGGATTTCAGGATTTCCGGCACCATCGAAGCGGCGCTGGAGAAGGAGCTGCCGATCTTCGGCGTCTGCCTCGGCGTGCAGGCGATCGGCGAGTATTTCGGCGGCCAGCTCGGCCAGCTCGGCCAGCCCGCGCACGGCCGGCCCTCGCGCGTGCAGGTGAGGGGCGGGCGGCTGATGCACAGCCTCCCGAACGAGATCGTGATCGGCCGCTACCATTCGCTCTATGTCGAGCGCGACAGCATGCCCGACGTGCTGGAGGTCACCGCCAGCACCGAGGACGGCGTCGCGATGGCGATCGAGCACAGGACGCTGCCGGTCGCCGGCGTGCAGTTTCACCCGGAATCGCTGATGTCTTTGTCAGGCGAGGTGGGTTTGCGTATTGTCGAAAATGCCTTTCGATTGGACGTGGGGACGAATTGATGAGCTTTGATCTCGATCTGAAGAGCAGCATCCGCACCATTCCGGACTACCCGAAGAAGGGCATCCTGTTTCGCGACATCACGACGCTGCTCGCGGACGCCCGCGCGTTCCGCCGCGCCGTCGACGAGCTGGTGCATCCCTGGGCCGGATCGAAGATCGACAAGGTCGCCGGCATCGAGGCGCGCGGCTTCATCCTGGGCGGCGCGGTGGCGCATCAGGTCTCGGCCGGCTTCGTGCCGATCCGCAAGAAGGGCAAGCTGCCGCACACCACGGTGCGGATCGCCTATTCGCTGGAATACGGCCTCGACGAGATGGAGATGCACGCGGACGCGGTGCAAGCCGGCGAGCGCGTGATCCTGGTCGACGACCTCATTGCCACCGGCGGCACCGCCGAGGGCGCGGTGAAGCTGTTGCGCCAGATCGGCGCCAACGTGGTCGCCGCCTGCTTCATCATCGACCTGCCCGACCTCGGAGGCGCGGCCAAGCTGCGGGCGATGGACGTCCCGGTGCGCACGCTGATGAGTTTTGAAGGGCACTGACGTGCGCGGTCCGGCTACGGCACCAGCTTGAGCTCGATGTCGCGGAACGCGACATAGTTGCGTCGGATCCATTGATGCAGCTCGGTCGATGAATCCTTCTCGCCGCGCAGGTAGTCGGTGAAGGAGAAGCTCACCCGGTCGATATAGGTCTTCAGGAACACCGGCAGCGCCGGCAGGCGGAAGACGTGGCCGTTGGCCATCGCCTCCGGCAATTCGCCGCGCACCACGAACTCGTTGTCGACCGTGATCAAATTGGCGCGCGGAATCTGCTGGCGCAGCGCCTCGTGGCTGCGGGCCGAGCCGCGGTCCGTATCGGCCATGAACAGGACGATCGGCGCGATGTTGCGCCGCACCGCTTCCTTGATGAAGCCGATCTCCTCGATCATCCGGAAGAACTCGTCGAAGGCGTGGAAACCGAGATCGATCACCTTGGCGACGCCGTCGTCGATGATGACGCGGTCCATCAGCGCCATCTTGCCGTAGGTGTCGACGACATCGGCGGTCTCGGTGATCGAGGGCAGGTATTCGAGCAGCGACGGCTCTTTCAGGTTGATGTCGAACGCAACCGCCTCGCCGTTCTTGAGCAGCAGGAATTCGCCGAGCAGCCGCGCAAGCAGCGTCTTGCCGACCATTGGGCGCGGCGAGCAGACGATGTAAATCGGGGTTGCAGACATTTCAGGCTATATCGGGCGAAATTTCCACCCGATCCAGCCCGATCAGCGCGGAAGCCGCAACTATTTTTCCCCGGCGCGTGTGGTCGACTTGGCGCCGACCAGGTCGGTGAGCTTGATCCGGTCGAACTCGCTCCAGACATTGGCGAGCCAGTGCCGGACGTAACCGCGCAGCACGAACGAATAGTTGGCGGGATCGTCGTTGAGGCCCTTGTTGGCGACGAATTTCAGGAACGGCACGGAGGCGACCTCGACCTGCTCGAACGCCATTTCGTTGAGCTTGGGAATGGTCAGGTCGGTCGCGTCCTTGATGCGGTGGAAATAGGAATTGTAGGTCGACTGGTCCCACTCGAAGAAGCTGGTGTTGTTGATGAAGTTCTTCACCAGGAAGTATTTCGCGCCGACCATGAAGTTCGCGGTCTCGGCGATCTCGTCGAGCGAGGCGATCGAGGGCCCGAGGATGTGGAACACCGCAAAGGTGATCTGGCCGGAGCGCGCGGCATCGAGGAAGCCGATGTCGCGCAGGGCGGCCAGCGACGGCGACAGCAGGCCTGCGCGCACGTCGATCACGGTGACCGAGGGCCCCGCGTTCAGGGTATCGAAGATCTTCATCTGGTCCGGGGTCGTCGTCATGTCGACGATCTCGGTGATCTCGGGGTGGAACCGCTTCAAGGTGCCGCGCGGGGATTCGGTGTCGAACGCCCGGGTCACCACGTTATTGGCAGTGAAATAATCCAGCAGGGTCCGCGACACGGTGGTCTTGCCGACCCCGCCCTTGTCGGCACCTACAACGATAACAACCGGCTTCGCCATTGAATTTCCCCAAAAAACCGCGCCCCCGATCGCGGTGGCGACCGGCACTTGTGTCTCTCTGCTTTGGGCGCGAACATGGCAGAAACAAGGGAGAATTCAAATTCCTGAATGTGCCTCAAAACGGCCCGTTCGTGCCGGCGTGTCACCATATGGCGGCTTTCCATGAAGCGCTAATGGCGGCCCCACGGCCCCGTCGGATCGCCCCAAGGACCTGATGGAGCACCCGGCGGGCTGCCTTGCGGCTGACCGGCGCCACCGGACCGGTTTCCCCACGGTCCCGGCAGCGGCGGCGTTGCGTCCGTGTCCGGCTGCTCCGCCCGGTCGTCCGGTGTCCCCTCCGGGTGCATCGGCAGCGCGAGCGGGCCCTCGTAATGGCCGCCGGCATATTTCACCAGAGCCTGCACCCGCGCCTCCACCGACGGATGGGTGGCAAACAGGTCGGCAAAGCCCTCGCGCGGATTGTCGACGCAGAGCTCCATCACCGCGGAAGTTGCGCCCGGCAGCTCGCCGCGGCCCTCGATCTTGCGCAAGGCCGAGATCATGGCGTCGGGATTCTTGGTCAGTTCGACCGATCCGGCATCGGCCAGGAATTCGCGCGAGCGCGACAGCGCGAGCTTGACCACCTGCGACAGGAACCAAGCCACGATGAGCAGCGCGATCGCGATGACGATGATGAGGATGGCCGCGCCGCCCGAGCTCTTGCGGTCGCTGCTGCCGCCGGAGGACGACGACGAGGAGGATGAGCCGGAGGACGACCAGGACGAGCCGCCGCCATACCAGCCGTAATTGCTGAAGTTGAAGAAGGTGCGGAAGATCAGTTCGCCGAAAAATCCGACCACGCCGGCGATGATCACCGCGACCACCATCATCTGGACGTCGCCGTTCCTGATATGGGTGAGCTCGTGGCCGAGCACGGCCTCGATCTCCCCGTCGCTCAGCGTGTTCAACAGCCCGGTGGTGACGGTGACGGCATATTGGCGCTGGTTCAGCCCGGTCGCGAAGGCGTTGAGCGCATCGCTGTCCACGATCTTCAGCTTCGGCATCGGGATGCCGCGCGAGATGCACAGGTTCTCCAGCAGATTGTACAGCCGCGGCTGCTGCTGCCGCGTCACGGCTTCGCCGCCGGTCACCGCGTCGATGATCGACTGGTGGAAGAAATAGGCGATCACGATCCACAACGCGGCGGCGATCGTGGCGTAGGGAAGCGACCAGATCAGGTCGCGCAGCGCAGCGCGCAGATAATAGTCGACCGAGCCGTCGCCATTGTTGAGCACCTCGATGATCAACGCGCCGGCATAGACGATCACATAGACCAGCACGAACAGGCCGGTCAGCAGCAGCATCGAACGGAACTTGTTCGATGCGATATGCGTGTAGAGACCGTAGGCGGCCATGATCCGCTCCGGCTGCGCGCGGCGCCTGCTCTAGAACTTCACGCTCGGCGCCGTCTCCACCTCGGTGCGGCTCGCGCCGAGGTCGAAGAAGTCCTTGCGGGTGAAGCCGAACATGCCGGCAAACAGCGCCGCAGGCATCTGCTGGATGCCGGTGTTGTATTCCTGGACCGCGTTGTTGAAGAAGCGGCGGCTCGCCGCGATCTTGTTCTCGAGGTCGGAGAGCTCGGAGGCGAGCTGCTGGAAGTTGGCGTTGGCCTTGAGGTCGGGATAGGCCTCCGAGAGCGCGATCAGCCGGCCGAGCGCGCCGGAGAGCTGGTTCTCGGCGGCGGACACCTGTGTCGGTCCTTGCGCCGACATCGCCGAATTGCGCGCCTTGATCACGTCGTCGAGCGTGCCGCGCTCATGGGCCGCATAGCCCTTCACCGTCTCGACCAGGTTCGGGATCAGATCGTGGCGCTGCTTGAGCTGCACATCGATGTCGGCAAAGGCCTGGTTGACGCGCTGGCTGAGTGCGACCAGGCGGTTATAGGCGCCGAAGGCGAACAGGACGAGGACGACGACGATGCCGAGGATGATCCAGCCGGACGACATGGGGAAGAACTCCAGGGTGGGGGAAACCGGGCGAGGCTAGCGCATGATCCGGAAAGGTGGATACCGGTTTTTCGCTCGCGGCAATGGCGGAACGTGTTTGCGCGGAGATCATGCCTCAACGAGAGCTGACGAAAATCAGGGCGCGGATCAGCCGGCCCGAAAAGTGGACTTGCTTTGGTCGGACCGAAGCTGCGGGAGGTTCAAGCGGTGAAGCCGAACCGGGCAATGGACGGCCGGAGAGGCCGGGTGGCGATGCCTGAGGCGTCACGACGCCATGTCGGGCGCCGTCTTTCGCCCTTACTCGGGCCGGGCGACATGCCATTGCTGGGCAAAGCCGTTGACGTCGCCGGGCGCCTTGTCCGCCTGCGAGGTGTAGAGCGGGCGATAGCGATAGGCCCACATCTTGCTGCCGTCGGAGCGGATGATCACGGTGAAGTCACCGGATGCCTTGGCGTCGGCGGGCGCGGCGAGCGGCTTCCACTGTTCGGTGCATTTGCCGTCGCAGGTCGACTTGTTGCCGCTGTCGTCCCGGTCGAAATAATAGAGGGTCATGCCCTGCAGATCGACCAGCATGTAGCCTTTCTTGGTCGTGGCGATGCGGGCTGGCGGACCCTCCTGCTTGGGCGGAGGAGGAGGCTCGGAGGACGCGCCGTGCCCGCTCGCCAGCGCCGTCTCTGCCGCGAGCAAAATCGCGGCCGCAACCATCATAATCCTCAGCACGCGAAAACCCTTATGGTGAATGCCGCGTTAAGTATCGAACGGCGTCCGCGCCGCAGCCGCTATGGCCGGGTCCAGATGTCGCAAAATCAAAATAATGATCGATGAACGCGCGGGAGTGGCGCACCGCCCATGGCGCCGCGTGGACGCTTTGTCGCAGGCCTTCAATCGATGAGGTCGCCCCAGCGGCGCTTGCGGGCAACCGCGTAGGCGGGCTTGTCCCGGCGCGGCGCGCTCAGATGCGCAAGGCCGTCCGCCGTGCAGGCTTTGGTGGTCACCGCGATTTTTGTGATCACGGGCGGCGCGAGCACGCGCGCCAGGCGTCGCTCGGGCGCGGTCCTGGACAGCGCCACATAGGCGAACTTTTCATCCTCGAAGGGAAGCTCGGCGCCCTTGATCTGCCGGTGAGCCTGCGAGCGCGGCAGGCGTTGCGAGAAGTGGCACCAGTCCGGCGGCTGAAGCGGGCAGCGATGCTCATGCGGGCAGGGGGCGGCGACATGAGCGCCGGAGGCGATCAGGCGCGTCCGCAAGTCCATGATCCGCGCATAGCCCGCGGGCGTGCCGGGCTCGATGACGACGAGCGTGTCGCGCGTTTTGGCCCACAGCAAGCCGGCAAGATCGTTCCGCGCGTCTTCATCCAGCTCGCCGATCATGTAGCTCGCGATCACGAGATCGGCGCCTTGCGCTTTCGCCAGCAGCGCGAGCGCCTCGCCCTTGTCGTAGGTCATGCCGCGCAGCCGATCGGTTTCCTGCGCAAGCTCGAGCGCTAGCGCGCGCAGCGTGGCATTCGCATCGATCAGCGCGAAATCGGCGAGCGAAGCAAACGCCTGCGACGCCGCCCATGTCGCGGTGCCCGGCCCGGCGCCGACGTCGAGCAGGCTTTGCGGCGCCAGATCGGGTCTGATCTCGATGAGCGCGTCGAGCGCGGCGGTGATGCTGGCGTAGGTCGCGGGCATCCGCACCAGCGCATAGGCAAGCGCATCGGCGTCGTTTCGGATCACCGTCGAGCCGCTCCCTTCGCGGTAGGCCCGCGACATCGAAGCGGCGCGCGGCGCGATCTCGTTGCGCGAGACGCCGTCGAGCTTTGCGTCGAGCGCGGCCTTCAGCGCTACGGGCAGGGAGGGGGAAATCATCTAACGGTGTCATGCCCCGCGCAGGCGGGGCATCCAGTAAGCCGAGAAGACTCGGATTTTCACAGACGGCACTACGTCCTGGATCATCCGCTTTCGCGGATGATGACGTCAAGACGGCGGTACGGCGCGCTAGGACCTCACGCCACGTGCTGGTCGAGGATCTTCACCGCCTCGTCGAGCGCGACCGAAACCAGTTGCGAGACGCCGCGCTCGGCCATGGTGACGCCGAACAGGCGGTGCATACGCGCCATGGTGATCGGATTGTGCGTGATGATGATGAAGCGCGTCTCGGTCGAGCCGGTCATCTCGTGCAGCAGGTTGCAGAAGCGTTCCACGTTGTGGTCGTCGAGCGGCGCGTCGACCTCGTCCAGCACGCAGATCGGCGACGGGTTGGTCAGGAACACCGCGAAGATCAGCGCCAGCGCGGTCAGCGCCTGCTCGCCGCCTGACAGCAGCGACAGTGTCTGCGGCTTCTTGCCGGGAGGTTTCGCGATGATCTCGAGGCCGGCCTCGAGCGGATCGTCGCTCTCGATCAGGTGCAGCGCCGCTTCGCCGCCGCCGAACAGCTCGGTAAACAGCCGCTTGAAATGGCTGTTGACGATCTCGAACGAGGCGAGCAGGCGCTCGCGCGCCTCGCGGTTCAGGCTCTGGATGCCCTGGCGCAGCCGCTTGATCGCTTCCACCAGGTCGTCGCGCTCGGTGGTGAGCGCGGTGTGCTGGGCCTCGACCTCGCGCAGCTCTTCCTCGGCGCGCAGGTTGACGGCTCCTAGCCGCTCGCGGTCGCGGCGCAGTTTTTCGAGATTCTCCTCGATCTCGGCGAGCGGCGGTAGCGCCTGCCCCGGTTCGATCTCGGCAAGCCCGGCGACCGCCTGCGGCTCGACCTCGAGCATGTCGTGGATTTCGCGCTCGATGTCGGCGAGGCGACGCCGCGCGCCCTCGGCGCGTTCCTCGGCGCGCGCGGTGGCCTCGCGGGCGCTGGAGAGCGCTTCGAGCGAAACCTTCGCCGCGCGGTCGGTCTCGGCCATCGCGGCTTCGGCCGCAGCGAGGGCGTCGGCGGCGACGCGGCGGTCGTTCTCGGCAAACTCGATCTCGCTGATCAGCGCCCTGCGCTTCTCGGCAAAGACGGCGGGCGCGTTTTCGAGCTCAGTGCGTTCCGCCGTCACCTCGGTGATGCGGGCCTCGATGGTCGCGATCTGCGACGCCGCGCTGGCCTTGCGGTTCTGCCATTCGTTGCGCTCGGACAGGATCGCCTGCACGCGGCGGTCGGCCAGCTCGGCTTCGCGTGCCAGCGCCTGGGCTTCGGCGCGCACCTGGGCGGCGGCGCGGCGGTGGCCGTCGATCTCGGCGCGCACGGCGCCGAGCCGGGTCTCGGTCTCCAGGCCTGGCGGCAATTCGGCCAGCGCCGCGGTCGCCTTCTCATGCGCGGCCAGCGCCTCGGTGCTGTCGGCGGTGAGGCGGGTGCGGGCTTCCGTCAGCGCCGACTTGCGCGTGGCGTGGCGATTGATCTCGCGCTCGGCCGCGCCATGGCGTTCGCGCGCGGCGTTGGCCTCGCGCTGGGCGGCGCGCCCGGCCTCGCGGGCCGCGCTCTCGGCCGAAGCCGCCACCTTCAGCTCGGTCTCGGCGTTTTCCAGCGCCTGGCGCTTGGCGAGGGCGTCGGCCCGCGCCTGTTCCAATTCGTGTTCGATGTCGACCAGGCGGGCGCGCTCGGCAAGCCGCCGCGCCGCGCCGGTCGGCGCATGGGCGGCTGCGACAAAGCCGTCCCAGCGCCAGACGTCGCCTTCCGGCGACACCAGCCGCTGCCCGGTCTTGAGCTGCGACACCAGCTCGGCGCCGCGCTCCTTGGCCACCACGCCGATCTGCTTGAGGCGCCGCGCCAGCTCGGGCGGGGCCTGGACCAGCGCGGCGAGCGACTCGACGCCCTCCGGCAGCCTCGGATCGTCGGCAGGCACGCCGGCATCGGTCCAGCGCATCGGCGCCGACGGATCGACCGGCGCGTCGAGATCGTCGCCGAGCGCGGCACCCAACGCCTTTTCATAGCCCTTGGCGACGGTGACGCCGTCGATGATCGGCGGCCACAGGTTCTTGGTCTCGCCGTTGACGAGCTTGGAGATGGTGCGCGCCTCGGTCTCGAGCCGCTGCACGCGCTTGTCCGCCTCGTTCAGCGGCGCGCGGGACCCATCGAGCCTGGCGCGCGCGGCGACATGGGCCGCTTCGCTCGCCTGCGCGGCGGCTTCCGCGTCCACCACATGCTGCTCGGCGGCCTCCATCGCGGCGGCGAGCGCTGCGATGTCGCCGAGATCGCCGGTCTGTTCGGCGAGCTTCTGCTCCTCGGCCTGGACGTTGGCGATGTCCTGATCGAGCCGCGCCAGCTTGTCGCGATGGCTGCGCACATTGCCTTCCAGCGCGTTGCGCTTGGCGGTGAGGTCGGCGAGCGCCGTGGTCAGCTCGGAGAACAGGCGCTCGGCATCGGCCAGCGTCGTCTCCGCAGCGGCGACCCGCTCGTCGACGCCGGAGCGTTTTTCGACGCGCTCCCGGATCTCTTCCTTCAGCTCGGCGTCTTCGGTGTCGAGCCGCATCAGCGCGATCTCGGCGTCCGAGCTCTGCTGCTGCTCGCGGGCGACGTCGGCGGAGAACTGCGTCAGGCGACGGTCGAGCTCGGCGACGCGCTCCTTGGCGCGCTCCTCCTCGCGGTCGAGCAGCTCGCGGGCATTGTTGAGCCGTTGCAGGCCGGCCGCGGCGCGTGCCTCGGCCTCGCGCAGGGCCGGCAGCTCGGAGGCGCGGATCGCCTGGATGCGCGCGGCTTCCGCCTGCTCGCGGGTCCGCTCGGCCTGCTCGCGCACGCTGAGCTCATGGACGCGGGCGGCTTCCGCGACCTCGGTGTTGGCGTCGAGCCAGCGCAGGTGGAACAGCGTGGCCTCCGCCTTGCGCACCTTGGCGGCGACCTCGCGGTAGCGGATCGCCTGGCGCGCCTGCTTCTTCAGTCCTTCCATCTGGCCGGCGAGCTGGCCGATCACGTCCTCGACGCGGGTCAGGTTGGTCTCGGCCGCCTTCAGCCGCAGCTCGGCCTCGTGGCGGCGGGCGTGCAGGCCGGCCACGCCGGCGGCGTCTTCCAGCACGCGGCGGCGCTGCTCGGGCTTGGCCTGGATGATCTCGCCGATCTTGCCCTGGTGCACGAGCGCCGGCGAGCGCGCGCCGGTCGCGGCATCCGCGAACAGGATCTGCACGTCGCGGGCGCGCACGTCGCGGCCGTTGATGCGGTAGACCGAGCCGGCCTCGCGCTCGATGCGGCGGGAGATTTCCAGAAGCTGGCTGTCGTTGACCGCGGCCGGCGCGGTGCGATCGGCATTGTCGATCGTCATCACCACTTCGGCGTGGTTGCGCGCCGGGCGGTTGCCGGAGCCGGCGAAGATCACCGCATCCATGTCGGCGGCGCGCAGCGACTTGTGCGAGGTCTCGCCCATCGCCCAGCGCAGCGCCTCTACGAGGTTGGACTTGCCGCAGCCGTTCGGTCCGACGACGCCGGTCAGGCCCGGCTCGATCATGAAGTCGGTGGGGTCGACGAAGGATTTGAAACCGTGGAGGCGAAGGCGCGTGAGCTTCATAGACAGCATTCTCTATTGGCGGGGCGCGAATCTCCCTGCCGGGACAATACCATAGAAGGCAATGTCGGTGTGGGCCGAGTCGCTTCAAGCGCCCGGGATGGCCGGGGACAATGGCCGCGCCGCCGGTTCAGGGCAACGGCTTGACAGGGCTTTTCCCAAGCCTTTTGGAAACGAGCCTTTGGGGAGCAAGACGCTGGGCAGCGCGTCCCGGGTCGAGCGAATCATCAAGCCGTTGAGGCACAAGCGATCAGGTCTTCATCAGCGACTTGATCTTCTTGTCGAACTCCTCGAACGAGGTCTCGCCCTTGATCTTCTCGCCGTTGATGAAGAAGGTCGGCGTCGAATCCACCTTGAGCATCTCGGAGGCGTATTTCTGGTCGGCGGCGATCTTGTCGAGCAGCGCCTGGTCCTTCAGGCAGTCCTCGACCTGCTGCTGGGTGAGGCCCGCCTGCTTGCCGATTCGGGTCAGCGTCTCGGTGGTGTTCTTCACCACCCAGTCGTTCTGCTGCCGGAACAAGAGATCGACCACCGCGAAGTATTTTCCGGCGTCGTCCTTGGCGATGCAGCGCGCCAGCATCGAGCCGGCGGCGGCCTTGATGTCGAGCGGGAATTCGCGGAACACGTAGCGGATCTTGTTGGTGTCGATATATTCCGACTTGATCTTCGGGAACACGGCGGCGTTGAACGCCGCGCAGTGCGGGCAGGTCATCGACGCGAATTCGACGATGGTGATCGGCGCGTTGGCCGGGCCCAGCGCCATGTCGGGCAGCGACACCGGCTTGGCGACGTCGGACGCGCTCTGCGCCAGTGCGTCGGCGATGAAGCGCAGCGGCGAGACGGAGGCGAGGGCGGCAAGGCCGGTCAGGGAAAGAGGGGTCGTGAAGGCGCGGCGCGTGATGATCAACGGTCTGCTCCCGGTCGGCGCGGGTCCGCGCCCAAAGCACTGCAATATGAGGCCTGTTCGCTAGCTTGAAACCGCGATTGTGGCAATGGCGCGCGGCGCGCGCCGGCCGCGGCAAAAGCCTCAATTTCGCTTGATTGAGGCCCCCAATCGCGCCAGCGCCGCGCGCAATTGTTCATCTTCGACGGCGGACAGGGTTTCCTGGACCTTCGACACCGTTGCGGCATCGGGCGCGCGGGGCCGCACGCGGCGATCGCGCCGCGTCAGGGGGGCTTGCCGCAGCGCCAGCCGGCCCACGGCATTCCAGCCGAAGAAGCGGTTGACCCGCGCCAGGATCACGTCGGAGGAGTGCTGGATTTCCAGCGCCATCGGCCCCTCGACCCGCAGCACCAGCGTGGCCGGTTCCTGCGGCTGGCCCTCGACCGGCCGCGGCCATTGGATCTTCAGGGGTTCCGCATGGGCCGCGATCTCGGCGCCCGCGATTTCGCTCCAGCGCGTCACCAGTTCGCGCGCGGCGAAGCCCTGCTTGGCATAGGCGTCGGAGAAGACGTCGCCGAGCAGGACGGAGAGCGGTTTTGCGCTGATGCGACCGGGTTTTGCCACGACTTCTTATAGCACCGTGTCGTTTGGGGCGCGAACGCCAATCGTCGTCGCCGCGGCTGTCCCGGCTCTCCCGGTCGAGCCGCACGCGAAAACTCGTGGATGTCCGGGACAAGGTCCGGGCATGACGTGGAGAGATTGCGCTAGAAGTCGGTGATGAGTTCTTCCGGAGCCTTGAAAACGAAGCCGCGCCTGAGGGCCGCCGACGAGGCCGATCGCCCGGCGCGGCTGCTCGCCTGGTACGACCGCCACCGGCGCACGTTGCCGTGGCGGGCACAGGCCGGCGAGCGCGCCGATCCTTACCGCGTCTGGCTGTCGGAAATCATGCTGCAGCAGACCACGGTCAAGACGGTCGGTCCCTATTTCCAGAAATTCGTCGCGCGCTGGCCTGACGTCGAGGCGCTCGGCAATGCCGCGCTCGACGATGTCCTGCGGATGTGGGCGGGGCTCGGCTACTATTCGCGCGCCCGCAACCTGCACGCCTGCGCGGTCAAGGTCGCGCGCGATCATCGCGGGATTTTTCCCGACACCGAGGAGGGCCTGCGGGCGCTGCCGGGCATCGGGCCCTACACCGCGGCGGCGATTGCCGCGATCGCCTTCAACCGCCACACCATGCCGGTCGACGGCAATATCGAGCGCGTGGTGTCGCGCCTCCACGCGGTCGAGGAGCCGCTGCCGCAGGCCAAGCCAAGGATCCAAGAGCTTGCCACGGCGCTGCTGGATACGGCCGGCGACGGGAAGTCCCGCGCCGGCGACCGGACGTCCCGCGCCGGCGACAGCGCGCAGGCGCTGATGGATCTGGGCGCCTCGATCTGCACGCCGAAGAAGCCGGCCTGCGTGCTGTGTCCGTTGACGGACGGCTGCGCGGCGCGGGCGCTTTCGCTCCAGGAGACGTTTCCGCGCAAGGCGGCGAAGAAGACGGGGGCGCTGCGCCGCGGCGCCGCCTTTATCATCACCCGCGGCGAGGAGCTTCTGGTGCGCACGCGCCCCGCACGCGGCCTGCTCGGCGGCATGACGGAAGTGCCAGGCTCGGAGTGGCGCGCGGCGCAGGACGACAAGGCGGCGCGCGATCAGGCGCCGGCGATCTCAGGCCTTACGCGCTGGCATCGCAAGGCCGGAATCGTCACCCATGTTTTCACCCATTTCCCGCTGGAACTCGTGATCTACACCGCCCGCGTCGCGGCGCGGACACGCGCGCCCGAGGGCATGCGCTGGGTGCCGATCGCAACGCTCGACGGCGAGGCGCTGCCGAACGTGATGCGCAAGGCGATCGCGCACGGGCTTGGCGACTGATCCCTGCGCTTGCTGACACCATGCTGTCAGCAGGGCCGCGCTATCCGGGAGCAAACGGAGGCTCCCATGCTCGCGACCGCGCTCGATTCCATCCCCGTGCCGCCATCGGCCAGGCTGCTCGGCTGGCACCTGCTCGATGCCCGTCCGAAGGACGGCTGGGTCAGGATCGGGTTCGCCGGCAAGAGCGAGTTCTGCAACCCCGCGGGCTTCATCCAGGGCGGCATCCTGTCCGCGATGCTCGACGACACCATGGGCCCCGCCGTGTTCGTCATGACCGACGGCGCGCTCTACACCTCCACCATCAGCATGACCGTCAATTTCCTCAGCCCCGCAAGGCCCGGGCCGATCGTGGGCGAGGCCATCGTCACGCAGCTCGGCAGGACCATCGCCTTCGTCGAGGGGCGGCTGCTGTCGGAAGAGGGCACGGCGCTCGCGATCGCCGGCACCAGCGCGCGGCTGGTCGAGACGGCGAAAGCGCTCGATGGCGGATATCAGCGCGCCGCGCCGCCACGCGGCACGATCGGCGGCTTGGCGTTGAGGGCATCGACCTGGAAACCCGCCACCCGCTTGTAGTTGGCGGCGACCTCCTCCAGCTCCTGCTGCGACAGCACGTCGGTCACGACCGCAAAGCCGTCGGGCGCGCGCTCCTCGACGATCTGCATCACCTGCTCGGGGCCGTTGCGGCGGTTGAGCATCACGAGCTCGGACGTGGCCGGCCGCCGCTCGGCCTCATAGGCGGCAAGCGCAGCCTGCGTCGTGCCGTGGGCGAGGATCTCGCGGCTCAGGACGCGCGCGTCCAGAATGGCCTGCGAGGCGCCGTTGGAGCCGATCGGATACATCGGATGGGCGGCATCGCCCAGCAGCGTGACGCGCCCAAAACTCCATTGCGGGATCGGATCGCGGTCGACCAGCGGATACTCATAGGCGTGCGGGCAGTTCCTGATCAGGCCGGGCACGTCCAGCCAGTCGAACGTCCAGTTCTCGAACCAGGGCAGGAACTCCTCGAGTTTGGCGGTGCGGTTATAGTCCTCGCGCCGCCACTGATAGGTCGGCGGCATGTGCCGCTCGGCGATCCAGTTGATGCGGTATTTGCCGTTCGCGTCGGGCGCTCTCGAGATCGGATAGCAGACGAATTTCAGCGTCTCGTGGCCGGCCATGATCATGGTGCGGCCGGTCAGGAACGCGCCCGCCAGCGTGATGCCGCGCCATAGGATGCGGCCGTTCCAGATCGGCGGGCCCTCGTCGGGATAGAGCTTGTCGCGCACGGTGGAATGGATGCCGTCGGCGGCGATCAGCAGCGCGCCCTCAAAAGTACCCGCGGGCCGGCCGGTCGCCTTGTCGATGAAGTCGGCGCGGATGCCGTCCCCGGTTTCGGCCCACGCGGACAGATGATGGCTGGTCAGGACGTTGTCGCGGCCGAGCCGCTCGATCGCGGTCTCCAGCAGGATCTGCTGCAGCATGCCGCGGTGGATCGAGAACTGCGGCCATTTGTAGCCGGCCTCGATGCCGCGCGGCTCGCTCCAGATCGGCTGGCCGCGCTTGGAGAAATAGGCGAGCTCGCGGGTGCGCACGCCTTCGGCATCGAGCCGGTCCGCAAGGTCGAGCTCGGTCAGCTCGCGCACCGCATGCGGCAGCACGTTGATGCCGACCCCGAGCGGCCTCAATTCCGGCACGCTCTCGAACACGCGTGCGGGGATGCCGACCTGGTGCAGGCTGAGCGCCAGCGTCAGGCCGCCGATGCCGCCGCCGGCAATGAGAACCGTCATGCTGGATCCCTTTCTCTCGCACCGCGTCATGGCATGGGGTTGTGCCCAAAGGCAACGCCGGAAGTGATCGATCCGGCCGTAGACGGCGGAACCGCGCGCCAGTAACCTCCGCGCGCTTTCACATGAGGACGGCCATGCTCAAGCTCTATTACACCCCCGGCACCTGCGCGCTCGCATCCCACATCGCTCTGGAGGAGGCCGGCGCCAGCTACTCGACCGAACGGGTCGACTTCAAGACCAACCAGCAGAACAGCTCGCAATACCTTGAAATCAATCCGAAAGGCCGCGTGCCCTCGCTGGTGACCGACAAGGGCGTGCTGACCGAGACGCCGGCGATGCTCGCCTACATCGCGCAGACGTTTCCCAAGGCGAAGCTCGCGCCATCGGACGACGCCTTCGCGTTCGCACAGATACAGTCCTTCAACAGCTATCTCTGCTCCACGGTGCATGTGAATCACGCCCACAAGGGGCGCGGCTACCGCTGGGCGAGCGAGGAAAGCTCGTTTGCCGACATGAAGCGCATGATCCCGAAGACGGTCGGCGCGAGCTTCGCGCTGATCGAGAGCAAGATGCTGAAGGGGCCGTGGGTGATGGGCGACACCTATACGATCTGCGACCCCTATCTGTTCACGCTCACGCTGTGGCTGGACGGCGACGGCGTCGACGTGTCGACGCTGCCCCGGGTGATGGACCACTGCAAGCGGATGGAAGGGCGGCCGGCGGTGAAGAAGGTGCTGGCGGAGCAGCGAGCCTGAAGCCGGCGCGGCCGGGCGCTACGCCGGCTTGCGCCGCGGCTGGTCCAGCCCGCGCCCGGTTTCGAGCATCAGCCGGCGCAGCCAGATCGAGCCCGGGTCCATCTGGGCCCGGGTGGGATAGAACATGTACTGCTCGTCGGTTCCGGGATCGAACGGCGGGGTGACCGGGACCAGCGACAATTGCTTCGCCAACGCGCGGATCAGCCGCTGCGGCACGAACGCGACGAGGTCGGTTCGCGCGGCGACATGCAGCGCCTCGATATAGCCGGGCACGACCAGCGCAATGCGCCGTTCGACGCCCCTGGTGCGCAGCCACTGGTCGATCAGATCCTCGCTCTGGCCGCGGATGATCACCGCCACATGGCGCGCGGCGAGAAACGCCTCGCGCTGCTTCAGCTTCGCTGCCATCGGATGGCCGCTGCGCACCGCGAGCGCATCGCTGTCGACATAGAGAAGCTGGCGATGGAAGCCGCCGAACGCGTTGCCGATCGAGATCACGAGGTCGATGGTGCGGGCGAATTCGGCGGTGAAGATCGCCGGCCCCCGCCACGGCACCACGTCGATGCGCACATTTGGCGCAGCACGCGTGATCTTTTCCATCAGCGGCGGCATCAACAGCTCGACCGCGAGGTCCGGCATCATCAGGCGGAACTGGCGCTCGCTGCTGATGGCGTCGAACGCGTCAGGCAGGAACAGCGCGCGCACATGGTCGAGCGCCTGCGCCAGCGGCGCGCGCAGGCCTTGCGCGCGCGGCGTCAGCTCCATGCGGCTGCCGACGCGCACCAGCAGCGGATCGCCGATCAATTCGCGCAGCCGCCGCAGCGCGTGGCTCGCCGCCGGTTGCGACAGGCCGATCCGCATCGCGGCACGGCTGACATTGGCCTCCTTCAGCAGCGCGTCGAGCGCCACCAGCAGGTTGAGGTCAAGCGAACTCAAATTCATGAAGAGAATATATATCATATCCCCTATCGATTGGACGAATTTCATTCCGCGCGCGATGGTCGGCCAGGCCCCTTCGAGAATGGAGAATCCGCCATGAGCGCCGCCGCAAACAAGAAGCTTCTGGAAGACATTTTCGCCATTGCCAGCCATCCGGATCCGGCTGTCCGCGATCGCTCGCTGCTGATGGCGAGCCTTGCCGACGACGCGACATGGATGGTGACCGGGCAGTATTCCTGGTCACGCACCTTCCATGGCAAGCAGTCGATCATCAGCAATCTGCACGGCTATGTGCGCTCGCTGCTGGTCGAGCGCGGCCGCACCGTCGCCCGCCGCATCATCGCCGACGGCGATATCGTCGTCGTCGAGGCCAAGGGCGACAACCTCACCAGGAAGGGCGAGCGCTACGACAACGATTATTGCCTGGTGTTCCGGCTCGAGAACGGGAAGATCAAGGAGATCAGGGAATATTGCGACTCGGTGCTGACGGAAAGGGCGCTGGGGAAATTTCCGGAAATGACCGGCCGTGCTGCGGGCTGAGAGCTTGGCCGGCGCCGGCGATCGGCGCCGCGCGACGGTCTCGCCGCGCCGCTCGATCCGCGCCATCACAGGGCGGCTCGTTGCGCTGGTTCGGCGCTGGCGCGAACACGATCGCGTGCGACGTCATGTGGCTGTGATGACGGAGCGGGAGTTGATGGATATGGGTAGCTGCTGGTCGGAGATATCGGACCACGTCAACAAGCCATTCTGGAAGGCGCAAGGGAGAAGACGATGACGAAGCCGTCGAAGGAATTCATCAATCGCGCGCCGGTCGGCTATTCGCATATCGCGAAGGTCAACCGCGGCACGCTGATCTATCTGGCAGGGCAGGTGTCGACCGATCCGTCCGGCAAGCTGGTCGGCGAGGGGAATTTCGAGGCCCAGGTCGATCGCGTGTTCGCCAACGTCAAGGCGGCGCTGGAAACGGCTGGCGCCACCATGGCCGACATCGTCAAGCTCAACACCTATGTCGTCGCCTCGGTGCCGCCCGACGACATACCCAAGATGCGCGCGATTCGCGACCGCTACGTCAATGTGGAGAAGCCGCCGGCCAGCACGCTCGTCGTGGTCAGCCGCCTGGCGCGGCCGGAATGGCTGATCGAGATCGAGGCGGTCGCTGCGGTCGACGAGTAGGCGTGCCGAGTTCGGGTTCGAATACCGACTCGGTCGTCATTGCGAGGAACGACGGCGACGAAGTTCGTGGGGTGGGCAAAGCCAACGGGTCCGCGCGAAGCGCGGCCCGATGACAGGCTTTGCCCACCATTCAACTCTTCAACTGTCGTCAAAAAGAAAGGTGGGCATGGCGCGAGATGCGCCTTTGCCCACCCCACGATTTTTCGTGGTGCCGCGACGGTCAAGCCACCTTGGCCTTGAGGTGGCCGAACATGAAGTTCTTCGCCTCCTCGTCCATTTCGGTCTTGAAGACGAACTTGTCCTTCAGCGCCAGCGCGCGGGCGGCGGCCGGCCGCGCCCCGACTTCGTCGACTAGGCGCTTGACGTTCGGGTACTTGGTGTAGGCGTCCTCGCCGAGCGCGAACGGCGCCATCCGCGCCCAGCCCCAGAACGCCATGTCGACGATCGTGTACGTATCGTCGACCATGTAGCGCTGCTTCGCCAGATGATCGTCGAGGATCTTGTAATGGCGGTTGCCTTCATACTGGTAGCGGTTGTGCGCGTATTCGAGATCCTTCGGCGCGAAATGCTTGAAGTGCACCGCCTGGCCCGAATAGGGGCCGATGCCGGTCGCGATGAACATCAGCCAGGACAGGAGCTGCGCGCGGTTGTTCGGCGTGTCGGGCGGCAGGAACTTGCCGGTCTTCTCACCGAGATAGAGCAGGATCGCGTTGCTGTCGAACACAGGGACGCCGTCGTCGTCGATCGCCGGCACCTTGCCGTTCGGGTTGATCTTGAGGAATTCCGGCTTGAACTGCTCGCCCTTGCGGGTGTCGACCGCCACCAGCTCGTAGGGCAGGCCGGATTCTTCCAGAAACAGCGCGACCTTGGTCGGGTTGGGTGCGCCGTTGAAATAGAATTTCAGCATCGGAAATCTCCCTTGAAACCTTGTTGGCCCCATGAACGTGAGGCGCGGCGGCCCCGCCGCCGGCAAGGCGTTTTCCATGCGCAAATTTTCAAGCCAAGCGCAAGCGACGAGTTTGTGAGGAGTGGCCCCCGACGGATGCTGCTCAGCCGAAAAAGACGAGGCCGACAACGCCAGCGACCGCAAAGCCGCTACCTGTCGCGAGCATCAGCATCGCGAGGCGCACTGTCGCATGTCGCCGCGAGACGTGAACAGCGCGCTCGGACCTCGGCGCATAGCCGTGCACGACGATCTCCTGGTTGAAATCGCTGCTTGCCAGCAGCACGTCGGATAAGCCGGCGGACATCAGGAGTGCGCCGAGCAGGGCAAGGCCGGCAAAACCCAACAGACCGATCATCAATATCGGGAACATGCCGACCACGAAGATCGGTAACAGCGCGATCAGAAGCGATGTCTCGGATTGTCGTCGCATCGGATGACCAATCGGGAGACGGGGTGGCAGCTTCGCGGGATTCTAGTCACCGCTAAAGCGGGTAATCAAGGGCCGCGTCGAAGGAACTTTAAGCGCCCGCCGCCATCTGGCTGCGGATCTCGGCGCGCAGCTCGTCGATCAGCTTCAGGCCCTGCTTGGTCTCGACATGCCAGAAGGTCCAGCCGTTGCAGGCTTCGGAGCCCTGCGCCACCGCTCCGATGCGGTGGATCGAGCCGACCTTGTCGCCGAGCATGATGGCGCCGTCGGCGCGGACCAGTGCGCCGACGCGCTTCCTGGCGTCGACCAGCCTGGTGCCGGGCATGATCATGCCGCGCTCGATCAGCTCGGAGAACGCCACGCGCGGCGCCTCGCGCGCGGTCATGAACGGCGCGAGCGAGGCTTCGGGCAGCGGCTCGACCGCGGCGATGCGCGCTTCCGCGGCCCTGGCATAGGCGGTATCGCGCTCGAAGCCGATGTAGCGGCGGCCGAGCCGTTTTGCCACCGCGCCGGTGGTGCCGGTGCCGTTGAACGGATCGATCACGAGGTCGCCGGGTTTCGACGACGACAGCAGGACGCGCGCCAGCAGCGCTTCCGGCTTCTGGGTCGGGTGCACCTTCTTGCCGTCCTTGCCCTTCAGCCGTTCCTCGCCGGTGCAGAGCGGGATCAGCCAGTCGGAGCGCGCCTGCACGTCCTCGTTCGCCGCCTTCAGCGCCTCGTAGTTGAAGGTATAGCCCTTCGCCTTTTCGTCGCGCGCGGCCCAGATCATGGTCTCATGCGCGTTGGTGAAGCGGCGGCCGCGGAAATTCGGCATCGGGTTCGACTTGCGCCAGACGATGTCGTTGAGCAGCCAGAAGCCGAGGTCCTGCATGATGGCCCCGACGCGGAAGATGTTGTGGTAGGAGCCGATCACCCACAGCGTGGCGGAGGGCTTCATCGCGCGGCGGCAGGCGAGCAGCCAGGCGCGGGTGAAATTGTCGTAGTCGGCGAAGGAGGAGAACTTGTCCCAGTCGTCGTTGACGGCGTCGACATGGGATTCGTCGGGCCGCTTGAGCTCGCCCTTGAGCTGCAGATTGTAGGGCGGGTCCGCGAACACCAGGTCGACCGAAGCGGCGTTGAGCTTCGACATCTCGGCGACGCAGTCGCCGGTGATGATGCGGTGTTGTTCCGGGGACTCAAAATTTGTGCGGGGCGCCCTTGCAGACGCCCCGCGACGCGACACAACCATGACTCAAATACTCTGACTCAGGCGACGCTGTCGGCGACGCGGGACCAAACAACCGACTGGCGCTACATTGACCCGGCAAAGTAAAAATCGACTTAAGGAACGAGCGAAGCTAACGGCATCCGTGATCTCGTCGCGCGTCGCGGCCGCGACATTCGCGCGCGTCTCGCAAACGCGCGTTCTGGATCGTCGCGCGATGGCCGCTGCGCAAAGCGGTCGCAACGCCGCCGTTTCAGCCTCGTTTCCGCCGGAAAGTCTCGCGATGGATCGGCCGTCGGCATGAAGAGACCCGCACTAGGCAATTTTTGCCGGGCAGGATATTGATTAGGGCAAGAGAATTTTTACGTCTGTGGCACGCGGCCGCCTTTGACCTGCGTGGCTGCGCTAGTGTCCCGAATCCGAAGTTCGCAACATTGCACCGCATCCTCTTTCGCGAATTTCGGATTCGTAAGGACACTAGAAACCCATGATTCTAGTGTGGTTTTGGTTCAGAAGTTCTCTTGACGGGCTCGCTGCAACAATGAAGAGAACTTCTGAACCACCACACTGGCGACTGCAATGAGAGGAAACCGCCATGCGCTACGATGATTTCCGCCGCAGCGACGACATCGAGGACCGTCGTGACGATGGTGGAATGGGCGGCGGTGGCGGCGGCTTCGGCCTGCCGATGGGTGGCGGCGGGCTCGGCATCGGCACCATCATCGTGCTCGGCCTGATTGGCTATGCCTTCGGCATCGATCCGCGCCTGTTGATCGGTGGCGCCGAGATTCTCACCGGCGGCAGCCAGGCGCCGACCTATCAGACCGACCGCCGCTCCGGCCAGACCAAAACCGGCGCGCCGACCGACGAGATGGGCAGCATGATCGCGGGCATCCTCGGCGAGATCGACGATCGCTGGAGCGAAATCTTCCAGGCCTCGGGCCAGAGCTATACCGGACCGAAGATCGTGCTGTTCCGCAACGCCACCAATGGCGGGCGCTGCGGCATGGCGCAGTCCGCGATGGGGCCGTTCTATTGCCCGCCCGACCGCACCATCTTCCTCGACACCAATTTCTTCCGTGAGGTCGAGACGCGCTTCCGCGGCTGCTCGGGCAGCGCCTGCAAGTTCACCACGGCCTACATCATCGCCCATGAAGCCGGCCATCACATCCAGAACCTGCTCGGCATCCTGCCGCGCGTGACGCGGCTGCAGCAGCAGGCCGGCAGCAAGGCCGAAGCCAACGCGCTGCAGGTCAAGGTCGAGCTGCAGGCGGACTGCCTGTCCGGCGTCTGGGTCAACCGCGAGGCGAAGAAGCGTCCGAACTTCCTCGAGGCCGGCGACATCGACGCCGCGCTGACCACGGCGTCCGCGATCGGCGACGACACGCTGCAGCGCCAGGCCACGGGCCGCGTGGTGCCGGATTCCTTCACCCATGGCTCGGCCGCGCAGCGCAAGCAATGGTTCATGACCGGCTATCAGCAGGGCACGCTGCAGGCCTGCAACACGTTCGGCAGCGCTTCGCTGTAGTGATGGTTGTCATTCCGGGGCGATGCGAAGCATCGAATCCCGAGATTCCGGATCAGCCCGCTTCGCGGTCTGCCCGGAATGACAGGTTGAGGTAGGCATGTCCTCCATCGACGAAACAAAGCCGTTCATTCCGCTCAACATCGCGGTGTTGACGATATCGGACACGCGCACGCTCGCCGACGACAAATCCGGCACGACGCTTTCGGATCGCATCACCGCCGCCGGTCATCATCTGGCCGCGCGCGAGATCGTCACCGACGACGTCGAGGCGATCCGTGCGGTGGTCAGGCGCTGGATCGCCGCCGCCGACGTCGATGTCGTCATCACCACTGGCGGCACCGGCTTCACCGGCCGCGACGTCACGCCGGAAGCGGTCGAGCCGCTGTTCGAGAAGCGGATGGACGGTTTTTCCATCGCCTTCCACATGCTGAGCCATGCCAAGATCGGCGCTTCCACGGTGCAGAGCCGGGCCACCGCGGGCGTTGCGGGCGCGACCTTCATCTTCTGCCTGCCGGGCTCGCCCGGCGCCTGCCGCGACGGCTGGGACGGCATTCTGGCCGCGCAGCTCGACTACCGGACGCGGCCATGCAATTTCGTCGAGATCATGCCGCGGCTCGACGAGCATCTGCGCCGCCCGAAGGCGAAGGGCGCTTCGGCCTGAAGGCGCGGGGGCTCTGCTTCTCAGCTTGGCCTATCTTACAGCCTCGATAACTGAAGCAGGCTGCGGTCACCAGCCCACGTGTTCGAAAGATGCTCCTCCATTTGCTGCGCCTCGTCGGAGGCGCCGCGCGCCTTGTAAAGCTCGGCCAGCCCGAAATAGGACCATCCGTTATTCGGCGCGCGCCGCAGAGCGCGCTTGAACTGTTCTTCGGCGTCCCCAAGCCGGCCGGCCTGCAAGAGGGCGGCGGCCAAGGTCTGCCGGACTGGGTAGTACCAGTATGGGGGCTCCGTGTAGGGAAGGCCATCCTGCAAGGCAGCGGCTTCTTCAAATCGTGCAATGGCGGCGTCCTTGTCGCTTTGCGCCTGAGCCATGCGACCCAGTATCAAAGCCTGCGCAAGCCTGAACACGTCCTGCGCAGGGACGTGTGCCGCCTGATATGAACTGAAGTCAGTGGTCCGCTGCAGGTTGGCGATGGCGTCCGCCTCAGCGGTTGCCTCGGAAAAATTGCCTCTTGCGACCTCGGCGATGCCGCGGGCGTAATGCCACATCGCCTTGACATAAGGCATGCTGTCGCCGGGGTCCGCGAGCGCCACGATCGTGTCAGGCGCGCTGAACTGAGCGTGGGCAAAATAAGAGGCAGCCTTGACGGGATGCGTCATCGCGAAGCCGCGCGCGGCCTCATCGGGAATGATGGCCTGCAACTTCTCGGCAGATGCAATCACCGTCGGACCGTCGCCAGCCATCTGCGCTGCGGCCAAAACGAAATGAACATTGTGAGGATAGTAGCCTAGCCGATAGACGCCCATCGGCGCCCGGGTGGTGGTCAGATAGGCTTCGTCAACCGCCGCGGCTACCTTGTTGTCCTTCAGCGCATCGAGATAGCGCCCCACCCGGTAGTAGATATGACTGGGCATGTGCACGAGATGGCCGCCATTGGGAATGGCGCCGCGCAAACGATCGGCATAAGGCTCGGCGCGTTGCGGACGGTCGGACGCCTCCACGGCGTGAATGTAATAGTGAATGGCGCCAACATGATCGGGATATCGGGCCAGCACGCGCTCAAGCGTTGGGACGATCGGCCCGCTTTGCGGCTTGGGCGCGGCCCCGCCCGGTTGCCAATAATCCCACGGGCTCAGGTCCATAACGGATTCGGCATATAGAACAGCGATTTCGTTGTCATCAGGGAATTGCGCTGTGACCTGGGCCATGGCAGCGGCATAGGCCGCATCAAGCGCCGCGCGATCAGCCTTTGCGTCCGCTACATAGCGATTAGACAGCGCCGCGATCAGGGCCTGCTCGTGCGGACTCGCCTTGGCGGCGAGCGCCTTCGCCTTCTGCGTGGCGGCAAACGCCAGTGGGACTGCTTCCTCCTGCATTGGGAGATTGATGTTCGGCCCGAGCACGAGCGCCTCACCCCAGAAGCACATTGCGCAATCAGGATCGAGCCGCTGAGCCTTGCGGAATGCTCGCCGCGCCTCGTCGTGGTTGAAGGCATAGGCGAGCCGAAGTCCCTGGTCGAAGTACTTTTGCGCGTCCGAGCTCGCCGTCGTGATATTGTAGGTGATCGATCCCAGCCCGTCCCACAGCGGGGGATCGCTGTCGGCGAATTCCGGCGCGGATTGCATCGCCTGCAAAGCCCCAGGCCGGACCTCGACCTGGGCCAACCGGACCGTGCCGCCGGTTGCGCGGGCAACGCCAAGCGAATGGCAGATCGCAATCTCACCCCAATTGCCGTCCGGCAAAGATGCCGCAGTGCCACGATCGGCAACGCTTCGAAGCTCGAAATGTTCTGTCAGACCTCCCTTGGCGAGAGCGAGCACACTGGCTCCGGCAACCGCGCTTGCGCAGGTTGAAAGCAGTAACAGCTGGCCGATCTGCTTCATGTCATCCCTCCTCTGCTGAGCGTTTGATCAGACTTGGAACGGTGACGAGCGCCGCGGCAGTAGTCCTACTGAATCACTGGGGTTCTCTGCGACTTCGAGCGACATCGTTGCCGCTACCCAAGCCCATCTTCGCAATCGCTGAAGTGCCGCAGGCAGCATAGCACTTCGGGATATGGACCCGCATTACAACTGCGCCTCGGCGTCGCCGCGTTCGCGATGTGGCTGGAGGCGATATCGTGTGCGCCGTCCGGCGAATTTATCCAGCAATTTCAGGCTGATTTGGGTCGTCCAGTCCTGATCCAAAAAATATTCCGCTTGTCGCGTCGGGCAAATCAGTGGCTCCAATCGGTGCGTCCTGCGCCGGTGAGAGGGGCGTTACGCGTCGTCACGAACGTTGGAGCGGGATGCGATGGACGTGATGGCGTCGCCAGACGAGCGGCGACTATTGCGGGCGGCGAAGTCGTGTGGTCCTGGCATCCCGACGCTGATGCCAAGTTTGCGGATGATGATCTGCAGGCGACGGTGGCAAGAAAGCCCGGTCACCGGGGAGAGCACGAAGGAACCCGTTAAAACCAATCGCGCGGGGAAGGCCGGATTGTTTCGGTCAAACCTGTGGTGACTAACTCGTGTGCTTTTTTGTTGCACGCGAGGCCGCGGGTGCGATCGGCACCCGGCTTTCCCTGCGCCCTCTGCTGTCAGAGGGATCGTTATTCGCAAAACTCGGGCGCAAGCGCGCCGCGGGAAGGCGACCTTGTACGTCTCCGTCGTCATGCTCAGCGCAAGCGGGGCATCCAGTATCCCAGAGGCGTCTCAAGTGAGCACGGCCGTCTCTGGAATACTGGATCGCCCGGTCGAGCCGGGCGATGACAGCCCAATAGCTCTTTGACATTTGAATCCGGAAATCGGAGGCGATGCCGTCCCGGCGAACGCCAGGACCCATGATCATGGCTGTTTCGTCCCATGCGGGGATCGTAGGGTGGGCAAAGCGAAGCGTGCCCACCATCAAATGTTTCACTTCGATAAGGGTGGGCACGTCGCTACGCTCCTTTGCCCACCCTACAGCTCCTCGTAATGACGGTTCTAAAGCTTCATCTCCCAGGTCTCGCCGACCAGGTCGACGCCGAAGCTGTGATGCTTTTTCTGATCGGTGCGGAGGAAGCCGGCGCGCTGATAGATGTCGCGCGCGGCGACGAGGCTGCTCTGAGTCCACAGCGTGATCGCCGAATAGCCGGCCTCGCGCGCGAAGCGGATGCATTGCTCGACCAGCGCGCGCCCGATGCCGAGACCGCGCGCCTTTTTTTCCACCAGCAGCAGCCTGAGCTTGGCGACATCGCCGCTTCCCCGGACCAGGAAGATCGAACCCGCCGGCTCGCCGTCGACCTCCGCGATCCAGCAATGCTCGCGCGCGGGATCGAAGTTCCTCAAAAACTCCGCCGCGATCTCGGCGACCAGCGCCTCGAAGGAAATGTCCCAGCCATATTCCTGGGCATAGACCGCGCCGTGGCGCGAAATCACCCAGCCGATGTCGCCGGGCCGATGGCTGCGCAGCAGGAAGCCTGCGCCTTTTCGCGCCGGCGGCTCCAGCGCCTGCTCGATCCGCGTCATTGCGCCGACCACGGCGGCACGCTCGTTCTCGTCGAGGCTTCCGAGCAGGTGGCCGACGTCGCTGCGCGAGCGCGCATCGAGCGCGGCGAAGGCCTTGCGGCCCGCGGCGGTCAACTCGATCTCGCTGGTGCGTCGATCATCGCTGGACGGTGTGCGCGCCACGATCCCGCGCCGCTGCAGCGCCTTCAGCGTGCGGCTGAGGAAGCCGGCGTCGAGGCCGAGCGTTCGGGTCAGCTCGGTGGCGCTGCAGCGCGGATGATGCGCGATCTCGTAGATGATCCGCGCCTCCTGCAGCGTCCAGGGGCTGTCGAGCAGCTTCGGCTCGATGATGCCGAGCTTCTGCGTGTAGAAGCGGCTGAAGCCGCGCACGGCGGCAATCTGGTTGTCCAGGGCAGTATTTGATTTCATCAAGCGATTATTTGACAAAATCAACCATAATGCAAGACCTGTTGCGACCTGCGGCCGGTTCACGCCACCACGATGCGGCTGCGCAGAAGGATGCGGGAGGAGCGGCCGAGCCTGCGGATCAGGCGGGCCTCGGCGCGGCCATTGTCGCCGGCGTGGCCGCCGAGCCGCTCATAATGGTCGCGGGCGATCAGGAGGCCCTGTTCGGCGGAGGGGCCCAAGAACAGGCGGGTCAAGGTCTTGAAGCGGTCGCGCAAAGCCACCTCGGCATAGGGCGAGCGGGCGTAGCGGAACATACCGGCGCGCGGCCGCCCGCCCGCCGCCACGCTCTGGATGAATTGGCTGGTTTCCTCGATCCAGCCGGCATCGAGCACGGCGCCGGCGTGCAGGAACATCAGCCAGGGCGAGCGCGCCTGCCGCGCGCCGGCGGCAAGCGCGGCAGCCCGCGATCCCGCAAAGCGCAGGAACCGGCAGCCGGCGACATCGGCGACCCGCTCGATCACATTATTGTCGGCGCGGTCGACCAGCAGCACCTCGCGCACCAGGCCTGCGGCGGCGCCCGGCACCAGCGCGGCCAGGGTGGCGACCGCCGGTGCCTCGGCGCCTTCGGTCGCGATGATGACGCTCAGCATGATCGAGGCTTCGGGGTCCAGGAAGCGTGAAAAACGCTGCACTGTTATCATCTTGTCACAAGCTGCGCAGCCTCCCGCCGTGCAGCTATTTGCGGCAGCCCGGCCGCTCCTCACCCGAATGTGTTCTTGCTTTGTTCTTGTGGCCTGCTAATGATGGAGCCATGAGTCGAGCATCCTCTCATGCCCTCAAGCACCCGCCGGTCAAGGCGCCCTCCGAGCCGGCGGGTGCGCCCAAGGATATTGTCGAGAAGGATCTTGTCGAGAAGGATTTTCCCGAGCTTGACGTTGCGATCGAAGCGCCGCGGCGGCGCGGGCGCGGCGCGCAATCCAACGCCAGCGGCCGCTATGAGGCCGAGGCGCGCACGGCCTTCGACGACGGCTGGCAAAGCCTCGACGAGCTGCCGCCGTTCAAGACCACGGTCGCGCTCGACAGCTCGCGCAAGGTGATTGCCCGCAACGACTCCCCGGATATCGGCTTCGACCGCTCCATCAATCCGTATCGCGGCTGCGAGCATGGCTGTGTCTACTGCTTCGCGCGGCCGACCCATGCCTATCTCGGCCTCTCGCCGGGGCTCGATTTCGAATCGAAGCTGCTGGCGAAGCCCGATGCGCCCGCGCTGCTCGAGAAGGAGCTTGCGGCGCCCGGCTACGAACCGCGCATGATCGCGATCGGCACCAACACCGATCCCTATCAGCCGATCGAGCGCGAATGGAAGATCATGCGCGGCATTCTCGAAGTGCTGGAACGTGCCGGCCACCCCGTCGGCATCGTCACCAAATCGGCGCTCGTCGTGCGCGACATCGATATCCTGCAGCGGATGGCGAAACGCAGCCTGGTCAAGGTCGCGCTCTCGGTGACGACGCTCGACCCGAAGCTCGCGCGCACCATGGAGCCGCGCGCCTCGACGCCGCCGAAGCGGCTGGAGGCCTTGCAGCAGCTTGCCGCGGCCGGCATTCCAACGACCGTGATGGTCGCGCCGGTGATACCGGCGCTCAACGACGCCGAGATCGAGCGCATCCTCGATGCCGCCGCTCACGCCGGCGTCAAGGAGGCAAGCTATGTGCTGCTGCGGCTGCCGCTCGAGGTGCGCGACCTGTTCCGCGAATGGCTGCTTGCGAACTATCCGGACCGCTATCGCCATGTCTTCACGCTGATCCGCGACATGCGCGGCGGCCGCGACTATGACTCGCAGTGGGGAACGCGGATGAAGGGCACTGGACCGATGGCCTGGATGATCGGGCGCCGCTTCGAGATCGCCTGCGAGAAGCTCGGGCTCAACAAGCGCCGCTCCAGGCTTACGACCGATCATTTCGTGAAGCCGAAAGGCGGCGGCCAGCAGCTCAACCTGTTCTAGCGTCGGTCCGAAGACAACGAGTAAGAAGACAACGAGCAAGTGGAGAGTAAGAAATGAGCGAGCCCGTGCCTGTCCCGCGCTTCACCGTCATCACGCTCGGCGTCGTCGACATGCGGCGGGCGATCTCGTTCTACGAGGCGCTCGGCTTCGCGCGGAAGATGCGTGCGACCGGCGAGGCCGTGGCATTCTTTGAAACTGGCGCCACCGTGATCGGGCTGTTCCCATGGGACGAGCTCGCCGGGGAGGCGGAAGTTGCCGTTGCGCCGCGGCCGCAGGCGTTCCGTGGGGTGACGCTGGCCTGGAACTGCCGTTCGGTGGAGGAGGTAGATACCGTGCTCGCGTTCGCGGTCGCGAAGGGCGCTTCGCTGATCAAGAAAGCAGGTCGGACCAGTTATGGCGGCTATTGCGGCCATTTCGCCGATCCCGATGGCCATTTGTGGGAGGTCGTGGTCGCGCCGGGCGTCGAGGTCGGCGAGGACCGCCGCGTTCATCTGAAAGACTAGCCGCCGTCATCGCATGGCAGCTTGAATAATGGGAATTGCGCCGAGTTCCCGGTTGCGCGGGCGCGTCCGCCGGCGCAACGATCCCGTCCATGATTCGGGACGAGAGCGCGAAGAAATCCCGCCAGGGGACGGCGAAGGCCGGCAGGGAAAAAGCCGGCAAGGAAAAAGCCGGCAGGGAAAAAGCCGGAAAGGAAGACGCGAAGCCGCCGAAGGGCGTGATCGCGGTGGCCCCGCCGAGCTTCCGGCGCGAGCGCGCGCTGATCAAGCGCGGCATCTGGCCGATCGCGGGCTGCGACGAGGCGGGCCGCGGCCCGCTCGCTGGTCCCGTGGTGGCGGCGGCCGTGGTGCTCGATCCCAAGCGAATCCCGAAGGGGATCGACGATTCCAAGCGGCTTTCTGCGGAGCGGCGCGAGGAACTGTTCGAGGAAATCTGCGCGACGTCCGCCTTCGCCGTGGCCTTTGCTTCGCCGGCGCGGATCGACCGCGACAATATCCTGCGCGCATCGCTGTGGGCGCTGTCGCGCGCGGTCCATGCGCTGCCGGAAACGCCAAGGCATGTGTTTGTCGACGGCAGAGACCGCATCGATGTTCCTTGCGACTGCGACGCGGTGATCGGCGGCGACGGAATCGTGGTGTCGATCGCGGCGGCCTCGATCATCGCCAAGGTGACCCGCGACCGGCTGATGCGGGCGCTCGCCGAATCCTGCCCCGGCTACGGCTTCGAATCCCACAAGGGCTACAGCGTGCCGGAACATCTGGAGGCGCTGGATCGGCTGGGGCCGTCGGCGCATCATCGCAGCTTCTTTGCCCCGGTGGTCGCCGCGCGGGAGAAGCACTTCCCTTCGCCGGCCGAGCGGGACCTGTTCACGGTCGTCGACACTTCGCTCGACGACGGTGCTGCGGCTGTCGCCTAACGGCTTGTTGCGTCACGCGCCCGCGCGCTTTATCAAAACATCCAGTGGAGCGCCTCCCAAAGTGGGGAGCGAAGGAGACCGCCGGCGGCGGTCTCGCAATTCGGACACTGCATGCGGTTCACTTCCCTGGTTATCGAGCTGATCCGGGCCCGGCCGCGGCTGGTGGTCTGGATCGTGGTGCTGCTGCAGGCTCTGGTATGGCTGCTGGTGGTGCTCGCGTTCTACCGCAGCCCGCCCGGCGATCTCGCCACCGCGCTCGCCTTTGGCCGCGAATACCAGGTCGGCACCGACCTCGGGCCGCCGCTGTCGTTCTGGATCGCCGACATCGCCTACCGCGCGGTGGGCAACCACATGTTCGGCGTCTATCTTTTGGCGCAGCTCTGCCAGATCGCGACCTTCTGGACCCTCTATCTCCTGGCACGCACCATCGTCGGCAGCCAGCAGGCGGTGCTTGCGGTGCTTTTGACGATGACGATCACCGCGTTCGGCTCGTCGGTCCTCGCGTTCGGCCCGACGGTGGCGGCGCGGCCGCTCTGGATGCTGCTGCTGCTGCATACTTGGCAGTTGATCGGCCAGAACCGGCGCAATGTCTGGTTCGCCTGGTCGATCGAGGCGGGCCTGTTGCTGCTGACGACGCCGGCGGCGATCGGCCTGTTGCTCTTGATCGGCGGCTTCGCGCTCGCGACCGAGCGCGGCCGGCGCACGCTCTGGTCGCTCGATCCCCTGTTCGCGCTGCTGGTCATCGCCGTGCTGGTGCTGCCTTACCTGATCTGGCTGATCCGTGCCGACGCGCTGGCGCTGCCGGCTTTCCCCGCGCTCTCGGAATTGAGCGGGCGCGGGCTGCACTGGATCGCTCTGGTCGCCGGGCTTGCCTTGGCGATGGCGGGCATGCTGCTCCTGGTCGTGCTCAATTCCGGCTGGTTCGGCCGCAAGGCGGAGGAGGCGCCGATCATCTTTCGTCCGCCGGTGGAGCCCTTGGCGCGCGATTTCGTTTATTTCTTTGCGATCGCGCCGGCGCTGTTCGGCAGCCTGATTTCCGGCCTGTTCGGCTTCGATCGTGTCGTCGGCGGCGCCGGGCTTGCCCTCCTGATGTCGGGGCTGGCGATCATCGTCGCGGCTGGCGATCTGATCGCGCTGCGCCGCCAGCGCCTGCTGCGTTCGGTGTGGGCGGCCGCGGTGGTGCTGCCGGCGCTTTCCGTGGTCGCCGCGACGCTGTTCGTGCCCTGGACCGGCAGCGGCGAGGTCGCGACCTCGCTGCCGGCGCGCGCGATCGGGCGCTTCTTTGCCGAAAGCTTCGAGCGGCGCACCAATCAGCCGTTGCGGGCGGTCGCCGGCGATGCCCAGCTCGCAAGCCTGGTCGCGCTCGACCGCGACCGGCCGCATCTGTTCCTGCAGGAAACCCCCGAGCGCACGCGCTGGATCAGCTTTCCGCGCTTCAACGAAACCGGCGGCGTCGTGGTCTGGCGCGCCTCCGACACCGCGGGCACCCCGCCGCCCGAGATCGCGCAGCGCTTTCCGGGTCTCGTGCCCGAGGTGCCGCGCGCCTTCGAGTGGCTGGTCAACGGACGCCAGCCGCTGTTGCGGATCGGCTGGGCGATCGTGCGGCCGAAGGGGCAGTAGTCGCGACTTCACGCTGCGCTTGCCGCAAGCGCCTTTGCGATGGCGCAAAGATCCTGCCACGACATCCGCTTGTAGGAGGGCGAGCGCAGGAGATAGGCCGGATGGAACGTGGGCAGCGCGCGGATGACGCGGCTTCCGGTGTCGTAGTCGAACCAGCGGCCGCGGCTGCGCATGATGCCCTCGCGGGTCTGCAGCAGGGCTTGTGTCGAGGGATTGCCCAGCGTCACCAGCACGTCCGGATTCACCAGCTCGATCTGGCGCTGGATGAACGGCAGGCAGATCTGCGTCTCCTGCGGTGTCGGGGTTCGGTTGCCGGGCGGGCGCCATGGAATGACGTTGGCGATGTAGGCCTTGCTGCGGTCGAGCCCGATCGCGGCGATCATCCGGTCCAGAAGCTTGCCGGAGCGGCCGACGAAGGGCAGCCCTTCCAGGTCTTCGTCGCGGCCGGGCGCTTCGCCCACGAACATCACCCGCGCCTGCGGGTTGCCGTCGGCGAAAACCAGCCGGGTGGCGGTGTGCTTCAGCGCGCAGCCGTCGAATTTGTCGAGCAGCTCCCGCAGCGCCTCCAGCGTCGGGGCGGTACGTGCCGCCTCCCGTGCCGACGCGATCGCGGCTTCCGGGGCGGGCGCGACCTCGCCGCGCAAGAGCGGCATGGGGGATGCTGCCGGCCGGGCCGGCGCGGCCGGCGGCGTCTCGGCGCGCGGAGCGGGGACATCGGCGTCGAGCAGGCGATCGAGCGGTTCCTCCGCAAGCGCGCAGTCGACCCCGGCCTCGAGGTAAAAGGCCAGCAATTGCCTCAACGTAGGGGTGGGCTCGGGCGTCGGGGTCATGGCCTCTAGTTTAGGATGGATCGACGGCTGGCGAAACGCCTCGGCTGGGCATTTCCATGGTTGTCCTTGCCGGAAAAATCGGAAAGAACAAGTTTAGAGCCGTTCTCAACCGGGCCGGGACCAGATCATGAGCAGCGAAGAATTACCTCCACGCGAGTCCATGGAATTCGACGTCGTGATCGTCGGCGCTGGCCCCTCCGGTCTTGCGGCCGCGATCCGGCTGAAGCAGCTCAATCCCGACCTCTCCGTCGTCGTGGTGGAGAAGGGCTCCGAAGTCGGCGCGCATATCCTCTCGGGCGCGGTGATCGACCCGGTTGCCCTCGACAAGCTCATCCCGGACTGGCGTCAGGACCCTGATTGCCCGCTCAAGACCCAGGTCAACGACGACCGCTTCTACTGGATGACGTCCAGCGCGGCGATCCGGCTGCCCAACTTCGCAATGCCGCCGCTGATGAACAATCATCACTGCTTCATCGGCTCGCTCGGCAATGTCTGCCGCTGGCTGGCGCCGAAGGCGGAAGCGCTCGGGGTCGAGATCTATCCGGGCTTCGCCGCGGCCGAAGTGCTGTACGACGACAAGGGCGGGGTGCGCGGCATCGCCACCGGCGACATGGGCATCGCGCGCGACGGCTCGCACAAGGATTCCTATACCCGCGGCATGGAGCTGCTGGGCAAGTACACGCTGTTCGCCGAAGGCGCCCGCGGCAGCCTGACGAAGCAGTTGATCGCGAAATACGCGCTCGACGCCAAGAGCGAGCCGCCGAAATTCGGCATCGGCCTGAAGGAAGTCTGGCAGATCGATCCTGCCAAGCACAAGAAGGGCCTGATCCAGCACTCGTTCGGCTGGCCGCTCAACAATTCGACCGGCGGCGGCTCGTTCCTTTATCACTACGACGACAACCGCGTCGCGGTCGGCTTCGTCGTCCATCTCAACTACGACGATCCCTATTTGTCGCCGTTCGAGGAATTCCAGCGCTTCAAGACCCATCCCGCGATCCGCGATGTGTTCGAAGGCGGCAAGCGGCTCGCCTATGGCGCGCGCGCGATCACCGAAGGCGGCTACCAGTCGGTGCCGCGCCTGAGCTTCCCCGGCGGTGCCCTGATCGGCTGTGCGGCGGGCTTCGTCAACGTGCCGCGCATCAAGGGCGTGCACAACGCGATGGGCTCGGGCATGCTTGCCGCTGAGCATGTGGCGGCGGCGCTCGCGGCGGGCCGCGCCAACGACGAGCTGGCCGAGTATGAAAATTCCTGGCGTTCGTCGGCGGTCGGCCAGGACCTGCACAGGGTCCGCAACGTCAAGCCGTTGTGGTCGAAATTCGGCACCGTGGTCGGCGTCGTGCTCGGCGGCTTCGACATGTGGTGCAACACGCTCGGCTTCTCGCTGTTCGGCACCCAGTCGCACGCCAAGCCAGACCGTGCGACGCTCGACCCGGCGAAACCGCACCAGCCGATTGCCTATCCGAAGCCGGACGGCAAGCTGACCTTCGACAAATTGTCCTCGGTGTTCCTCTCCAACACCAATCACGAGGAGGACCAGCCGATCCATCTGAAGGTCGCCGACATGAACCTGCAGAAGACGTCCGAGCACGACGTCTATGCCGGCCCCTCCAACCGCTACTGCCCCGCGGGCGTCTATGAATGGATCGAGGAACAGTCCGGCCCGCGCTTCCAGATCAACGCGCAGAATTGCGTCCACTGCAAAACCTGCGACATCAAGGACCCCAACGGCAACATCACGTGGGTTCCCCCGGAGGGCGGTGGCGGGCCCAATTACGAGGCCATGTGAGGAAGCGCACGGTTGCGTGAGCGAACCCCGGCACCCGCGCGGGGCTTCCGGTCACGATGCCGCCATAGTAAAAGCGTTAGCGGTGATGCAGTGGGCCCTTTCGGCGGTTTAGGGGCATTTCCGCCAGCCATGGCTGTTGCGTATCCTTGCGGCAGGGCACCAAACGCGGCATTGTCCCGCCTCTTGGTGCTGCCATTTGGGTTCGCATTCGGGAAGATCCGTCAAAATCTGGAGCTAGGCGAACCGTGATGCTTTTCACCCGTTTCAACCGCTCGATTGCAGCCGGCCTTGCCGTTGCCGCCCTGGCCCTGCCTGGCGCTGGTCTTGCACAGACGCCCGAACATCCGACCGAGACGTCGCAGCAGTTTCCCAGCCGCAACGACCTCAAGTCGCTGACCACATCGGGCAGCTATCTCGCCGCTCGCCACGCCAGTGTCGAGCGCGACGCGACCTCTGCTTCCGCCTTTTATCTGTCGGCGCTGCGCACCGATCCCAAGAACAACGAGCTCTTGGATCGCGCCTTTATCTCCTCCGTTGCCGACGGCAATATCGACGAGGCGGTGAAGCTTGCCGAGCGAATCCTCGCCGTCGACAAGTCCAATCGCGTCGCGCGCCTCGTGGTCGGCGTGCAGGACCTCAAGCAGAAGAAATACGCCGCCGCGCAAGTCAACATCAACCAGTCGATTCGCGGACCGATCACCGATCTCGTCGCGACGCTGCTGTCGGGCTGGGCGATCTACGGCTCGGGCGACGTCAAGGGTGCGGTCGCCAGCGTCGACAAGCTGACCGGGCCGGAATGGTATCCGATCTTCAAGGATCTCCACACCGGCCTGATGCTCGACCTCGCGTCCCGCAAGGACGCCGGCATGCGGTTCGAGCGCGCCTACAAGCTCGACGACTCGATGCTGCGCGTGGCCGATTCCTACGCACGCTGGCTGTCGCGCAACAAGGACACCGCCGCGGCTTCCGCGATCTACGAGGCGTTCGACAAGAAGCTGGCGCGCCATCCGCTGGTGCAGGAAGGCCTGCGCGACCTCAAGGCCGGCAAGAAGCTGCCGCCGCTGGTCGATTCCGCGCAGACCGGCGCGGCGGAAGCACTCTATGGCATCGGAGCCTCGCTGACGCGCCGCGGCGGCGAGGACCTCGCGCTGGTCTATCTGCAGCTTGCGCTTCACCTTGCGCCCAACCATTCGCTGGCGCTGTTGTCGCTCGCCGACCTCTATGATTCGGTCAAAAAGCCGCAGATGGCGATCAAGGTCTATGAGCGCGTGCCGGCGAACTCGCCCTTGAAGCGCAACGCGCAAATCCAGCTCGCCACTGATCTCGATTCCGTCGACCGCAGCGACGATGCGATCAAGATCCTCAAGACCGTGATCACCGACGATCCGAAGGATATCGAGGCGATCATGGCGCTCGGCAATATCGAACGTGGCCGCAAGAAGTTCGCAGACTGCGCCCAGACCTATTCCCTCGCCATCGATGCGCTGCCGACGAACAACGACAAGACCAACAGCGGCTACTACTATTATCGCGGCATCTGCGAGGAGCGCTCCAAGCAGTGGAACAAGGCGGAAGCCGACATGCGCAAGGCGCTCGAGCTGCAGCCCGACCAGCCGCATGTGCTCAACTATCTCGGCTATTCCTGGATCGATCAGGGCATCAATCTCGACGAGGGCATGAAGATGATCAAGCGCGCCGTCGAGCAGCGGCCCGACGACGGCTACATCGTCGACTCGCTCGGCTGGGCGTATTACCGCATCGGCAACTACGAGGAAGCGGTGAAGAATCTCGAGCGCGCCATCGACCTCAAGCCGGAAGATCCGACCATCAATGACCATCTCGGCGATGCCTATTGGCGCGTTGGCCGCACGCTGGAAGCGAAATTCCAGTGGGCGCATGCGCGCGACCTGAAGCCGGAGCCTGACGACCTGCCAAAAATCCTCGCTAAGATCGATAACGGACTGCCGGACGACACGCCGTCGGCCGCGGCTTCCGCCGACAAGAAGAAGGATGAGGGCAAGGAAGACGGCAAGGGCGGTTGATCGCCTGATCTCCTGAGGGGCTGTTGAAGACAATGCTGGTTGAGGAAGGGCGCGCCAAGGTCAACCTGACCCTGCGTGTGGTTGGCCGCCGCGTCGACGGCTATCACGATCTCGAAAGCGTGGTGGCGTTCGCCGATTGCGCCGATCGCCTCAGCCTGCTCCCTGGAGACGAGTTGAAGCTTGCGACATCGGGGCCGCTGGCCAATGACTGCGGCGAGATCGCCGATAATCTCGTGCTCAAGGCGGCTCGGCTGCTCGGCGAGACCATTCCCGATCTGAAGCTCGGCGCCTTCACGCTGCACAAGGTGCTGCCGGTCGCGGCCGGCATCGGCGGCGGCTCGGCCGATGCCGCCGCTGCACTTCGGCTGCTCGCGGGGCTCAACGGCCTTTCGCTCGACGACGAGCGCCTGCGCGACGTCGCGCTTGCGACCGGCGCCGACGTGCCGGTGTGCCTGCTCTCGCGCGCCGCCGACATGACCGGCGTCGGCGAAGGCCTGTTGCCGCTTGATCTGCCGACAATGCCCTGCGTGCTGGTCAATCCGCGCGTCCATGTCGCCACCCGCGACGTGTTCGCGGCGCTCGGCCTGCGCAGCGGCGAGCTCCTGGTCGGCATCACCGATGTGATCGAGGCGGTGGCCTGGCCGGAAAAGGGCGCTTCGCTCGAAGACTGGATCGCGCAGCTCGAGCAGACCGGCAACGACCTCGAGGCGCCCGCGATGCGCATCCAGCCCGTGATCGGCGAGGTGCTGTCGGCGCTCAGGACGGCCTCCGGCGCGCTGCTGGCGCGGATGTCGGGATCAGGCGCGACCTGCTTTGCGATCTTTGCCGACGCCACCGCGGCCGCGCGCGCCGCGGAAAAGATCCGGCAGGAGCACCCGGGCTGGTGGGTGCATGCGGGCTCGCTGAGTTAGTCAAGCCTGCGCCCTGTCGTCACCCGCGCATGCGGGTGACTCGCGTCTGCCTAGTGCGACCGCGCGAGGCAGAACGCCACCGTCTCCTCGAGCGCCGACTTCATTGGCGAGGAGGGAAACAGCGCCAGCGCATCGACCGCCATCGCCCCGTAGTGATGGGCGCGGGTCAGCGTGTCTTCCAGCGCGCGGTGCTTGTTCATCAGGTCCAGCGCGTGATCGAGATCGCCATCGCCGATCTCGCCGCGCTCCAGCGCCTTCACCCAGAACGCGCGCTCGGCGTCGTTGCCGCGCCGGAATGCCAGCACCACCGGCAGCGTGATCTTGCCCTCGCGGAAATCGTCGCCGACATTCTTGCCGAGCTTGGCGGACTTGCCGCCATAGTCGAGCACGTCGTCGACGAGCTGGAACGCGATGCCGAGATTCATGCCGACCGAGCGGCAGGCGGTCTGCTCGGCCTTCGGGCGGTTGGCGATCACGGGCCCGACCTCGCAGGCAGCCGCGAACAGTTCGGCGGTCTTGCCGCGGATCACGGCGAGATATTCGTCCTCGGTGGTCGCGGTGTTCTTGGCGGCCGCAAGCTGCATCACCTCGCCCTCGGCGATGACGGCGGCGGCGGAGGAGAGGATGTCGAGCGCGCGCAGCGAGCCGACCTCGACCATCATGCGAAACGCCTGTCCGAGCAGGAAATCGCCGACCAGCACGCTTGCCTCGTTGCCCCACAGCATCCGGGCCGACAGCTTGCCGCGCCGCAGCTCGCTCTCGTCGACCACGTCGTCATGCAGCAGCGTCGCGGTATGCATGAATTCGACGGAAGCGGCGAGCTTGATATGGCCGTCGCCGGAATAGCCGGCGAGATTGGCCATCGCCAGCGTCAGCATCGGCCGCAGCCTTTTCCCCCCGGAGGAGATCAGGTGATTGGCGACCTCCGGGATCATCGTCACTTCGGAGCCGGTCCGGGACAGGATGGTCGCATTGACGCGTTCCATGTCGGCGGCAACGAGGCCCACCAACCGGTCGATCGAGGCGTTCGATGGGCTTTCGAAGGGTACAATAACCGCCACGCGGGTCTCCGGGTTGGTCCGATTAGGACGACGGGGCACAGGATGGTAGAATAGAAAGTGCGGCGCAACACGGCAAGCGGTTGACATTCGCCACCTGGCGTCCCGGTTCTGACATTCGTATCACGTTGCGAGCTCAGCTACGAATGTCAAACCCACCGCACTGATGCGAAGGAGAACACGATTGCGGGAATTGGTACGGACCAACGATCTCGTTTTGGTCTCTGCGATCGGCGCGCTGCTCGACGGCGCCAACATCCATCATCTGGTGCTGGACCAGAACATGAGCGTCATCGAGGGCTCGCTCGGCGTGCTGCCGCGCCGGATCCTGGTCCATGAGGAGGACAACCGCGAGGCGCGGCAACTGCTCACCGACGCCGGCCTTGCCCACGAATTGCGGCCCGATGACCGAGCCTGATGCCGCGACCACGGACGATGCCTTCCTCGGCGGGCAGTTGCGCCTGCGGCAACCGAAATCGGGACACCGCGCCGGCCATGACGCGATCCTGCTTGCCGCCGCGACTCCGGCCAGGCCCGGCGATCGCGCGGTCGATTTCGGCGCCGGCGTCGGTGCGGCGGGCCTGGCGCTGGCGCGGCGGGTGGCGGGAATAGAATTGGCCCTGGTCGAGATCGATCCCGTGCTCGCAGAGCTTGCGCGCACCAATGCCAGGTCGAACGCGATCCCTGCCAGCGTCCATGTGCTCGACGTCACCGCGGCTGCGGAGGCGTTCGCGGCGGAAGGACTTTCTCCCGACAGCGTCGACGTGGTGCTGATGAATCCGCCCTTCAACGATGCCACGCGCCATCGCGCCTCGCCTGACCGGGCGCGTGCCGGCGCACATATGGCGCACGCCTCGACGATCGAGGACTGGACCCGTGCGGCGCGCCGCGTGCTGCGCTCGAGCGGCATGCTGACCCTGATCTGGCGGGCTGACGGCGTTGCCGAAGTTTTGGCCGCGCTCGAACGCGGCTTCGGCAGCCTGGTCGTGCTTCCAGTTCACGGCGATGCGGCCTCGCCTGCGATCCGTGTGCTCGTTCGCGCCACCAAGGGCGGCAGGGCGCCGTTGCAGATTCTCAACGGACTCCTGCTCAAGGATGAGTCAGCGATGCCCAATAAAGAGGTAGCGGAAATCCTTGCGGGGAAGCGTGCCTTGCCCCTGGCAGAACACGGATGAGCGGCTGGTGGCCGGTGGCGGAACGCGAAAAAAGCCTATCTTGGCAGCGATTCCGGACGTTCTTCCGGCGCGGAAGTGAAACGAATTGCCGTCAGAAGGGTACCGATCAGCACCATCAGCAGATAGATCTTCATGTGATGCTCCCCATTTGCAGCTCCATGAGCCGCAAAGCAAAAGGCGTTCCAACCCCCTGAATGACACTGGCGTGATAAAAAATGGTTAATCTGAGGTAACGGTACATGGTGGAACAAAGAGTTGATCAGGCGAGCCTCTCAACCTTCCGCGACAGGGTGATGGCGCTGCTGCCGGCGATCCTGCGCCGGGGCACGCCGGTGGTTCCGGTGGTGCGGCTCTCCGGCGTGATCGGCGCGGTGACGCCGCTGCGCCCGGGGCTGACGCTTGCCGGCTTGGCGAAGACGCTGGAACGCGCTTTCTCGTTCCGGAATGCGAAGGCGGTCGCGGTCGTGATCAACTCGCCGGGCGGCTCGCCGGTGCAGTCCCGCCAGATCTATTTGCGCATCCGCCAGCTCGCGGTGGAAAAGCAGTTGCCGGTGCTCGTCTTCGTCGAGGACGTCGCGGCTTCCGGCGGCTACATGCTGGCCTGTGCCGGCGACGAGATCTTCTGCGACCCGTCATCGATCCTCGGCTCGATCGGCGTGGTCGGCGGCAGCTTCGGCTTCCAGGAATTGATCCGGCGGATCGGCATCGAGCGCCGGCTTTATACGGCCGGCGACCACAAGGCGATGCTCGATCCCTTCCTTCCCGAGAACCCTGACGATGTCGACCGGCTGAAGGCGATCCAGCGCGAGATCCACGCGATCTTCATCGCGCTGGTAAAGCAGAGCCGCGGCGCACGTCTCAAGGGCCCCGACAAGGTGCTGTTCACGGGCGAATATTGGGCCGGCGATACCTCGATCGCGCTCGGGCTTGCCGACGCCATCGGCGACCTGCGCTCGACCTTGCGCAGCCGCTTCGGCGACAAGGTCTTGATGCCGCTGGTCACCCCGGGCCGGGGTCTGCTGTCGAGCCTGTTCGGCCGCCGCTCGGCGGGTGCCGATACGCTTGGTATGCTCGACGGTATCTCGGAACTGCCGGAAGGGCTGATTTCCGCGCTGGAAACGCGGGCGATCTGGGCCAGATTCGGCTTCTAAGCAGGCCCTGTTCCGTGAGCCTGCCCGCGCCATTTGGTCCCGCATTCATCTCCGAAGTGTGATTGCAGGTGAGGCGCGCTTCGGCGACAATGCGAGCGGGGGGCTGAGCCGTAAGATGATGAGGGATCGACCGATGCCGCCGCTGATCGCATTTGCGGGTGTGTTGGGTGGGCTTGCCGTGGTTCGCTGGGCCTACCGGACGGCCGTCCGGATCAACCACGAGCTGGAGGAAGCCCGGCTGGCGCGCGTCGCGGAGGCGACCCGCGCCCAGGATATTCCGACGCTGCGACGGGATCCGGTGACCGGCGCCTATCGCCCGGGCTGATTTGACTGCAATTTTGCGAGCTTTGGCTGCTTTTGACGGCGGCCTTTGCTTGATTCCCGCACCCGCCGCCGATACGGTCCCGCGCGTTTTCAGCCCGAGACCGAACCAAAATGGACGCTCTGCCTGCCCATATGCGCCCGGAACGCTCGTTCCAGGGCCTGATCCTGACGCTGCAGCGCTATTGGGCCGATTATGGCTGCGTGATCCTGCAGCCCTACGACATGGAAGTGGGTGCCGGCACGTTTCATCCCGCGACGACGCTGCGCGCGCTCGGCCCGCGACCCTGGAACGCGGCCTATGTGCAGCCCTCGCGTCGGCCGAAGGACGGGCGTTATGGCGAGAACCCGAACCGGCTGCAGCACTATTACCAATTCCAGGTGATCCTCAAGCCCTCGCCGCCGGACATCCAGGAGCTTTACCTGAAATCGCTTGCCGCGATCGGCATCGATTCCGCCGTGCACGACATCCGCTTCGTCGAGGATGACTGGGAGAGCCCGACACTCGGCGCCTGGGGGCTGGGCTGGGAATGCTGGTGCGACGGCATGGAGGTCTCGCAGTTCACCTATTTCCAGCAGGTCGCCGGCGTCGAATGCGCGCCGGTGTCGGGTGAGCTCACTTACGGGCTGGAGCGGCTGGCGATGTATGTGCAGGGCGTCGACCGCGTCTACGATCTCAACTTCAACGGCCGCGACGGCGCCGAGCGCGTCACCTATGGCGACGTGTTCCTGCAGGCCGAGCAGGAATATTCGCGGCACAATTTCGAGGTCGCCGATACCGCGATGCTGTTCGAGCAGTTCCGGATGGCGGAGGAGGCCTGCAGGAAATATCTCGCGGCCGGCTGGCGCAACGGCAGCAACCGGAGGGAGCATCTTCTGGCGCTGCCTGCCTATGACCAGTGCATCAAGGCGAGCCATGTCTTCAACCTGCTGGATGCGCGCGGGGTGATCTCGGTCACCGAGCGGCAGAGCTACATCCTGCGTGTGCGCGAGCTGGCAAAGGCCTGTGGCGAAGCCTGGGTGCACACCGAGGCGGGCAGGGCGGCTTAGCTGGCGGCACGTTCCCGAATTTCCAGCATCCCGATCGCGATGTCGCCCTGCTCCCCTCCCCCCTTGCGGGGAGGGGTCGGGGGTGGGGGTCCAAAGATGACGGCCAATATGATTGTATTGCGCGCGATGGATGATCGTCAGCGAGAATTTGCGCGCAAGATGCGCGCAGAGCCTACGGACGCTGAGCGTGCCCTTTGGCGGCGGCTTCGCCACGACATCATGCTGGTCGGCTCGCACTTCCGCCGGCAAGCCGCGGTTGGTCCGTTCATTGTCGATTTCGCGAGCCGCCGCGCGAAACTCGTTATTGAACTCGACGGTGGGCAGCATGATCTGCAGCAGGCGCAAGACGAGGCGAGAACCCGCCTCATCGAAGCCGCTGGATATCGCGTCTTGCGTTTCTGGAATAATGATGTGCTGGCCAATCTCGAAGGGGTGCTAGATACCATTCAGCGCGCCTTGCCCCCCACCCCCGACCCCTCCCCGCGAGGGGGAGGGGAGTCACACCGGCGAACACCTCCGCGTCTTCGCAAAGAGCGCAAATAATGCCCGATCTTCTGCTCGAACTGTTTTCCGAAGAAATCCCCGCCCGCATGCAGGCCAAGGCCGCGGACGACCTGCGCCGTCTGGTGACCGACAAGCTCGTCGCCGAGGGCCTTATCTACGAGGGCGCCAAGGCTTTCGCGACCCCGCGGCGCCTCGCGCTCACCGTGCACGGCATTCCGGCGCGCCAGCCCGACCTCAAGGAGGAGCGCCGCGGCCCGCGCGTCGGCGGAGCGGAGGCCGCGATCGCGGGCTTCCTCAAGGCGACCGGACTCTCGTCGATCGACCAGGCGAAGATCCAGAGCGACAAGAAGGGCGACTTCTACATCGCGCTGATCGAGAAGGAGGGCCGCGCGAGCCTCGACGTGCTCGCCGAGATCCTGCCCGTCATCGTCAGGACCTTCCCCTGGGCCAAATCGATGCGCTGGGGCGCGCGCTCGGCCAGATCAGGCGCGCTGACCTGGGTGCGGCCGCTGCATGCGATCACCGCGACCTTCGGGCTGGAAACCGAGACGCCCGACGTCGTGAAATTCTCCGTCGATGGCATCGAGGCCGGCGCCACCACCTTCGGCCACCGCTTCATGGCACCGCAGCCGATTGCTGTGCGCCGCTTCGAGGACTACGAGGCAAAGCTGCTCGAGGCCAAGGTCGTGCTCGATGCCGAGCGTCGCAAGGATGCGATCCTGACCGACGCGAAACAGCTCGCCTTCGCGCAGGGCTATGAGCTGATCGAGGACGCGGCCCTGCTCGACGAGGTTGCGGGCCTCGTCGAATGGCCGGTCGTGCTGATGGGATCGTTCGACAAGGATTTCCTGGCGATCCCCGGCGAGGTGGTGCGCGCCACCATCCGCAACAACCAGAAATGTTTTGTGGTGAGCGATCCCAGGACAGGCAAACTCACCAACCGCTTCATCCTGACAGCCAATATCGAGGCGAGCGATGACGGCAAGGCGATCGTCGCGGGCAATGAGCGCGTGATCCGCGCGCGACTCTCCGACGCAAAATTCTTCTACGAGACCGACCTCAAGACCAAGCTCGAGGACCGGCTGGCGAAATTCGATGCGATCGTGTTCCACGAGAAGCTCGGCACGCAGGCCGAACGGATTGCGCGCATCGAACGGCTCGCGGCCGAGATCGCGCCGCTGGTCAATGCCGACGTTGCGAAGGCGAAACGCGCCGCGCGGCTGGCGAAAGCCGACCTGCTCACCGACGTGGTCGGCGAGTTCCCCGAATTGCAGGGCCTGATGGGGAAATACTACGCGCTGGCGCAGGGCGAGGATGCTTCCGTCGCCGCGGCCAGCGAGGAGCACTACAAGCCGCAGGGGCCGAACGATCGCGTGCCCACCGATCCCGTCAGCGTGGCGGTGGCGCTCGCCGACAAGATCGATACGCTGACAGGCTTCTGGGCGATCGATGAGAAGCCGACGGGGAGCAAGGACCCCTATGCACTGCGCCGCGCGGCGCTGGGGGTGATCCGGCTGATCATCGAGAACACGCTCCGGATCTCGATCCTCAAAGTGTCCCGATCCGCAATCGCAGGACTACCGGGGAAGGGCGCGAAATATCTGGCTGCCGACGCCGAGAAGCTTCCGGCTGATCTCCTCGCCTTCTTCGCCGATCGCCTGAAGGTTCAGCTTCGCGAGCAGGGCGCGCGCCACGATCTCGTCGATGCCGTGTTTGCGCTCGAAGGCCAGGACGATCTCTTGATGGTGGTCCGCCGCGTCGAGGCGCTCGGCAAATTCCTCGAGACCGACGACGGCAAGAACCTGCTCGCCGGCACCAAGCGCGCGAGCAACATCCTCGCGATCGAGGAGAAGAAGGACAAGCGCACGTATGACGGCGCGCCCAATCCCGCGCTTTACAGGCTCGATGCCGAAAAGGCGCTGGCCAAGGCGATCGACGAGGTGAAGCGCGAGGCCGGTGCGGCCATCGCGAAGGAAGACTTCGCTGGCGCCATGCGCGCGATGGCGAAGCTGCGCCCCGCGGTGGATGCGTTCTTCGATCAGGTCCGCGTCAATGACGAGGATGCAGCCGTGCGCGAAAACCGTCTCAAGCTGTTGAACGAAATCCGCGCCGCAACGCGGACGGTTGCGGATTTTTCGAAGATCCAGGATTAGGGCGCGATCCGGAAGGCGGGGTTGCGCCTGCGCGAGCGGTCCGAACCTGTTGCACATCGGCGCAAGCGATTGGCGCGAAATCGACGGCGCGCCACGACAGATCCACAAAATGAAGAGCCCCACCCGGCGGGGGGACCGGGCGGGGCCTTCAATGTCCGGTTGCTCGCCAGCTTGTGGGCTGCCGGCGTTGCTCCGGACATCAGGTGGGATCAAATCGTCTGATCGGAAGCGCGATGGCGAAGCCGCCGGGCCTCCGATCGCGGGCTATTCGATGACCTGAACGATGCGGCGCGTGCGCGGCTCGACCAGGATGGTGCGGCCGTTCACGACCGTGTAGCGGTAGGGCGTGGCGCCAAAGCTTTGCGGCACGTCATAGAAGGTGACGCCGGTCTCCGGCAGCACGCCGCCGACCACCACGCGATCCGGGATCGTGTAGCTCGGGGTGCGCTCGCGCACGACATATTCGCGGAAAGCCGGGCGCTGATCGGCTACGATGCCCATGCCTTCGTCGACCACGACGGTGCTGCCCGTCGTGATTTGCGCCTCTGCTGCGACCGGAGCGCCGATCGCTGCCGCCAGCGCCGCAATGGCAAGTATCCTGTTTCGCATGGCTCACTCTCCTCGCAGGGAACATGCGCGCGGCCCTTCGGCCGGCACGCCTTTCGCCAATGCATCGCGCGCCGCATCGTTCCCGCATTGCTGCGATCTCGCCTGCGGAAATTTCAGGTTGATTTGATGGCATTGAACGCTGGCGGGAACTCATTGCCGCCACGGGCGTCTCCTATTCCGGAACCCGCGACGCCAGCTAAGATGCCGCCTTCGAATCATCCTTTCCATCAATCCCCACACTTGCTGTCCTGCGGAGATTTCCCATGACCCTTACTGTCGCGCATATCTCGCCGATCATATCCGTCATTGCGGGTGTCTTGATCCTGATCATGCCGCGCCTTCTCAACTTCATCGTCGCGCTGTTTCTGATCCTGAACGGGCTGATCGGCCTCGGGCTCCTGAGATGGCTCCATATCTGATAAGACGTAAAAACAGGAACCCGGTGGCTTGCGCGGACCGGCCCAAAGTGGTGTAAGCGCGCAAAAATCCTCCCCTCACGCGGAATTGTCGGAAAGCCATGGCCAAAGCCGTTGCGAAGTCGAAGAAAATTGCAGTGAAATCAAAGCCATCCGCGCCGGCTCGGGGGAAATCTGCGGTTTCTGCCCCAGCCCGCAAAGCCTTGACGAAGGTGCCGGCCAAGCCGGTTGCGAAGCCTGCGGCGAAACCGGCCGCGCGCAAGCCGGCCGTCTTGCCGGTGAAGGCCGGCAAATGGGTCTATACCTTCGGAGACGGCAAGGCCGAGGGCAAGGCGGAGATGCGCGACCTGCTCGGCGGCAAGGGCGCCAACCTCGCCGAGATGGCCAATCTCGGCCTTCCGGTGCCGCCCGGCTTCACCATTCCGGCGTCGGTCTGCACCTATTTCTACGCCCACGACAAGACCTATCCGAAAGAGCTGAAGGCCCAGGTCGAAAAGGCGCTCGACTATGTCGGCAAGCTGACCGGCAAGAAGTTCGGCGACAGCGCCAATCCGCTGCTCGTCTCGGTGCGCTCCGGCGCGCGCGCCTCGATGCCGGGCATGATGGATACCGTGCTCAATCTCGGCCTCAACGACCAGACGGTCGAGGCGCTCGCCGAATTGTCGGGCGACCGCCGCTTCGCCTATGACAGCTATCGCCGCTTCATCACCATGTATTCCGACGTGGTGCTTGGCTTCGAGCACCATCATTTCGAGGACATCCTCGACACCTTCAAGGACGGCCAGGGCTATTCGCTCGACACCGATCTTTCCGCCGACGACTGGGTCGAACTGGTCGGCCGCTACAAGGAGGCGGTGGCGCGCGAGACCGGCAAGGATTTTCCGCAGGATCCGCACGATCAGCTCTGGGGCGCGATTGGCGCCGTGTTCTCATCCTGGATGAACGCGCGCGCGGTGACTTACCGCAGGCTGCACGACATCCCGGAATCCTGGGGCACCGCGGTCAACGTGCAGGCCATGGTGTTCGGCAACATGGGCGAGACCTCGGCGACCGGCGTTGCCTTCACGCGCAATCCGTCGACCGGCGAGAGCAGGCTCTATGGCGAATTCCTGATCAATGCGCAGGGCGAGGACGTGGTGGCGGGGATCCGCACGCCGCAGGACATCACCGATGAGGCGCGCAGTGAGTCCGGTTCCGACAAGCCGTCGATGGAAACCGCGATGCCGGAGGCGTTCAGGGAGCTGACGCGGATCTACACGCTGCTCGAGAAGCACTACCGCGACATGCAGGACATGGAGTTCACGGTCGAGCGAGGCAAGCTGTGGATGCTGCAGACCCGCGGCGGCAAGCGCACCGCGCGCGCCGCGCTGCGCATCGCGGTCGAGCTCGCCAATGAGGGCCTAATCTCGAAGAAGGATGCGGTCTCGCGCGTCGATCCCGCTTCCCTCGATCAGCTGCTGCATCCGACCATTGATCCCGCCGCCAAGCGCGACGTGATCGCCACCGGCCTGCCGGCCTCGCCGGGCGCCGCCTCCGGCGAGATCGTGTTCTCGTCGGACGAGGCCGCAAAGCTCCAGGCCGACGGCCGCAAGGTGATCCTGGTGCGCATCGAGACCAGCCCCGAGGACATTCACGGCATGCACGCCGCCGAGGGCATTCTCACCACCCGCGGCGGCATGACGTCGCACGCCGCCGTGGTTGCGCGCGGCATGGGCAAGCCCTGCGTCTCCGGCTGCGGCGCCATCCGCGTCGATTACGGCCGCGGCACCATGAGCATCGGCTCGCGCACCTTCAAGACCGGCGACGTCATCACCATCGACGGCTCGGTCGGCCAGGTGCTGGCCGGCCGCATGCCGATGATCGAGCCGGAATTGTCCGGCGAGTTCGGCACGCTGATGGGCTGGGCCGACGAGGTCCGCAAGATCGGCGTCCGCGTCAACGGCGACACGCCCGATGACGCGCGCACCGCGGTGAAGTTCGGTGCCGAGGGCATAGGGCTGTGCCGCACCGAGCACATGTTCTTCGAGGAAACCCGCATCCGCACGGTGCGCGAGATGATCCTCGCCGAGGACGAGCAGGCCCGACGCGCCGCGCTGTCGAAGCTGCTGCCGATGCAGCGCGCCGATTTCGTCGAGCTGTTCGAGATCATGAAGGGCCTGCCGGTCACGATCCGCCTGCTTGATCCGCCGCTGCACGAGTTCCTGCCGCACACGCAGGCCGAGATCGAGGAAGTCGCGCGCGCGATGAACACCGATCCGCGCCGGCTCGCCGACCGCGCCCGCGAGCTTGCCGAGTTCAACCCGATGCTCGGCTTCCGCGGCTGCCGTCTCGCGATCGCCTATCCCGAGATCGCCGAGATGCAGGCGCGCGCGATCTTCGAGGCCGCGGTCGAGGCGGGCAAGCGCACCGGCAAGGCGGTCGGGCTCGAGGTGATGGTGCCGCTGATCGCAACGCGCGCCGAATTCGACCTGACCAAGGCGCGGATCGACGCCACCGCGCAGGCCGTCATGAAGGAGACCGGCGCCAAGCTCAGCTATCAGGTCGGCACCATGATCGAATTGCCGCGCGCCTGTCTCCTGGCCGGCGACATCGCCAAGACGGCGGAGTTCTTCTCCTTCGGCACCAACGACCTGACGCAGACCACCTACGGCATCAGCCGCGACGACGCCGCGAGCTTCCTCGGCACCTATATCGCCAAGGGAATCTTCGAGATCGATCCGTTCGTCTCGGTCGACCGCGACGGCGTCGGCGAACTCGTCAGGATCGGCGTCGAGCGCGGCCGCAAGACGCGGCCTTCGCTCAAGGTCGGCATCTGCGGCGAGCATGGCGGCGATCCCGCCTCCGTGGCGTTCTGCCATCAGATCGGGCTCGACTACGTGTCGTGCTCGCCCTATCGCGTGCCGATCGCGCGTCTCGCCGCGGCGCAGGCCGCGCTCGGCAAGGCGGTCGCAAGCCAGGCGTAAGGCGCGCTAGCGACCAGGCATTACAACACTCCGTCATTCCGGGATGCGCCGTCAGGCGCAGACCCGGAATCTCGAGGTTCCGGGTTGGCGCTTCGCGCGCCCCGGAATGACTCGCTGGTGCTTGCACGTTTGCCGTCCCGTAATGAAGCGGGTTGGGCACGATCTCTTCATCATTTTTGTTGACCGGATATTTACCGTTTCGATCGAGCGGCCATTTACCAAGGCCCGCGATCGAAACGCGAAAACGGCACGGATTCCTTGCCTGTGTCGCGCGCGCCACGCCGGTTAACCGAGCGGCAACCTAAATTCGATACCACCAAAAATGGTCGAATTGCACGGATGTACTGCTCGACCGTGTAGCGAGTAAGCGTTGCGTGAGCGTATCGATGTCAGTGTTGCGTAACCACCCGAAGGGCGCGCGTTTGGCGTCCTTCGGCCTTGGCTTATGCATCTTCGCATTGATGCCGACGGAGATCGGGTATCAGGACATCGCTTCGCTGCTTGCGCGCCAGCCCGGCGTCGCCGAACGCTGGCAGAAGCGCGTGTTCTCCGCCGCAAGCTCGATCCAGCTTGCCACCTATTCGTTCGGCCGTCCGATCGGCACGTCCACGCCGCAGAGCGTCAGCTACCGGCTCGCCAGCCTCGACAACCAGGGTATCGACATCACCGGCTCGGTGACGCGCAATCCGATGCTGGTGCCGCCGCCGCGCTATCAGTCGTCAGACTTTCCGGTGGTGAACCGCACGCTGAAGGGCGACCGCCTCGTGGTCGCGCCGCTGCCGGCGTCGGTGACCCCGGAGACAATCGCGCCCGCGGGCGTCACGCCGGCGACCGATGATCCCGCCAATTCCAACGCCTCGGTCAGGGGCGCCAAGAGTGCCGCTGTCGCGCCGACCGATGATCGCGCTTCACCGATCGCACCCACCGAACGTGCCGCGCTCGATCCCGAGCTGCAGGAAGCGATGAACGCGCCGCCCCTGCCGCAATACGACATCTCGCTGTCGCTGGAACCCCAGCCGCTGGACGATCTGAAGGAAGCCGCGGCGATCGAGGCTGTGCCCTCTACCGAGGGCTTCAACGTCAAGACCGCGAGCCTCTATTTCGGCACCGCCTCGCTCGGTGGCTCGCTCGGCAGCATCGAGCGCTGGCAGCCCGGCGAGGAGCCGCTGATCGTCGTTCCCGCGCTGCCCGATCCCGACATGAAGGTGACGGCGTCGCTGCCGCTTGCCTCCGACGAGGCGACGAAGGCGATCGAAGGCGGCGAGAGCCTCGCGCCGAAGGGCGAGGTGAACACCGACAACCAGCGCGCCAGAACGCCGGCCGAGCGGCTCGGCCTCATCGACCCGAAATTGCGCGCCAAGTCGGAAAAGTGTCTTGCGGAGGCGGTCTATTTCGAGGCGCGCGGCGAAGCCGTGCGCGGCCAGATCGCGGTCGCCCAGGTGGTGATGAACCGCGCCTTCTCCGGCTTCTATCCGACCACTGTGTGCGGCGTGGTCTACCAGAACAAGCACCGGCATTTCGCCTGCCAGTTCACCTTCGCCTGCGACAACAATGCCGACGTGATCCGCGAGCCCGAGATGTGGGAGCGCGCCAGGAAGATCGCCAAAGCCATGCTCGACGGCCAGATCTGGCTCCCCGAGGTCGGCAAATCGACGCACTACCACGCCTATTACGTGCACCCGTCCTGGGTCAGCGAAATGAAGAAGATGTACAAGTTCGGCGTTCACACCTTCTACCGGCCGAAGGCGTGGGGCGACGGCAGCGACGCGCCGAGCTGGGGCACGCCGGCACAGACGGCCGCGCTCTCGGCGCAGCTCGCCGAGGAAGCCAAGAGCGAGGCCGAGCTCAATCCCAATTCGGTGCGGCGCTAACTGTCGCTAAGTCGGTCGCGACGGTAGCGGTGATCTCGACTTGTCATGCGCGGGATGACCCGCGCATCCATCAAGACAGGTTCTTCAAGGATGGATTGCCGGATCAAGCCCGGCAATGACGACGATCGGCTCACACCTCGATATCGAGCGCAATATCGAAATTGCCAGCCGAATGCGTCAGCGCGCCCGCGGAAACGTAGTCGACGCCGGTTGTCGCGATTTCCGCGATCGTGCCAAGCGTGATGCCGCCGGAGGCTTCCAGCACGACGCGCCCCTTCGCGAGCCTCGCTGCTTCGGCAAGCGTTGCCACGTTCATGTTGTCGAGAAGCACCACGTCGGCGAGGCCGGCGTCGAGCACGTCGCGGAGCTGGTCGAGCGTGTCGACCTCGATCTCGATCTTCACGAGATGGCCGACATGGGCGCGGGCGCGCTCCAGCACGGTGCGCACGCCGCCGGCAACCGCGATATGGTTGTCCTTGATCAGCACGGCGTCGTCGAGCCCGAAGCGATGGTTGAAGCCGCCGCCGCAGCGCACCGCATATTTCTCCAGCGCCCGCAGGCCGGGCGTGGTCTTGCGCGTGTCGCAGATGCGCAGGCTGCTGCCTTCGGTGCGCTGCACATGGTCCGCGGTGAGCGTCGCGATCCCGGACAGCCGGCCGACGAAATTCAGCGCGGTGCGTTCGCCCGACAGCATGGAGCGGGCGGGCCCCGCAAGTGTCAATACGCGTGTGCCGGCGGCGACGCGCGCGCCGTCACGGACATGGGCCTCGATGCCGATATCGCCGGACAATTTGCGGAACGTCGCGACCGCGAGCGGCAGGCCGGCGATGATGCCGGTCTGGCGCGCGACCATCACCGCGCGGGCCTGTGTTGTCTCCGGAATGGTTGCGGTCGAGGTGATGTCGCCGGCGCGGCCGAGATCCTCGTCGAGCGCGCGTGCAACGGCCTGATCGATCGCGAGCGGCGAGAGGAAGGCGTCGGGGTGGAGCAGGGCGGTGGGTGTGATCATGGCTGTCACGCGGTGATGGGGGCTGCGATTTCTTCGTGGGCTTGGTCTGAAAGATGTCCGGCGATCTCCCTGGCAGCGGCGAGCGTCGTCAGGGTGCGACGTGCGCGCGGGCTTTCAAGCGGATGATCGATGCGGCAATGGGCGCCGCGGCTTTCGCGCCGTGTCAAAGCGGATGCTGCCACCAGCAGCGCCGTCGTTGCCATGTTGCGCAGCGCGATATTGCCGGTATCGCGCTCGAGCGCCGCAAAGCTTCGCACGGCTTCGGCGAGGCGCTCGCCGTCCCTGAGCACGCCGACATGCGAGGTCATCATCGTGCGCAGGTTTTTTGTGGCAAGCGCCGGCATTGCGCCATTGCGGGGAACGACCAGCATCGGCGGCGGCGCGGCGGGCGCCGCGATCGCGCTGCCGGCGATGTCCTCGGCGATTCGCGCGGCATAGACCACGGCCTCGAGCAGCGAGTTGGAGGCGAGGCGGTTGGCGCCGTGCGCGCCGGTCGACGAGACCTCGCCGCCCGCCCACAGCCCTTCAAGCGAGCTGCGGCCGCGTTCGTCGACCGCGATGCCACCCATGTGGTAGTGCGCGGCGGGCGCCACCGGAATTGGCTGCGCCGCCGCATCGATGCCGGCGGCCATGCAGCTTGCGTGCACGGTCGGGAACCTCTCCGCAAAGCGGGCACCCAGCGCGTCCCGCGCATCGAGAAACGCGCCGCGGCCGGCTTGAACTTCCGCGAATACGCCGCGCGCCACGATGTCGCGCGGTGCCAGCTCGGCGAGCTTGTGATGCCCCAGCATGAAGCGCTCGCCCTTGCCGTTGATCAGGGTCGCGCCTTCGCCGCGCAGCGCTTCGGTCGCAAGCGGCGCCGGATCGCGGCCGACCATGATCGCGGTGGGGTGAAACTGCACGAATTCGGGATCGGCGATCGCGGCACCGGCGCGGGCGGCGATGGCAAGGCCGAGCCCGTTGGCTTGGGTCGGGTTCGTCGTCACGGCGTAGAGATGACCGATGCCGCCGGTTGCCAGCACCACGGCGCGCGAGGCGATGATCACGGGCCTTGCAGCGGGATCGGCGGCGCTGCGCAATTGCAGGCCGGTCACGCCTCGATCGTCGGTGAGAAGCGCCTCTGCAACAAGGCCTTCGATGATCCGGATCGAAGGCGTTCGTCGCACCGCTTCCGTGAGTGCCGCGATGATGGCTTTTCCCGCCATGTCGCCGCGCACATGCACGATGCGGCGCGCCGAATGCGCGGCTTCGCGGCCGAGCGCGAGCCTTCCTTCCAGGTCGCGGTCGAAGGGCACGCCATAACGCAGCAGATCCTCGATGCGCGCCGCCGCCTCGCGCGCGAGGTCGAGCGCGATCTTTTCCTCGACGAGGCCGGCGCCCGCCGCAACCGTATCGGCGGCGTGGGACTCGGGGCTGTCTTCGTCGCCGATCGCAGCGGCGATGCCGCCCTGCGCCCATGCGGTGGACGCGCCCTCGCCGAGCGGGGCGGCCGAGATCACCGTGATCGGCCGTGGCGCGAGCTTGAGCGCGCAGAACAGGCCGGCCAGGCCGCCGCCGACGATCACGACGTCGTCGGTCTGGCGGGTGAGGTCATAAGCATTGTTGGGCATCGATCGCTCCTGCCGTCGCGGGGATCAGTTCTTCAGGTTCACCATGCGCTCGACCGAACGTCGTGCGCGCGTCGCGATGGCCGGATCGATGGTCACTTCCTCGCGCAGGAGCCGCAGGCTGTCGAGAATCTTCGGCAGCGTGATCCGCTTCATGTGCGGGCACAGGTTGCAGGGCTGCACGATCTCGAGGTCGGGCAGCTCGGCCCGCACGTTGTCGGCCATCGAGCATTCGGTCACCATCACCACGCGTTTGGGGCGGTTGCTGCGCAGCCAGCCGATCATGTGCGCGGTCGAGCCGGTGAAGTCGGCTTCCGCCAGGACGTCGGGCGGACATTCCGGATGCGCGATGATCTGCAGCGATGGATCGCTTTCGCGACAGGCGCGCAGCTCCTCGCCGGTGAAGCGCTCGTGCACCTCGCAGGCGCCCTTCCAGGCGATGACCTTCACGCTGGTTTTCGAGGCGACGTATTTCGCCAGGTACTGGTCGGGCAGGAAGATCACGGTCGGCGCGTTCAGGCTCTCGACCACCTGCACCGCATTCGACGAGGTGCAGCAGATGTCGACCTCCGCCTTCACTTCGGCCGAGGTGTTGACATAGGCGACCACCGGCACGCCGGGAAAGCGCTCGCGCAGCAGCCGCACGTCGGCGCCGGTGATGCTGGCGGCGAGCGAACAGCCGGCGCGGGAATCCGGGATCAGCACGGTCTTGTCCGGGTTGAGGATCTTCGAGGTCTCGGCCATGAAATGCACGCCGCACTGGATGATGGTGCCGGCCTTCACCCTGGTCGCCTCGATCGCAAGCTGCAGCGAGTCGCCGGTGATGTCGGCGACGCAATGGAAGATCTCCGGCGTCTGGTAGTTATGCGCCAGGATCACCGCGTCGCGCTCCCTCTTCAGGTCGTTGATCGCCTTGATGGTGGGCGCCATCAGCGGCCACTCGATCGGCGGGATCACGCGCTTGACCCGTTCATAGAGCGGCGCGGTGGCGCACTCGACCTCCTCATTCCATTCCAGCGCCGGCATCGGCAGTGCGCGGGTGTGCGCCGCCCCGGCAATGCCGCTGTCGCCCCGCGCCGGATGAGCTGCGCTGAGCGGGGTGCTGCCCACATCTTCGGGTCCGTAAATTCCAGCGATCGGCATGGCAGCCTCCTTCATCTTCATCACATATACTCGTATTGAGCATATATGAGACCCGAGAAATCCGGCCCACCAAGGCCGGCAATGTTCTCGTACGTTTTGCCTGGATGTCGCGAGCCGCTCCGCTCACCGGGGCAAGCTCGGTGCTCGCAAGGGATGACTCATTATCCTCATTACGAGCAAAAGCGAATATAGCACGGTCGCGGCGCGGCCGCCAGACCGCGCCATTGTCAAATCGGCGGGACTGCCAGCGCGGATTTGCAGGGCTGCCCCGCAGGCAAAAATTTCGCGTGCTTGCGATTGGATTTTCATGCAGATGCATTAACTCGCTGTAATGAATCGCGCCCGCCGATGCCGGCGCGACAAACAAGACCGGGAAGAACAATGTCCAACGCGGCAAGCGACGTCAGGCCAGCCTCGACCTGGCGCACGCCTCTCGTGATCATCGTCTGCGGCTGCGCGGTCGCGCTGCTGGGCTTCGGGCCACGCGCGAGCGTCGGTTTCTTCATCCAGCCGATGAGCCGCGATCTGTCATGGGGCCGCGACGTGTTCGGCCTGGCGCTGGCGGTGCAGAACCTGTTGTGGGGCCTGGGCCAGCCGATCGCCGGCGCCATCGCCGACCGCTTCGGCACCTTCCGCGTGATGGTGGTCGGCGCGCTGATGTATGCGGCCGGCCTTGCCGTGATGCGCTACGCCACGACGCCGATGTCGCTCGAGCTCGGTGCCGGCGTGCTGATGGGCTTCGGCCTGTCCGGTTGCTCGTTCAATCTCGTGCTGTCGGCTTTCAGCAAGCTGCTGCCGCCGGAGCGGCGCGGGATCGCGCTCGGCGCCGGCACCGCCGCGGGATCGTTCGGGCAGTTCCTGTTCGCGCCCTTCGGCGTGGCGCTGATCGACAATTTCGGCTGGCAGACCGCGCTCATGGTGTTTGCCGCGCTGATGCTCCTGATCGTGCCGCTCTCGCTCGCGCTCAACACCGGGCCGGCGACGGCGTCGAGCGACGTCGCCTCCGGCGGCGAGCAGTCGTTCCGCACCGCGCTCGCGGAGGCGTTCGGCCATCGCTCCTACGTGCTGCTGGTGCTCGGCTTCTTCACCTGCGGCTTCCAGCTCGCCTTCGTTACCGTGCATCTGCCGCCGTTCCTGGTCGACCGCGGCATCTCCGTCCAGATCGGCGGCTGGGTGGTCGCGGCGATCGGCCTGTTCAACATCGTGGGCTCGCTCAGCGTCGGCTGGCTGCAGAACTACCTGCCCAAGCGCTACATCCTGTCGGTGATCTATCTCGCGCGCGCGCTTGCCACCGTTGCCTTCATCTCGTTCCCGATCACCCCGTTCTCGGCGATCGCGTTCGGCGCTGCGAGCGGCCTGCTATGGCTGTCGACGGTGCCGCCGACTTCGGCGCTGGTGTTCCTGATGTTCGGCACGCGCTGGTTCACCACGCTTTACGGCTTTGCCTTCGTCAGCCATCAGGTGGGTGGCTTCCTCGGCGTCTGGCTCGGCGGCATCGTGTTCGAGAAGTTCGGCTCCTACACGCCGATCTGGTGGCTTTCCGTGCTGTTCGGCGTGTTGTCGGCACTGATCAACCTGCCGATCGTCGAGAAGCCGGTCGCGCGCTTGGCGCGCCCGGTTCCGGCGACCTGACATTTCCCGCCATTCGGAACAGTGCGGGCATCGTCGGCCGCCGCAGTTGCGCGGCCGGCTTGATGCGATAAAACCCCTTGAAAGCCAGTGGAGTGGATTTGACATTCGCCGCTCATCCAGCCGCGCATTCGGAAAGCGAATGTCAAATCCAAAACTCCACTGGAATCCAATATTTTGCTAGGCGTCCTTTGACGCCAACATTCGCAAACGAGCCCGCTACAAAAGGGATGCGAATGTTGGCGTCGGACCACTAGATTGAGGGAGGTTTGCCGTGGCCACGTTCAAGGCGATCAGGATCGACAAGGCGGACAAGGGTACCACCGCCGCGCTCACGCAATTCGACGAGGCCGAGTTGATGGATGGCGACGTCACCGTCGCCGTCGAATGGTCGACGCTGAACTACAAGGACGGGCTCGCGCTGACCGGCAAGGCGCCCGTGGTCCGGCGCTTTCCGATGATCGCGGGCATCGACTTCGCGGGCACTGTCACGCAGTCCAGCCATCCGGCCTGGAAGGCCGGCGACAAGGTGATCTGCACCGGCTGGGGCATGGGCGAAACCCATCTCGGCGCCTACGCGCAGAAGGCGCGCGTCAAGGGCGACTGGCTGGTGCGGTTGCCCGACGGCATGTCGGCGCGCCAGGCGATGGCGATCGGCACCGCCGGCTTCACCGCCATGCTCGCGGTGCTCGCGCTGGAAAAGCAGGGGGTGTCGCCGAATAGCGGCCCGGTGGTGGTCACCGGTGCGGCCGGCGGCGTCGGCTCGGTCGCCATCGCCGTGCTCGCCAGGCTCGGCTATCACGTCATCGCCTCGACCGGCCGGATGGCGGAGGCGGGCTATCTGAAAGGCCTCGGCGCCACCGAGGTGATCGATCGCGCTGAACTGGCCGGCCAGCCGAAGCCGCTCGGCAAGGAACGCTGGGCCGGCGGCGTCGACAGCGTCGGCTCGACCACGCTCGCCAACCTGTTGTCGATGACGAAGTATGGCGGCGCCATCGCGGCCTGTGGCCTTGCCGCCGGCATGGACCTGCCGTCCTCGGTCGCCCCGTTTATTTTGCGGGGGGTGTGCCTTCTCGGCATCGATTCCGTGATGTGTCCGATTGCAGCGCGCGAGATCGCCTGGCGGCGCCTTGCCAGCGACCTGGATCCCGCAAAACTATCTGAAATAACTCATGAAATTGCGCTTGATCAGGTCCTCGCGGAGGCGCCGAAAATCCTCGCCGGCCAGGTCCGCGGCCGCGTCGTGGTAAAAATTCCCTAGGCCACGTTCAGACTTTACCAACCAAGCTGCTCCAATCTTGCCACGGTTGTTATGGTAAGCAGCGGGTAAAGGCATCAGACTTGCCCGCGCTCGGGTTATGTTGGAGTTGGAAAATGCTGGCGCGTTTTGTGTTGGGGACCGTCACCGCCGGCGCGTTGATCGCGCCCGCCCTGGCGGGGATGATGACCGCCGATGAGGCGCGCAAGTTCGTTGCCGGCAAGGTCTTCGCCTTCACCTGCTTCGACGGCACCCGTGGGGCAGGGCGCATCCTCGACGACATGGGCGCTGCCGGCGCCGTGCAATTCTCCGGCTCGGGTCCCGTGCGCCACATTCGCCTGCCCGGCAACACGCTGCAGATCCGCGACCAGATCGTCTGCGCGTCGATCAAGGGCATTCCGTTCGAGCCGTGCTTCAATCTCGACAAGAAGGATGAGCGCAGCTTCCGCGGCTCGGTCTCCGGCATGGGCTTCGCCTATTGCGATTTCCAGCATCAGGGCGCCTCGCAGATGCTGATGGCCCGCGCAGTGGCGAGGCCGCGTTCGCATCGGGCCGAACGCAACGGCGCGGCTGATGCCGCGCGCGCTGAAATGGCAACGCGGGTCGAGACGCCGCGCGTGGAAAGCGCCAAGATCGAGCCGGTCCGCTCCGAGCCCGCGAAACCCGAAAGCGCGCCGGAGCTGCGTCGTTCGACGGAGTAGTCGCCGTCTTCGGCCCGTCAGTCCGGCCGTCCGCCCGCCCGTAGTCTTACGGGGGATTCCTTTTGCTGGTTGGTAGGGACTAGTCACTCAGTTTGTGCGAGCTTCGGCCGCCCGCGGCGGCGAGCGAACCCACGGACTGAACCCAATGGCGCTTTATTTCTTTCGGATCAGCCAGGGTCGCTACTCGGGCGCCTCCGACCAGCCCTTCGAGTTCGACAGCCGCGAGGCCGCCTGGACCGAGATGACCGCGGTCTGCAGCAACCTGCTCAGCGGCATTTCCCGCGGGCTGAGACCGAACTCCGAATGGCGCATGGAAATGCTCGACGAGCGACGGAAGCCCGTTTTCTGCATCCGTCTGACCGCGGACACGCTCGACTGACGGACGCGCCGTCCGTCCGACCTCATCGTTGAAAGCATCGTTTCGATCGCGCGCGCCTCGCCGCGGGCGAAGCCATGCCCGCGCATCGGCTGCGCGTCGCTTGGGCATTTGCCCACCGAAACCGGATCGGCGTCCTCGCAGGTGTTCTCGGCGGCGCGCACGCTGTCGGGCGATTCGAGCCGCCTCAAGCTCGAAGTCGGCAAGTTCCTGGCGTCAGTGCGGGCGGCGTGAGCGTCACTCGCCTTGCTGCGCGATCGGCTGCGGCGGCGCCTGCCTGCGAAACAGGACGCGCCGGTAGATCCAGCCGATCGCCACCAGCACCACGCCGAGGCACATGAACGACAGCGCACGGTAAAACCCGGTCAGCGTCGACATGTCGATCAGGAAGGCTTTCGCGATCGTCAGCGCGATCACCGCGGCCGATGCCAGCCGCGCGCGCTGCGAATTAGCCAGCATGCCGATGCCAAGCAGCAGCACGCCGAACAGCAGCCACGCGATCGAGTAGCTGTATTGCTCGGCGCCGGTGGTCGGGCCGCGGCTGATGACCGGGCCGTGGTAGAGCCTGCGAATTTCGAACGAGACATAGGCAAGCGCGAGCACCAGCGCGAACGCGGCGACGGTGTTGGCGTAGGCGGCCGGGCGGTGACCGGCGACCGCATAGGACAGCAGCAGCGCAAGCAGCGCGGGCAGGGCATAGCCGAGCAGCAGAAGGTTGAGGACGGGTCCGCCGACATCGATCGGCCAGAGGATCGGCGTCTCCAGCAGCATCAATCCGAAGATGGTGGCGAGCCCGGCAAAGACGGTCAGCAGCACTGCGCCGACATTGTGCACGATGCTTCCGCTGCGGAGCCTGAGGCGCTCGAGCCCTATCGCCATGGCCAGCGCCGTGCAGACCTGCAGCGCGATCTCGCCGAGGTGGGGCTCGATGCGATAGATGTCGCCGCCATTGAGGACGTGACGGATCTCCAGGAAGGCGAGCAGCACCGTGAACAGGATCGCGGCCGCTTCCACCGCGCGCAGCGGCGCGTCGTCGCCGCGTCGCCGCAGCAAATGGCTGCCCACCCAGAACGATGCCGCCGGCACGCCATAGCCCCACAACAGCCAGTTGAAGATCGGCGTCGTGCCGACGGCGTCGCCTGCGATCCGCGGCTCGTAGCCGATCCGCAACGTGACGATGCCGGCCATGATCGCAGCCAGCGCGCGCAGGAACGGGATCGGCCGCCTGAGCGAAATCCAGGCCGCGCCGGCAGAGGTCAGCGCCAGCGCGATACTGAGCCAGCCCTTTTCCAGCGCGAAGGTCAGCGCCAGCGCCAGCGCGCCGAGCGTTGCGGTTGCAAACAGCGCGATGCCGACCGACTGGGCGGGGCGCTCCTCCCGCCGCGTCAGGAATTCGGTCGCTGCGCCGAATGCGGCCGCCAGCAGCACCGCGAGGATCGCAAACGGAATCGAGCGGTCGAGATGGGCGATGCGGGCATAAAGCGCGATCAGGAGCGCAAGCGGGGTGAAGGTTGCCACCGCGGCCCAGCGCGTCGTCAGGCGCGCGGCAGAAAAGCGGCGCTGCGCCAGAAAGCCTGTCACGCCGAAGCCGATCGCGAAGATCGCGGCGGTGACGAGGTGCAGCGACACCGATCCGTCCGTCGCGGCGGGACCGATGCCGGGTATCGGGCCGCCCGGCAGCACCAGGAGATCGGGATTGCTGCGCACCACCCACTCGGCGAACACGACGAAGACGAGGATCGCGGCAGCACCCAGCGCGCCCGCCGCCGACGGCGCGCGCCAGGCGGTCGCGATTGTTGCGATCACCAGGAGCGCAAAGCCGGTCATGGCGGCATCGGCGTGATGGCTGGCGAGCACGATCGCGGTCGCGCCGAGCAGATAGGCGGCGAGCGCGCCTGACGGGATCAGTTCGACCTGCTCCGTGCCGGCCTCCGGGCCGAAGGCGAAGCCGGACACGACCAGCAGCGCCGCGAGGATGAAACCCGCGATCACATGGAACAGATGCGGCGCGATCATCGATGGTCCGCATGGCAGGCATGGCGCCGTCCAGAGCAGCGCAAACACGATGGTGGTCACGGCGAGCCAGCGCCAGAGGCGGATCCGCGCCAGGCCAAACGACGCCGCGGTGACGATCGCAAGGTAGATGTAGAGCGCCCAATAGTCGGGCGTGTCGGACGACACCAGCAGCGGTGTGACGAAACCAGCCGCGACGCCGAGGCCGGCGAGCGCCGGCCCGTGCAGCAGCGCGGCGGCAAGCGTGCCGAGCGCGACCAGGCCGAGCAGGATGAAGGCGCTCGCCGGCGCGAGGAAGCCATAGAGCGCGTAGGCCGCGTAGACCGTCGCAAACGCGACCGCGGTGCCGGCCGCGGTGAGGATCGCCGGGATGTTGGCGACCGGCAGCGACTCGATGCCGGAGCTGTGTTCGATGCGGCGCGTCCACTCGCCGGCGCCAAGCAGCGCCAGCGCGAACAAGGCGCCAAGTGCGACCCGCACGCCGGGGCCGAGCAGCCCCGCCTCGATCGAATAGCGCACCATGAAGAAACCGCCGAGCGCAAGCGCCAGCCCGCCGATCCACACCACCCAGCGGGTGCCGAGGCGCTCCTCGAAGCCGGCGTCCTCCGGCGGGAGCGGCGGCGGCGCGGCGGTTTCGCCGCCGTTCTCGCGCGGCGCTTCGTCGGCAGGGAGAACCGCGGCTTCAGCCATCGGCTCCGCCGCGATGCTGGGCGAGGCGGTCGCGGGTGCCTGTTGGAATTCCGGCGTGGCGGCAAGCGGCGGCGGCGCAGGGCTCGCAGCGGTCGATGCCGCCTGGATCTGGTCGAGCCTTGCGCGCAGGCTTGCCGCCTGGTTGAGCGCCTTGCGCGCAATTGCCAGCGCGACGATCGCGATCAGCAGCGCGAGGAAGTCGAACGGTGAGTCAAACATCGCATTCTCCAGGCGTCAGCCCGAAGCTCAAGGGCTCACCGTGTCAGTTCGTCAAAGCGCGATCCTAAAGCGCGATGGGATCAAATTGAATCGCCATCGCGCTTCAGGTTTTTGATTGAGCATGATCCTTTCGGAAAAACCGCTGCACACTCTTCCGGATCATGCCCTAGCGCCGGCCGCGCACGCGCAAGCCCGGTGCGGGACGCTCCTGCAGCACCTCGCGGCGAAAGCGAAACAGCGCGGCCGGTCGTCCCCCTGTCTGTGTCGATACCACTCCGGTTGGTTCGACCAGCGCGCCTTGCTCCACCAGCCTGCGGAAGTTCTGCTTGTGCAGGTGACGTCCGGAGATCGCCTCGACGGTGTGCTGTAATTCGGTGAGTGTGAACTCGCCAGGCAAAAGTTCAAAGACAACCGGGCGATATTTCAGCTTGGCGCGCAGCCGGGCGATTGCGGTGGCGAGGACCCGCCGGTGGTCGAAACGCATCGAGACGCCGAGCGGAAGCCATGAGCGGCGCGCCAGTGCCGCAGGCCGGCCGTCGCGGCGCGCTTCCTCCACGAGGCCGGCTTCATAAAGCAGCTCGTAGCGGTCGAGCACGCGTTCCTCGTCCCATGGCGCGCCCTCGGTGCCGAAATAGAGCCGCACGCGGTCCTTGCGGCCGAGCGCGCGGTTCGCCTCCGGTGCCTCGTCCTGCGCGGCCCACCGGGTGAGTTCGGGGACGATGTCGCGCTCGATGATGTCGGGCTTGGCGCTGCGCCAATCCTCCCAGGGGAAAAAGCGGTACCAGGGCTCGAAGGTGGCACCCGGCGCGCGCGCGCCCTCGGCCGGCCGGGTCAGCGCAAGATACCCGATGGAGACGATATGTGCGCCGGTGTCGCCCGGCTCGGTATGGCGGCCGCGATCGCCGAAGGTGTAGAGCTGCTCGACATAGCCGAGCCGCAAGCCCGCCTGGGCCTCGACCCAGGCGCGCAGGCCGATCTCGAAGGTGCGATGCGACACCGCGTCGAACGGGCCGAACGGCAGGCCGGTGAGGCCGTCGCCGCCGGCAGCGGTCAGGATCGCGGGTTCATTGTCCTCGATGGCGACGATCGCCGCGGTCAACCCGATCTCGATCGGCGTCAGGTGCGTGTCGCTCATTCGGGTGCGCGGATCTGCATCCACTCCGCTATTCGAGTTCGACGCGGAACGGCTGGCCCTCGATCGTCATCGTGGCCGGCCCCATCTCGTCCAGCGCCCGCAGCATGCGCCCCTCGCGGCCGAGCGCCTTGTCGGCGAGGCTGACGATCAGGCGGTTCGGCTGCGCGATCGGGGAGGCGGCGCGGATCTGGCGCGCGATCGTGATCTCGTCGCGGCGCGGATTGAGTGCGCAGGCCGCGGCAAAGGCGCTCGCGGTCGAACGGCTGATGCCGGCATAGCAATGCACGACCAGCGGCGCGCTGCGGTCCCAGCCGCGCACGAAGTTCAGCACCTTCTCGATATGGGCCGGGCTCGGCGCGACAAAGCCCTCCATCTCCTCGATGATGTCGTCCATCGAGACCTTGAGGTGATTGGCAGGAAGCACCGACACCGGCCGCTGCACCTGGTCGACATTGGCCATCACGGTGAGGACGTGGCTGGCGCCGGTGGCGCGCACGGTTTCGGGCAGGGCGGCAAGCGAGCAGACGTGAATCATGACGGTCCTTTTGGCGCGGATTATAGGCCCGTGCGCCGGGGCGTGAAAGCCGCAGACCTATGCGTGCAGCGTCTTGAAGCGCGCCAGGAAGCGTTTTTCGGCCTTTGCCGCGGTCCAGGGCGTCAGATAGTCGCGCTCCATGGCCTCGGGCAGGCCGGGATCGCGGCCGAACAGCCGCTTCGCCTCGGCCTCGCCAAATCCCGCGAGCCGTGTCGCCTCCAGATAGGCGGCGCCCTTGTCGGCTTCCTTGATCTGTCGCGTGATCGCCTCGGGCAGCGCCGCGGGCAGGCCAAAGCGGATATGGATCGCCGAGAGCAGCCGCTTCTCGACCGCCTTGTAGTCGCCGCCGAGCACCGCCTTGAACGGCGAGATCATGTCGCCGATGACATATTCGGGTGCGTCATGCAGCAGCGCCGCGAGGCGGACGCTGGCGTCGATCCGCGGCATCTGCTCGCGCATCACAGCTTCCACCAGCAGCGTATGCTGCGCCACCGAGAAGATATGCGCGCCGCTGGTCTGGCCGTTCCAGCGCGCCACCCGCGCGAGCCCATGGGCGATGTCGGCGACCTCGATGTCGAGCGGGGAGGGATCGAGCAGGTCGAGCCGGCGGCCCGACAGCATCCGCTGCCAGGCGCGGGCATCGGCGACGGATGGCTTCACCGCTCTCATTTTGCCTGCAGGCGGGGGGTGCGCCGCTTGGTGGCGCAGCTCTCGTGGCAGAAGCAGCTGACCAGATGGTCGTTGACCATGCCGGTCGCCTGCATGAAGGCGTAGACGATGGTGGGGCCGACGAACTTGAAGCCGCGCGCGGACAGCTCCTTCGAGACCTTGACCGAGAGTGGGGTCGCGGCCGGCACGCTCGCGGTCGTCTTGAACTGGTTGACCTTCGGCTTGCCGTCGAGGAAGTCCCACAAGAACTTCGAGAAGCCCGGGCCTTGCTCCATGATCTTCAGGTACGACTTCGCGCTTTCGATCGTGCCCTCGATCTTGGCGCGGTTGCGCACGATGCCGGCGTCGTTCATCAGCGCGTGGATCTTCTTCGCATTGTAGCGCGCGATCTTCGCAGGCTCGAAATCGTCGAAGGCGCGGCGGAAATTGTCGCGCTTGCGCAGGATCGTGATCCAGGACAGCCCGGCCTGGAAGCCGTCGAGGATCAGCTTCTCGTAGAGCGCGCGATCGTCATATTCGGGCACGCCCCATTCGGTGTCGTGGTAGGCGACATAGAGCGGATCTTCGCCCGGCCACGGGCAGCGTGTCTTGCCGTCGGCATGCAGTCGTGCGGAACGGCTCATGCGACGGTCTTCTTCTCAGGCGCCCGGATCGAGCCGGGATCGGCAAGGCGAAGGCCGAGCCCGCCCGCGGTCAAGGGGATGCCGGCCTCGATCGCATCCGCCACCCGATCGGTCCGCACCAGCGCGAGGCCGTTGGGACCTGCGGTCGTGCCTGTTGTGCCGACCGGCTTGTCGCCGGCCATGATCGCAGTGCCCGGTTCCGGCGCGAAGTCGTCGAGGATGATCTTCACCGTGCGGGTGCGTGCGGTGCCGCGATGCTGCATCCGCGAAACCACCTCCTGGCCGACATAGCAGCCCTTGTCGAAGTCGACGCCGTTAAGGCGGTCCATGTTGGTCTCGTGCGGAAAGGCGTCGCCATAGATGAAGTCGAGCCCGCCGCGCGGCGTGCCGCAGGCGATGCGGTGCGCCTCGTAGGCCTGGCTGTCCACGAGCTCGGCGCCGATCAGGTCGGCGACCTTCTGCGCAAGCTCCTGCGGCACCAGCACGCGCCAGCCGAGCGCGGCGTCGCGGGGATCGGCGAAGGAGAGGTCGGGCCGCATCGCGAAGCTGCCGTCCCAGGCCGCCAGCAGCCCCATGCTGTCGGAGAGGTTTTCGACCGTGACCTTGGCGCGCAGCTTGTAGAAGCGGAGCTTGTCGGTGAGCC